>NZ_QURH01000858.1 GCF_003428695.1 Actinomadura logoneensis
CTCGGCCGGCGCGACGCGTCCGGCGGCGTCGGGCAGCCACAGCCACTCGCGGCGTCCGGCCCCCGGCGCGTCATGGCCCTGGGCGACGACGAGCGCGCGGCGACCGCCCAGCACGCCGTGGCCGTCCCCCAGGCCCTCCCAGTGGGACTCGGTGACGGCGAGCCGCAGCCTGACCCCGGGCCACGCCGCCATGGCGGGACCCGTGAGGGTGAGGACGCTTCCGTGCTTGCGCGCGAGGGCGGTCAGGCGGCGGACGACCGGGGGCGCGGGCCGCTCGGGCGGCCTGACCAGCACCAGGCTCACGGCTTCGACCAGCGCCGCGACCACGTCGGGCCAGCGCTCCGCCGGATCGTCCACCAGCAGCAGGCGGCGCGGGTCGGCGCCCATGCCGCACGCGGCGAGCACCCCGAACTCGGGCATGCCGACGACCGCGCACCACCCGTTCGTCCCCCCGTCCGCCGCCGCGTCGCCTGCCGCGCCGTTCAGGTGGACACCCGTGCCTTCGGCCGAGCCGACAGGAGCTCCGCCGGATCCGACAGAGGCTTCGGCCGACGCTCCGGCGACCAGCGCGACGCCGAGGGACGCCGCTCCCGCACCGTCCAGTCCGACGACCGAACCGGGTCGGAGGCCGCCGGGAAGCAGCGTCCGCAGCGCGGGCAGCACCGGCACCCGCGGCCCGCCCGCGCGCACGAGCGTGTCCCGCGGGAGGGCATGCGGCGGCAGGCTCGGGGCCGCCGACCCGTCCGCCACGCCGCCTCCCCTCCTTGCTTCCGCCAATCTCGAACACGAGTTCGACCATTGTCAAGTTACCCCAGGTCAGCGAGTGTTCCGAGGGGGCGGACTAGAGTGGTCGAAATGAAGATAAAATGTGCCGTCATCGACGATTTCCAGGGCGTTGCGGAGTCCCTGGCCGACTGGTCGCGGGTCGGGTCACGGGTCGATGTCCGGTTCCTGCGCGGCCACGAGCCCAACCCCGAACGCCTCGCCGAGCGGATCGGCGACTGCGGGATCGTGGTGGCGATGCGCGAGCGCACCCCCTTCCGGGAGGAGCTGCTCGCGCGGCTCCCGAACCTGCGGCTCCTGGTCACCAGCGGGATGCGGAACGCCTCGATCGACCTCGACGCCGCCGCCCGGCAGGGGGTGACCGTCTGCGGGACGCCCAGCGCCTCCCACCCCACCGCCGAGCTGACGTGGGCGCTGCTGCTCGGCCTGGCCCGGCACGTGGTCCCGGAGAACGCGGCGCTGCGCACCGGCGGCCCGTGGCAGCAGACGATCGGCACCGACCTGCACGGACGGCGCCTCGGGGTGATCGGCCTGGGGAAGATCGGCTCCCGGGTGGCGCGGGTCGGCGCCGCGTTCGGGATGGACGTGGTCGCCTGGAGCCCCGCCCTCACCGACGAGCGGGCCGCCGAGGCCGGGGCGCGTCGCCTGCCCGCGCTGGACGACCTGCTGGAGACCAGCGACTTCGTGACCGTCCACGTGAAGGGCGGCGAGCGCACGCGCGGGCTGCTCGGGGCGGACGAGCTGCGGCGGATGCGCCCGTCCGCCTACCTGATCAACACCTCCCGCGCGTCCGTGGTGGACCAGGACGCGCTCGCCGACGCCCTGCGCGAGGGGCGCATCGCGGGCGCGGGAGTGGACGTCTACGACATCGAGCCGCTTCCGGAGCACCACGAGTACCGGACGCTGCCGAACCTGCTCGCCACGCCGCACCTCGGCTATGTCACCCAGGACAACTATCGGGGCTACTTCGCCGGGGCGCTGGAGGACATCGAGGCGTTTCTCGCCGGCGAGCCCGTCCGCGTCCTGAACTGAGGAGCAGGGCCGCCGCGAGCAGCTGGGCGGTCGCGGCGAGGACGAGGGCGAGGGCGAGGGGCAGGGCGCCTCCCAGCGCCGCTCCCACCGCCCCGGCCGTGATCTTGAGGCTCGCCCCGGTGGTGAACACCTGGCCGCGCAGGCGGGGCGGCGCGTCCCGGTGCCGGATGTCGAACACCGCCGCCAGCTGGGGACCCTCGCCGGCTCCGGTGAGGACCGCCGCCGCCAGCAGCACCGCCGCGTTCGGCGCCGCGGTGAGCAGGCAGAGCCCGGCGGCGACGCCCGTGCCCGCGACGGCGAACACCGTCTCCGGCCGGCCCCGCGGCGGCCAGCGCGCGGTGACCGCGGTGGTCGCCATCGCGCCTGCGGCCAGCAGCGACAGCAGGAGCCCCCCGTGTCCCGCGCCGCCGAGCCGCTGCTCGCCCAGCGGCGGACAGGAGACGACCAGCATCCCGATGCCCGCGAAGGCGATCATGGACGCCGCCGTGATCCGCCGCAGCCCCGGCGCGCGGACGATGGCGGCGAAGCCCGCCTTGAGGTCCGAGGTGAGCTTGGCGGACGGGCGCGGCTCCTGCCGGGGGAGCGCGAGGGCCGCCGGGACGGCCAGCAGCAGCAGCCCGATGGTCACGGCCATCGCCCAGTACGCGTCGATCCCCGCGATGAGGCCGGCGGCGGCGGGCCCGGCCAGCGAGGCCACGTTGTAGGTCGCGGCGTCGAGCGAATGCCCGCGCCCCAAGTGGCGTTCCGGCAGCACGTCGGCGAGGCGCGGCGTCCAGGCGCCCGACAGCGACGGCGCGAGGAGCCCGGTGACGAGGGCCACGGCGATCGCCACCGCCAGGTGCCCCAGGACGGCGGTCACCAGCGCCAGGCCCGCCGCGTAGGCGGCCAGGGCCAGGGCCAGCAGCCGGCCGGGATGGGGGGAGCGGTCCATCAGCGCGCCGAGCAGCGGGCCGCCCACCGCGGACGCCGCGGTGAGCGCGGCGAACAGCAGGGAGGCCGGACGGTCCGGCCCGAGTACGGTCATGCCGAGCAGCAGGAGCGCCGGAGCCGACATCTCGTCGGCCGTCCGGGCGCTCAGCGCTCCGGCGAAGTAGGCCGCCGCGCCGCCGTAACGGTTTATCATATTAAAGGCGTAACATAGTGAGGGGACGATGATCAACCGGCCATCGGACACCGCCGACCGGGCCGCCGCCCTGACCGGCGCGCTGCGACTGGACGGCGCCGACGCCGCGGCCGTCGCCGCGCTCCTGCACGCGCACGGGGAGCCGACCCTGCCGCGGATCACCGACGACGACGTGACCGCTCTGCGGGCCGTCGCCGACCGGCTCTGGGACGTCTTCGCGGCGCCCGACGTCGGAACGGCGGCCGGGCTCCTCAACGGACTGCTCACCGAATACGCCGCCCCGCCCAGGCTCAGCGCCCACGACGGCACCGCCTGGCACCTCCACGCGGACCGCGGCGACGAGGCGTCCTGGGCCGAGTGGTTCGCCGCGACGTCCGCGCTGGCGCTGGCGGTCGTCCTCGCCGAGCGCAAGTCCGTCCCGGGCGGCCTGTGCGCGTCTCCCACCTGCGGTAGGCCGTTCGCCATGACCGGCCGGGGAGCGCCCCGCCGCTACTGCTCCGCGCGCTGCGGAAGCCGCGAACGTGTCGCGGCTCACAGGCGCGCGCAAAAATGAGCACATGACTCCAGACATCGCCCCGATCGCGTGGACCGGCGACTCCCTCCGGCTGATCGACCAGACGCTCCTGCCCGCGCGCCTGGAGTACCGGGACGTCGCCGACGTGGACGACCTCGTGGACGCGATCAAGCGGCTCGTCGTGCGCGGCGCGCCCGCCCTCGGGGTGGCCGGAGCGCTCGGCGTCGTCGTCGCCCTGCGCCAGGCCGACCGCGAGAGCTGGGACGCCACGACCCGGGACGCGGCGATCGCCCGCATCCGGGAGGCCCGTCCCACGGCGGTCAACCTGGCGGCCGGAGTCGACCGGGTCCGTCCGCTGGTGGACGAGGGGGCCGACGCCGTCCTGGCCGAAGCTCTGGCCTTCCTCGACGAGGACGTCCGGGGCAACCGTGCGATCGGCCGCCACGGCGCGGCCTGGCTGACCGCCCGGACGGGCGACCGGCCGCTGCGCCTGCTGACGCACTGCAACGCCGGCGCGCTGGCCACGGCCGGGTGGGGCACGGCCCTGGGCGTCGTCCGCGAGCTGCACGCCCGCGACCGCGTCGAGACGGTCTACGCGGACGAGACCCGTCCGCTCCTCCAGGGCTCCCGCCTGACGGCCTGGGAGCTGGAGCAGATGGGCGTCCCCTACTACGTCCAGCCGGACGGCGCCGCGGCCGGGACCATCCTCGGCGGCCATGTGGACGCCGCGATCGTGGGAGCCGACCGCGTGGCCGCGAACGGCGACACCGCCAACAAGGTCGGCACCCTGGCCGTGGCCCTGGCCTGCGCCGCCGCCGGAATCCCGTTCCTGGTGGCCGCGCCCTGGAGCACCGTCGACCTGGCCACCCCGGACGGCGCCCGCATCCCCATCGAGCAGCGTGCGCCCGCCGAGATCCTCGCCAACGGGGGCACGCCGGTGGCGCCCCCCGGCGCCCGCGCGCACAACCCCGCCTTCGACGTGACCCCCGCCCGCTTGGTCACGGCTCTGATCACCGAGACCGGCGTCCTGGAACCCGCCCGGGGCCGCACCCCTGCTGAGGAGGCCGCAGAGAAGAGGGAGCGCGGCCGGTAGCCGCGCTCCCTCGCCGTTCGTGCCGCGTCACTTGATGGTGATCCAGAAGGTGCGGCTCGTTCCGGCCTGGTAGAGGGGGTCTCCGGCCCAGGTCAGCCACATCCAGCCGTTGCGCGCCGCGTATCCGGAGACGCGGAACCTGCCCTTGGCGTCGGTGGTGACGCCGTTGATCCGCTGCGGACCCGCGCCGCCGGCGTTCCACCGGAACATCAGCTGCAGCCTGCGCCTGGCGAGCCCGCCGTACGCGCCGTTCGGCAGGCGTCCGGTGAGCCGCCCCGACAGCACCACCGGACTGCCGCGCCGAATCCTGGTGGGCCTGGCCGTCACGGTGAACGCGGACGTCTGCCGGAGCGCGACGGCGGTCGCGGGCCCGGCGTTCCAGACGCTGCCGGGCGCGGTCGCGTACGAGGTGCTGATGCGCCACGTCCCCGGCGCGGCCGAGGCGGGCATCTGCAGGGTCGCCTGCCACATGCCGTAGTCCACGTTGCCGGAGACCAGGCTGAACCCGGCGTTCAGGATCCTGCCGTCGGGACCGGTGAACGTCGCGTACGCGCTGGACGTGTGGGCGGGCCGGAAGAGTTTCGCGACGACCTCACGTCCGCTGGAGGTCATCTGGAGAGGTCCGGTCGGGGAGACGTCGAGCGGCACGTGGCTGGTCTTGCTGACGCTGAAGGAGGCGGCCGAGCCGCGCCAGGCCCGCTGCCCCCGGCTGTTGGTGGCGAGGAAGCCGACGCTGTAGTTCCCGGCGGGTGCCTCCGGCGGCAGGGACAGCCGGTTCGACCAGGTGCCGTCCGTGCGGGAGTGCCCGCTCCACAGCTTCAGCGCGAGATCCCGCTTCCAGCCGCCCGGCCCCGTGACCCACGCGTGGACGCTCTTGGTGCGGGGCGCTTTCGCGGCGGTCTTCAGGTGTGTTGCCAGCAGGACGCTGACCGGCGCGAAGTCGCTGGCCAGGACCGTGTTGCGCGGCCCGAGGGCGGACCAGGCGGGCCGCCAGGGCGCGGCGGCGCGCCCGTGCCCGGCACGCGCGTGCTCGGCGCGGGCGTGCTTGGCACGCGTGGCGGTCC
>NZ_QURH01000857.1 GCF_003428695.1 Actinomadura logoneensis
CGGCCCCGACCCGCGGCCGGAGAACGGCGCGGGCGCCGCGGCCGACGCGCAGCGGCCGCTCGCGGTCCGGATGCGTCCGCGCGCCCTGGACGAGGTGGTCGGCCAGCAGCACCTGCTCGGCCCCGGCACCCCCATCCGGCAGCTCGTGGAGCGCGACGCGCCGATGTCCCTGGTGCTGTGGGGGCCGCCCGGAACCGGCAAGACCACCCTGGCGACCGTGGTGAGCCACGTCACCAGCCGCCGCTTCGTGGAGGTCTCCGCCGTCACCGACGGGGTCAAGCGGGTCCGCGCCGAGATCGACCTGGCCCGCCGCGAGCTCGGCATGACGGGCCGCCAGACCGTCCTGTTCGTCGACGAGGTGCACCGCTTCAACAAGGCCCAGCAGGACGCGCTGCTGCCCGCCGTGGAGAACCGCTGGGTCTCGTTCATCGGCGCGACCACCGAGAACCCGTTCTTCTCGGTGATCAGCCCGCTGCTGTCCCGGTCGCTGCTGCTCACCCTGGAGCCGCTCGCCGGGGACGACCTGCGCGAGGTGGTCCGCCGCGCGCTCGCCGACGAGCGCGGCCTGGCCGGCGCGGTCGCCCTCGACCCCGCCGCCGAGGACCACCTGATCAGGATCGCCGGCGGCGACGCCCGCCGCACCCTCACCTACCTGGAGGCGGCGGCGATGGTCGCCGGGGACGGCGGGACCGTCGACGTGGCCGTGCTGGAGCGCGCCGTCGACCGGGCCGCCGTCCGCTACGACCGCGACGGCGACCAGCACTACGACGTCATCAGCGCGTTCATCAAGAGCATCCGCGGCAGCGACGCCGACGCCGCCCTGCACTACCTCGCCCGCATGATCGAGGCCGGCGAGGACCCCAGGTTCATCGCCCGGCGGCTGATCGTGCACGCCAGCGAGGACGTCGGCATGGCCGACCCGTCCGCGCTGCAGACCGCCGTCGCCGCCGCGCAGGCGGTCGAGTTCGTCGGCCTCCCCGAGGCCCGCATCAACCTCGCGCAGGCCGTGATCCACCTGGCCGTCGCGCCCAAGTCCAACGCCGTGGTCGTCGCGGTGGACGAGGCGCTCGGCGACGTCCGCAAGGGGCTGGCCGGGCCGGTCCCCGGGCACCTGCGTGACGCGCACTACAAGGGGGCGGCGAAGATCGGCCACGGCGCCGGGTACAAGTACGCCCACGACCACCCCGGCGGGGTCGTCCGGCAGCAGTACGCGCCCGACAACGTGCACGGACGCGAGTACTACCGGCCCACCCGGCACGGCGCGGAGGCTCGTTTCACGGAGGTTCTGGGACGAATCCGGGCGGTGCTGCGGGGCACGTCCCGCCCGAAGGAGAACTGAGCCGCCCACCGGAGGAGAACCGGGCCGCCCTCCGGAGGAGAACCGGGACGCGGCCCGGGACATCCTCCGCCGGAGCGGCGGCCGGTGGCCCGCCCACGGGCCCGGACCACGGTAAGGTCAGTCAGACCAGCCCGGCCGTGGCCGAACCCGCGTACAGACGACACAGCGAACGGAAAGCCCTGATGCTCACTGGTGGACAGTTGGCAGGTCTCATCGTGGCCGTCTTCTGGGCGGTGCTGGTCTCCTTCCTCGCCTACACCCTCCTCAAACTCGCCCGGCTGCTCGGCGAGGCGACCGAGATGGTCGCCGACCTCGGCGAGCAGGCCGGTCCGCTGATGGACGACATGGCCAACACCCTGCGCCGCGCCAACGAGCAGCTCGGCCGCACCGACGTGATCACCAAGCAGGTCGGCTCGGTCACCCAGAACGTCTCGGCGGTCACCACCGTGATGACCTCGGTCGTCGGCGGGCCGCTGGTGAAGGCCGCCGCGTTCTCCTACGGGGTGCGCAGGGCCCTGGCGAACCGGTCGGGCGAGGAACGGCCGCCGAGCCGCCCCGAGCTCCCGGCGCAGGGCTCCCGCTCCGGGTCGAACGGCGCGCGCGGCGGATCGAACGGCGCGCGCGGCGGCTCCGGCACCTCCGGACGCGGCGGGAGGCGGCGGTGAAGCGGCTGTTCTGGCTCTCGGTCGGCGCGGGCGCGGGCGTCTACGCCTCGCACCGGGTCAAGCGGCGCGTCGAGCGCCTGGCCCGCGAGTGGTCCCCGGAGGGCGTCGCCGTCCGGGCCGTCCACGCCGGGCAGGGCGCGGGCCGAAGGCTGCGCGACTTCGCCGCCGAGGTGCGGGCGGAGTCCGCGGCGCGCGAGGAGGAGCTGCGGGAGGCGGTCGGCCTCGACCAGACCCTCCCCGAACCCGAGGAGCCCCGCGGCAGCCGCCGGGTCCTGCGGGCGCGTTACACGATCGTCAACGACAAGGATGGCCACTGATATGGAGTCGGCAGAGGTCGCACGCCGCTTCCTCAAGTTCTTCGAAGAGCGCGGGCACTTGGTGGTGCCCTCGGCCAGCCTGGTCGCCGAGGACCCGACCCTCCTGCTGGTGAACGCCGGGATGGTCCCGTTCAAGCCGTACATGCTCGGCCAGCGGACGCCGCCGTCGCAGCGGATGACCAGCTCCCAGAAGTGCGTGCGCACCCCGGACATCGACGAGGTCGGCAAGACCACCCGGCACGCCACGTTCTTCCAGATGCTGGGCAACTTCTCGATCGGGGACTACTTCAAGGAGCAGGCGATCCCGTTCGCCTGGGACCTGCTGACCAAGCCGCAGTCCGACGGCGGGTTCGGGTTCCCCGAGGAGCGGCTCTGGGTCACCGTCTTCCACGACGACGACGAGGCCGCCGAGATCTGGAACAAGAAGGTCGGCGTCCCCGCCGAGCGCATCCAGCGCCGCGGGATGGCCGACAACTTCTGGTCCATGGGCGTCCCCGGGCCGTGCGGCCCGTGCTCGGAGATCTACTACGACCGCGGCCCGGAGTACGGCCGCGAGGGCGGCCCGGTCGTCGACGAGGACCGCTACCTCGAAGTGTGGAACCTGGTGTTCATGCAGTTCGAGCGCGGCGCCGGCGAGGGCAAGGAGGACTTCCCGATCCTCGGCCCGCTGGCCCACCGCAACATCGACACCGGCATGGGCCTGGAGCGGATGGCCGCCGTCCTGCAGGGCGTCGAGAACATCTACGAGACCGACACCCTGTGGCGGGTCCTGGACCGCGCCGCCAAGCTCACCGGCACGTCCTACGGGCGCGAGCACCGCGCGGACGTGTCGCTGCGGGTCATCGCCGACCACGTCCGGTCCGGCACGATGATGGTCGCCGACGGCATCCGCCCCGGCAACGAGGGCCGCGGCTACGTGCTGCGCCGCATCCTGCGCCGCTCGATCCGCAACCTGCGGCTGCTCGGCGCGCAGGACGCCGGGCTCATGCACGAGCTGACCGACGTCGCGATCAGGGCGATGGGCGAGCAGTACCCGGAGCTGATCCGCACGGCCGCCAACATCCACACGGTGATCGACGCGGAGGAGGAGTCCTTCCTCTCCACGCTGCGCACCGGCACCGCGATCTTCGACACGGCCGTCGCCGAGACCCGGGGCGCGGGCGCCAAGGTCCTCGCGGGCGAGCAGGCGTTCAAGCTGCACGACACCTACGGCTTCCCGATCGACCTCACCCTCGAGATGGCCGCCGAGCAGGGCCTGTCGGTGGACGAGGACGGCTTCCGCCGGCTCATGAAGGAGCAGCGCGACCGCGCCAAGCAGGACGCGCGCGAGAAGAAGACCGGCAACCTGGACGTCTCGGTCCTGGACGCCCTGCTCACCGAGGCGGGCGGACAGGTCGACTTCATCGGCTACGGCCACCTGATCGGCGAGGCCCGGCTGGTCGGCCTGCTGGTGAACGGCGCGAACGTGCCCGCCGCCGGCGAGGGCGCCGAGGTCGAGGTCGTCCTCGACCGCACCCCGTTCTACGCCGAGGGCGGCGGCCAGCTCGCCGACACCGGCGTGATCCGGCTCGGGAGCGGCGCGCACATCGAGGTCCGCGACGTCCAGTCGCCGCTGAAGGGCCTGATCGTGCACCGCGGCGTGGTGCGCGGCGGCGAGGCGCGCGCGGGCGACACCGCCTACGCCGAGGTGGACGTCGAGCGCCGGCACGCGATCTCCCGCTCGCACTCGGCGACCCACCTGGTGCACGCCGGGTTCCGGCGCGCGCTCGGCGAGTCCGCCGCGCAGGCCGGCTCGGAGAACTCGCCCGGCCGGTTCCGGTTCGACTTCACCGCCTCCGGCGCCGTCCCGGTGAGCGTGCTGCGCGACGTCGAGGACGAGGTCAACGAGGTCCTGATCAACGACCTGGACGTCCGCGCGTTCCACACCTCGATCGACGAGGCCCGCGCCATGGGCGCGCTCGCCCTGTTCGGCGAGAAGTACGGCGACGAGGTCCGCGTCGTGGAGATCGGCGACTACTCCCGCGAGCTGTGCGGCGGCACCCACGTCGCGCGGTCCGGGCAGCTCGGCCTGGTCAAGGTGCTCGGCGAGTCGTCCATCGGCGCCGGCGTGCGCCGGGTCGAGGCGCTGGTCGGCATCGACGCGTTCCGCTTCCTGGCGCGCGAGAGCGTGCTGGTCAACCAGCTCTCCGAGCAGATGAAGACCCGCAAGGAGGAGCTGCCCGAGCGGATCTCCGGCATCGTCACCCGGCTGCGCGAGGCCGAGAAGGAGCTGGAGAAGGTCCGCGCCCAGCAGGTGCTGCAGGCCGCGGCCGGGCTCGCCGAGCAGGCCGCGGACCTCAACGGCATCGCCTTCGTGGGCCACCGCGCCCCCGACGGCACCGGCGCCGACGACCTGCGCAAGCTCGCCGTGGACGTGCGGGGCCGCCTTCAGGGCCGTCCGGCCGTGGTGATGGTCGCGGGCGCGCCCAAGGACCGTCCGGTCGTCGTGATCGCCCTGACGGAGGGCGCGCGTGAGCGCGGCCTGAAGGCCGGGCAGCTCGTCGGGCTCGCCGCCAAGACCCTCGGCGGCGGCGGCGGGGGCAAGGACGACCTGGCCCAGGGCGGAGGCGCGGACGCCGGCAGGATCGGCGAGGCGCTGGCCGCCGTCGAACGAGCCGTAGGGGCCGCATGAGGATCGGAGTCCGCCTGGGAGTCGACGTGGGCAGCGTCCGGATCGGCGTCGCCCGCTGCGACCCCGGCGGCGTCCTCGCCTCCCCCCTGGAGACCGTGAAGGCGGGCAAGGGGGACGTCGACCGGCTGGTGCGGCTGGTCGAGGAGAACGAGGCGATCGAGGTCGTCGTGGGACTGCCGACGTCGCTGTCGGGCCGTGAGGGCCCGGCGGCGGCGTCCGCCCGCAGGTTCGCCCGGATGCTCGCGGACCGTCTACCCCCCGGGACGGTCCGGCTGTACGACGAGCGGCTGACCACGGTGACGGCCGAGAGCGGACTACGCGCCGGCGGCGTGCACGGGCAGGCCCGGCGCAAGGTCGTCGACCGGGCCGCCGCGGCGGTCCTGCTCCAGGCGGCCCTGGACGGGGAACGGCTGACCGGGCGAGCCCCCGGCGAGAGCGTCCGGCGGAGCGGGTGAGTGACGTGGACTTCTTCTCCGACCCCCCGAACGACGACGCGCAGCGCGGACGCGGCGAGCCCCGCGGCCGAGGTGGACAGCGAGGCCGGGGCGAGCAGCGCGGTCGAGGCCGGCGCCGCCGCCCCGAGGGCGGGCAGCCCGCCGAGCGGTACGACCAGCGGGCCG
>NZ_QURH01000860.1 GCF_003428695.1 Actinomadura logoneensis
CGGCCGGCCGTCCGCGCCGCCGCCGGGCCGGGCGTCCGCGTCGTCCGGGGGGACGGGCGGCGCGCCGAGACCATCGTCCTCCACCCGGACGGTCAGCTCGCGCCCGCCGTAGTCCACGTGCACCCGCACGGTCAGCGGGCCGGGCCCGCCGTGCCGCGCCGCGTTCGTCAGCGACTCCTGGACGATCCGGTACGCGGCCAGGTCGCAGGCGGCGGGCAGCGGACGGACGTCCCCGCTGGTCGCGGCCTCGACGCGCAGTCCGGCGGCGCGGGCGCGGGCGGCCAGCTCGTCCAGCCGGGCCAGGCCCGCCGTCGGCGTGCGCGGCGCGGACTCGTCCTGCGCGCGCAGCGCCCCGATCACCGCCCGCATCTCGGTCAGCACCTCCTTGCTGGCCTCCTTGATCGCGGTGAGCGCGGCGCGCGCCTCCTCCGGGTCGTCGTCCAGCAGGTGCAGCGCCACACCCGCGCGCACGTTGATCATGGAGACGTTGTGCGCCAGGACGTCGTGCAGCTCGCGCGCCATCCGCAGCCGCTCCTCGCCCGCCAGCCGCCGCTCCCGCTCGGCCCGGGACCGCTCGGCGGCGGCCGACTTCTGCGCCCGCATCCGCGCCAGCTCGCCGGAGACCAGCACGACCAGCGCCCAGCCCAGCGCGAAGAGCATCGCGGCCGTCTCCGGCGGCGGCACCGGGAACGGATCGCCCGGCACGTCCCCGGCGAACCGGGCGGCCGTGAAGTACACGGCGAGGCCGCCGAGCGTCCCGGCCCACGCGAACCGCCGGTGCCCCGCGTACAGCGCCGCCAGGATCGCCACGAACGTCGAGACCGGAACGGGCCCGTAGGGGTAGCCGCGCAGGAAGTACAGGCCCGTGACGAGCCCGGCGGCGGCCAGTGCGGTCCTGGGGGCGCGGCGGCGCAGCAGCAGGACCACAGGGCCGCCGAGCAGCAGCACGAAGGCCGGCGCGTCCAGGGGCGTCGCGGGGGGCATCGGGTGGCCGCCGTGGTCCCAGTGGCGGTGCGCCGCGCCCTCGGTGCCCGCCACCTGGAACACCGCCAGGAACGCGGGCACGACCCACACCGGCCAGTCCGCCGGACGCAGCCGCGGCCCGGCCACCCGCCGAGGCGTCGCCTGCCGGGGCGTCGCCCGCCGGGATATCGCCCGCCGGAAGGCGGCCCGCCGGGGGGCGGCGGGCGGTGCGGGATCGCTCATGCCCGCACCCTAGGGTGGCCCGGAGCCGCCCCGCGTCGCCCACCGGGAGGGACCGCCGCTACTCCAGCGGGAGTACTCGGCTCAGCGGAGCCCAGGGCCGATCAGGGCGCTCAGGGCAGCCCAGTGTCCCGGGGGTCACTCGCCCTGGAGGTGGGCGGCGAGCCAGGTGGCGATCTGGGGCATCTGGCCGCGCCAGGCGGAGAGCGCCTCGCCGCTGACGGGGACGAGCGTCTTCTCCGCCCGGAGCGGCGGCCTGGCGAGCCCGGCGAACCGGTCGGCCTGCCCGGAGTGGCGCCCGTTCGCGCCCGCCGTGAGCAGCATGGAGATCGGCGGCGGAGGCATGTGCTCGAGCCGCCAGTACAGGTCCTGCTGCTGGCGGTAGGCGGCGCTGCCGCCGAACGGGTCGCCCGGACGCCCGCCGCCCTGGCCGGACAGGTCGTTGGCGGCGAGCCCGGACGGGACCTCGGCGGACAGGTCGAAGTTCGCGTTGATCGTCGCGACGGTGCCGAACTGGGCCGAGTCGGTCATCGCCAGCCGCGCCGCGCACTGGCCGCCGCCGCCGAAGCCGAGCAGGCCCCAGCCCCGGTGGTCGGACGGCAGGTGGTAGACCTCGCGGAGCGCGAGCGGGACGTCCTGGCCGTAGAAGGAGAGCGCCTGGCCGGTGCCCTTGCCCGGCAGGTTCAGGCACGACGCCGGGTGGCTGCCCGCCGAGGCCGGGGCCTTCACGCCGCCGCCGGTGGCGCCGCCGCCCGCGGGCCGCTCGGCCGCCTGGGTGAGGCCCTTCACCGAGCGCATCATCACGTAGACGACCGGCTGCGCCCGGTTCTCGGTGGTGAGCCTGGCGGCCTGCTCCGGCAGCCGCGCCTGCTTGATCCAGGCGAGCTTGTCGTCGGACGCCCCCGGGCCGCCGGAGATCGCCAGCACGACCGGGAACCGCTTGCCCCGGCTCTGCGGCTGGAAGTACTGCGGCGGGAGGTAGGCGAACGCCTCGGCGGTCAGGCCGGTGGTCGCGCCGGTGATCTGCAGCCGGTCGACGCGGCCGTCCACCCTGGGGTCGGCGGGACGGCCGGGGCGGCGCGGGCCGAGGGTGGTCGGCGTGCGCCTGACGAGCTTGCCGAGCGTGGTCTCCTTGCCCCGGCTCGGCTGGACGGTCTGCACCTTCTCGTTGGACCGGTCGGGCCCGACCAGGTCGTCCCAGGTGTTGTAGAACACGAACCAGCGGTTCACCAGCAGGGTGATCGCGAGGGTCAGCGCGATCTGGGAGACGCCCAGCAGCACCGTGCGGGCGCCCAGGCGCTTCAGCCCGCCGCCCGACAGCCGCGGCCACAACCACAGGGTGCCGATCCCCAGGACGGCGGCGAGCAGGCAGGCGAGGCCGATGAACGAGAGGTTCGACGGTTCCACGTCACTCCCCCTGGAGGTGGTCGCTCAGCCACGTGATCGTGGGAGGGATGTACTTGCGGAACGCCTTGAAGTTGTGGCCGCCGGAGGGGAGCATCCACTTGTCCACGACCAGCGGGGGCCTTGCCGCCGCCATGAAGCCCCGCGCCGACGGGTAGGTCTTCTCGCCGGTCAGGGCGGACGCGACCAGGATCGACACCGGCGGCTGCGGCAGGTTCTTCAGCCGCCAGATCAGGTTGTTGCTGCTGCGGACGGCCTTGCTGCCGCCGTACAGGTCGCGGGTGGTGGTGTCGAGCAGCGCGTGGAAGTGGCCCGCCATGCTGGACGCGGCGGAGAACCGGTCGGCGTGCAGCATCGCCAGCTTCGTCGCGCAGTAGCCGCCGGTCGAGTACCCGGCCAGGCCCCAGCCGCGCTGGTCGCGGGCGACCCGTCCCTTGTAGGTCTGGGTGATCGCGTCCGGGATGTCCTGGGAGAAGAACGTCTCGACCTGCGGGCCGCCCGGGACGTCGGCGCACTCGGTGTCCCAGCCGTTCTCGACGGTCGGGCGCATCATCACGTAGATCATCGGCTTGGCCTTGCCGGACGACATCTGGAGGAACGCCTCCTCGGGGACGTGCCCCTTGTCGATCCAGGTCAGCCGGTCGGCGGCCGGGTAGCCGGCGATGAACAGCGCCACCGGGAACCGGGTGGCGGCGTACTTCTTCTGGAAGTACGCCGGCGGGAGGTAGACGTACGCCTCGGACCGCAGGCCCGTCCGGACGCCCTCGATGTCGAGGTGCTGGATGAGGCCGTCCTTGCTCGGGGTGCGCCCGTGGCCGGGGCCGAGCTGCGCCGCCGAGGTGACCTTGACCTGGGAGGACGCGGCGGCGTTCGGGTGGCTCGGCGGCTTGTCGTTGGTCTGCGCCTTGCCGCCCGCCGCGCCGAGCAGGTCGGACCAGCTGCCGTAGAACAGGTAGTACTTGTTCACGGCGGTCAGCATGAGCGCGACGATCACGAGCTGCACCCCGGCCATCACGCCGACCCGGCCGGCGAGGGCGAGCGGCCCCCGGCCCGCCAGCCGGTTCCAGCCGCGCAGGACGACGAGGCCCACCACGGCGGCCAGGATCGCCAGGAGCAGGACGAGGAGCCCCCAGCTCGTCAGTCCCAGCATGTGCAGGTCCCCCTAGTGGTCACGCGTCACCCCGGTATCCGGGCGCCCTTAGAGAACTCGGCAAACATGCGGCAGAGTTCCAGGAAAGATTCAGAATCTGGATCGTAATGGGCGCACGAGCGGCCCGGACGGCTCCGTGCGGTCACCCTACCGACCGGAGGGTTAGGCACACGTTTACCGTGTGTGCAAGATCACTTAGCCCTGCCATGGCCCTCCGCCGGTCCGGCCGGGGTAACGCGGAGGCGCGCAGGCCGGAGGGGGCCGGGCGTGAACGCCCGAGTGATCCGCGGTGTGGACGCCGGAGTGCGGCAGGCCGTGGACCCCGAGTGGGCCGGAGCGTGCGCGCCGGGGGCGGGTGCGGAGCGGGTCAGCCGGCGAGCCATTCTCCTGTCTCGACGCTGACCAGGCCGTGGCGCGCGGCCTCGATCACGGCCTCGCGCTGCGAGTGCACGCCGAGCTTGCTGAGCACCGACTGGACGTGGCTGCGGGCCGTGCTCCGGGTGACGCCCATCGCCTTGGCGAGCGTCTGCGTGGACTCGCCGCGCGCGAGCCGGGTCAGCACCTCCCGCTCGCGCGGGGTGAGGAACCGCGCGACGCGCTGCGCCTGGCTCTGCCCGGGGACGCCCGGACGCGCGTCCGTCCGGCGCGGTGCGGCCCGCTCGGCGACGATCTCGCCGCGGCCGACCCGGCGCAGCACCGCGAGGATGTCGCCCGCCTGCTGGCCCTTGTGCGCGAACCCGCGCACCCCGGCGGTGAGGCCCGCCGCGAGGACGGCCGGCTCCAGGTAGCCGGTCAGCAGCACGAACCGCGTGGCCGGCGCGACCGCCCGCAGCCGCGGCATCCACTCCAGCGCGGTGGTGCCGGGGAAGTTGAGGTCGATCAGGCACAGGTCGGCGCGGCGGGCGCGCAGCACGGCGAGCAGCTCGGCGGGGGAGTCCACCTGCCCGACGACCGCGTACCCGGCGTCGGCCAGGACCAGCGACAGCGACTCGGTGAACACCCGGTGGTCGTCGCAGACGACCACCGAGGGCGCCTCGTCGGTGCGGTTCGTCCGGGGGGTCATCCGACCGGCCGCCAGTCGTCCCAGTCGTCCACGGGGTCGAGCGCGTCGACCGTGCTCCTCGTGTCGACCGTGTTCCTCGTGTCGACGGCGTCCCTCGCGTCGATCGTGTTCCTCGCGTCGCCGCTTCCGGCGGGGCCGGCGGCGGAGGCCGGGGGCGGGGCGGACGGCAGGAGCAGGCGGACCCGCGCCCCGCCCATCTCGCAGGTCTGGATCTCCAGGCTGCCGCCGTAGCCGGAGACCAGGTCGTGCACGATGCCGAGGCCGAGCGAGGCGAGCCCGCCGGGCGCCTGGCCGAACCCGGGGCCGTCGTCGTCCACCTGCAGGACGACCCAGCCGTGCTCGACGCCGACCCGGACGTTCACCCGCCGCTCGGCGACGCGGCACGCGTTGTCGAGGACGTTGCGCAGCGCCCGCCACAGCGCCACGGCGTCCATGTGCGCCCAGGCCGCGTCGCCCGCGAAGCACACCTCGTGCGGGGTCGCCAGGCGGATGCCGGTGACGACCTCGGCGGCCAGCTCGTCCACGCGGAGCCGCTGCGCGGGGGCCGGGCCGGACGGGGCGCCGGCGCCGTCGTCGGGCTCGCCCTCCTCGTCGAGCTGGCGGAGCAGGTGGTCGAGCCAGCGGGTCTCGCCGAGCAGCTGCTCGACGCGCTCGCGGCTGGCCGGGCCGATGTCGTCGGCGACCGCGACCGCGGACGCCAGCATGATGACGGTGCCGAGCTCGTGCCGGATGTCGTGCCGCAGCCGGCGCCGCCACAGCACCGCGTCGCCGGGTCCGCCGCGCGTGCCGGCGGAGGGCGCGGCGGCGGC
>NZ_QURH01000861.1 GCF_003428695.1 Actinomadura logoneensis
GCCCGCCCCGAGAGGGGCGGGCCGTCGACCGGAACCCGGTCCCCGGTGGCCGGGAGAGGCCACCGGCGGGCGCTAGAGGACCTTGGACAGGAAGTCCTGGGTCCGGGGGTGCTGCGGGTTCTCGATGACGTCGCGCGGACGGCCCTGCTCGACCACCACGCCGCCGTCCATGAACACCAGCGAGTCGCCGACCTCGCGCGCGAACCCGATCTCGTGCGTGACCACGATCATCGTCATACCGTCCAGCGCGAGCTGCTTCATGACCTCCAGCACCTCGCCGACCAGCTCGGGGTCGAGCGCGGACGTCGGCTCGTCGAACAGCATCAGCGCGGGCTCCATCGCCAGGGCGCGCGCGATCGCGACCCGCTGCTGCTGCCCGCCGGAGAGCTGCGCCGGGTAGGCGTCCCTCTTGTCGGCGAGGCCCACCCGGTCCAGCAGCGCGACCGCCCGCTCCCGGACCTGCGCCTTCGGCAGCCCCTTCACCTGGACGGGCGCCTCCATGACGTTGCCCAGGGCGGTCATGTGCGGGAACAGGTTGAACCGCTGGAACACCATGCCGATGTCCCGGCGCTGCGCGGCGACCTCCCGCTCGCGCATCTCGTACAGCCGGTCGCCCTTCTGCCGGTAGCCGACCAGGCGGCCGTTCACCCACAGCCGGCCGCCGTTGATCTTCTCCAGGTGGTTGATGCAGCGCAGGAAGGTCGACTTCCCCGAGCCGGACGGCCCGATCACGCACATCACCTCGCCCGGCCGCACGGCCAGGTCGATGCCCTTCAGCACCTCCAGGCGGCCGAAGCTCTTGTGCACGTCCTCGGCGCGCACCATGAACTCCGGCGCGCCGGCGTCCGGCCCGGGACGGTCGTCCTCGGGGGCACCCTCCGCCGGGACCGTGGCGTCGTCCGCGTCGGAAGCCTGGTCGGCAGCCGTCTCGGGCGCGAGGTCGTCGCGCTCCGGCGTCCCGTCGGCGTCCCCCTCGGGCTTCGCCAGGCGCGGCTTGTCGTCGGCCGCCATCAGACGCTCCTCCCGCCGCGGATCCGCAGGTTGGCCACGAACCGCTCCAGCATGGTCTGCCGCTGGGCGGTGCCCCGCCCGAAGTAGCGCTCCAGGTAGAACTGGCCGACGGTCAGGATCGAGGTCATGACCAGGTACCAGATGCTCGCCACCAGCAGCATGGGGATCGTCTGGTACGTCCGGTTGTACACGATCTGCACCGAGTACAGCAGGTCGGCCAGCGCGATCACCGACACCAGCGAGGACGTCTTCAGCATGGAGATCGTCTCGTTGCCGGTCGGCGGGATGATCACCCGCATCGCCTGCGGCAGCACCACCCGGCGCATGATCTTCGCCCGGCTCATGCCGAGCGCGGTCGCGGCCTCGTTCTGGCCCGGGTCCACCGACAGGATGCCCGCGCGGACGATCTCCGACATGTACGCCGCCTCGTTCAGCCCGAGCCCGAGGCAGCCCGCGACGAACGCGGTGATCAGGTCGTTGGCGTTGAAGTGGACGAACGTCGGGCCGAAGGGGATGCCCAGCGAGAACGTCGGGATCAGTGCCTTGACGTAGAACCACAGGATGATCTGGACCAGCACCGGAGTGCCCCGGAACACCCAGACGTACAGCCACGCCACGCCCGAGATCAGCGGGTTCGGGGACAGCCGCATCACCGCGAGCAGGACGCCGCCGACGACGCCCATCAGCATCGCGATGACGGTCAGCTCGAGCGTCATGACGATGCCGTCGATGATCGAGCCGTCCCAGAACCACGCGTTGATCGTGTCCCAGCCGAAGCGCTCGTTGTGGGCGACGCTCCAGACCGCCCAGATCGCGACGTACAGGATGAGGGCCGCCGCCACCCAGCGGCCGTAGTGCCGGACGGGGACGGCCTTGATCTCGCTCGGCCGTCCCGCCGGCGCCTTCTGTTCGTACAGGGTCATGCGGTCAGCTCTGCGCGCCGTTGATGCCGGGCGTGTCCAGGGCGCCGTGCTCGATGCCCCACTTCTCGAGGATCTTCTTGTAGGTGCCGTCGGCCTGCAGCGCCTTCAGCGCGCCGAGCACGGCCTCCTTGGTGGTGCCGAGCTTCTTGCTGAGGGCGATGCCGTACGGCGCGGTGTCGTAGGTCGCGCCCGCCGTCTCGAACTGCCCGTTGGACTGCTTCACCGCGTAGTCGATGACCGGGGAGTCGGCCAGCACGGCGTCCGCGCGGCCGGACGACAGCGCCAGGTTCGCGCCGTTCTGGTCGGGGAACGCCTGGCCGGTCGGGCCGGGCTTGCCGCCGTCCTTGCACTTCTTGGTGCGCGAGCCGGTGCCCTTGGCGGGGTCGACGGTCGCCGACACCTCGTCCAGCTGGACGGTGCCCTTCTCGACCGCGACCTTCTTGCCGCACAGCGACAGGTCGTCCGGCTTGTAGCCGCCGGGGTTGCCCTTCTTGACCATGAGCGAGGTGCCGGCGGTGAAGTAGGTGACGAAGTCGACCGTCTTCTCCCGCTCCTTGTTGTCGGTGATCGACGACATCGCCGCCTGGTACTGGCCGCTCTGCAGGCCGGGGATGATCCCGTCGAAGCTCGCCTTCTGGAAGGAGAAGTCGATGCCGAGCTTCTTGCCGAGCGCCTTGCCGAGGTCGAGGTCCATGCCGACCAGGGTCTTGTTGTCGTTGCCGTAGAACTCGTTGGGCGCGTAGGACGGGTCCGTGGCCACAATGATCTTGCCGGACGACTTGACGTCCGGACCGAGCTGGTCGTGCAGCTTGGGGTCCTGCTTGATGGCCGAGAAGATGTCGCCGACGTCCTTGCCCTGGGCGCCGGTGTCCTTCTTGCTGCCGCCGCAGGCCGACAGGGCGAGCGCCGCCGAGAGCACGAGGGCACCCGCCGTGGCGGTACGGCGCCCCAGAGAACCGGTGTTCACTGGTCCCCCTCCAAGTCGATTCGTCGGACCGCGTCCCGGCCCGGGTTGAACGCACATTTTGGTGCATAGTACGCGTGGCCTTGATTAAGGCTGCGAAACAATCGCACAACAAGGCGGCGCTCAATATCCAGATGAAGCCGGGTAAATTCACCCTCTGTGAGCGAGATTACACGCCATGTCCGCACGTGACCGAGACCATCACGGGTCTTTCCGGGGACCCCGCGGCCGGTGTGGCACAATCGGACAACGGGTGACCCCCGTACATCGCGAGATGCACCCGACCGGCCCTGGCCACCAGACCAGCGCCAACCGCGAAGGCATCGTCCGTATCGCCGAAACCTGACAGGGGTCGCTGTGGCCGCCGAGCCCACCACTCATCCCTTCCCGCACACCGCCTCACTCGACGACGATCCCGCGTTCGCCCTGCACCGGGGCGGCAAGCTCGAGGTCCGCTCCTCGGTCCCGGTGCGCGACGCCGAGGACCTCTCCCTCGCCTACACGCCCGGCGTGGCGCGCGTCTGCACCGCCATCGCCGACCACCCGCCGCTCGTCCGCGAGTACACCTGGACGTCCCGGGTGGTCGCCGTGGTCACCGACGGCACCGCCGTGCTCGGGCTCGGCGACATCGGGCCCGCCGCGTCCATGCCGGTCATGGAGGGCAAGTCCCTGCTGTTCAAGGAGTTCGCCGGGGTCGACTCCGTCCCGATCGCGCTGGCCTGCACCGACGTGGACGAGATCGTCGAGACGGTGATCCGGATGGCGCCGAGCTTCGGCGGCATCAACCTGGAGGACATCAGCGCCCCGCGCTGCTTCGAGATCGAGGACCGGCTGCGCGCCGCCCTCGACATCCCGGTCTTCCACGACGACCAGCACGGCACCGCGGTGGTCGCGCTCGCCGCGCTGAAGAACGCCGCCCGGCTCGTCGGCCGGCCGCTGTCGGACCTGCGCGCGGTCGTCGCCGGCGCGGGCGCGTCCGGCATCGCCGTCTCCAAGATCCTCATCGAGGCGGGCATCGGCGACATCGCGCTGTCGGACAGCAAGGGCCTGATCCACCAGGGCCGGGACGGGCTCAACGGGCCCAAGCGGGCGATCGCCGAGATCTCCAACCGGTCCCGGCTGACCGGCTCCACCGAGGACGCGCTGCGCGGCGCGGACGTGTTCATCGGGCTGTCCGGCAGCACCGTCCAGGAGTCCTGCGTCGCCGAGATGAGCGAGGACGCCATCGTGTTCGCGCTGTCGAACCCGACGCCCGAGGTGCACCCGGAGGTCGCCCGGCGGCACGCCCGGGTGGTCGCCACCGGCCGCAGCGACTTCCCCAACCAGATCAACAACGTGCTCGCCTTCCCCGGGATCTTCCGGGGCGCGTTCGACGCGCAGGCGCACACCATCACCGAGGGCATGAAGCTCGCCGCCGCCGACGCGCTCGCCGCGATCGTCGGGGACGACCTGACCGCCGACTACGTGATCCCCGGCCCGTTCGACCCGCGCGTCGCCCCGGCCGTCACCTCGGCCGTGGCCGCGGCGGCCCGCACCGACGGGGTCGCCCGCGCCTGACCTCGCCTTTCTCCGGACGGCCCGCGCTCCCCTCGGGGAGGCGGGCCGTCCACATTATGAGATCCGGCGCGACCGTTAATCGCCGCAATTCTTGTCGTGGCCAGGCGGGTCGGCAAACAAATCACCGGCCCGCTCCCACGATCGCCGGATGATTTCCCTGAATTGACCATCGTCCACCCTCGGACATGGTGCAATACTCGACAAAGGGGAGAAACGCATCATCGGGCTACTCCGGCAGGAGTGCACGTGGACCTCGCTTCCTATGCCGATCTGGCGATCGTGCTGGTGAACAGCGGACACCGCCCGGAGGGGGACGGCCTGCGCGACCTCGACGGCCTGCGCGACCTGCTCGCCGGCCGGCCGCACCTCGGCGGCACCCTGCGCCAGCGCGACCTCGACGCCATGCGCGCACTGCGCGACCAGCTCCGCGCCGTCTTCGCCGCCTCCGCCGAGGGCCGGGGCGAGCTGGCCGCCGAGCGGCTGAACGAACTGCTCATCCAGCACCCCGTCCATCCGCAGCTCTCGGCGCACGACGGCCAGGACTGGCACCTGCACGTCAACGACGGCGGCGCCATCCCCGACGTGTACGCCGCGCGCGCCGCGATGGGCCTCGCCGTCCGGGTCGCCGAGCAGGGCATCGACCGGCTGCGCGTCTGCCCCGCCGACGGCTGCGGACGCGTCTACCTCGACACCACCAAGGAGCGCTCCCGGCTGTACTGCTCGCCGGACTGCGCCGCTCAGGCCGTCGGACGGGCCGTCCGGCGCGGGCCGCGCGGCGAGGGCACGGCGAGGACCGAGCGCACCGAGCCGGACAGCACGGCGGCGCGGCCGACCGGCCAGTAGCGGGCGACGACGGGACCGAGCACCAGGCGGTGCGGCACGGCGTCGAAGTCCCAGCTGTCCTGGCGTCCGCGGGCGCGCTGGTTGTCGCTCTCCAGCCACCAGCCGCCGTCCTCCTCGCGGACGGCCCGCTTCACGATGAGCTGCTCCTCGTTCCACGGATGCCGCGCGACCACCGCGTCGCCGTCCCGCACCGGCGCGCCCTCCCGGACGAGCAGCCAGTCGCCCGGACGCAGCGCGGGCAGCATCGACTCACCGGACACCGCGACCGCCCGCAGGCCGCCGCGCCGCCACGCGAGCACCGCCGCCCCCGCGCCCGCCGCGCAGACTCCGGCC
>NZ_QURH01000859.1 GCF_003428695.1 Actinomadura logoneensis
CGGGGCGGAGGCGCGGGACGCGCCCGGAGCGGCCCCGCGGGCGGCGCGCGGCGGGCCCAGGGCTTCGGTGAGCGCGCCGGACACGTGCCGCTTCTGGACGGGGCTCAGCCTGTCGTACCCGAACCCGCCCGCGTGCGCCGCGGGGGCGGCCAGGCTCAGGGTCCCCGCGAGCACCAGGGCCGTCGCGGAAGCGGTCAGGGTGCGTGTTCCCATGCGGACTCCTCGCCGAGCAACCGCTACAGCCGTGTAGATCTTCACGGCCTTCGCAGGGAACGTAGATCTGCGCTCGGGTCCCATCAACCCCCGGTGGCCGACCCCGGACAAACGCGTCACGTCCGGATCCGGACGCCCGTCCGGGGTCGGCCACCCGCGGGGGCGGACGCTCAGCCCGCCGCGGTGCGGCGTTCCGCCGTCGCGGTAGGGCGTTCCGCCGTCGCGGTAGGGCGTTCCGCCGGCGCGGCCCGGCGCCGCCGCAGCCGAAGGACGGCCACGAGCGCCACGGTGGCCAGGGCGCAGACGAGGTATCCGGCGAGCCCGGCCTCGCCGACCGCGGTCAGGACGCGTCCGGTGGTGTCGTAGGCGGCGATGAGGCGTCCGCCGGAGTCGAGCGGGTCGCCGATCCCCAGCAGCGCCGCGAGCGGGACGGCGATCTCCTCGGAGGCGTCGGCGGAGTCCGGGAAGGCCCAGGCGAAGGCGAGCAGCGCGACGTCGGTGACGGCGAACGCCGCGACGGCCGGGCCGCCGACCCGCCCGCGCGGCAGCGCCAGCGCCGCGGCGATCAGCGGCGAGAGCAGCACGAGCGGGAGGAGCCCCAGGGAGAACAGCATCATCGCCGCGAGCCAGCCGGGGGCCAGCAGCCGGGCGGCCACGGCGACCGCCATCACGCCGGCCTGGACGAGCAGCATGCCGCGCCGGGTCATGACGGGGCGCCGGGTGATACGGCGCGAGGTCATGAAGTGGCGCGGGCTCATGATGTGGCGCGGAGTCATGATGTGGCGCGGGCTCACGAAAAGGCGCGGGGTCATGATGTCGCGTCGGGTCATGCTCCGAGCCTTCCGCCGCGGCCCGCGCGGCGGCAGCGCTCGGATACTCAGGCGGTCGCGCGCGGGTACTCAACCGCGCCGCCGCTACCATCGACGCGTGCCCGCACTCATGTTTCCTTTCCTGATCGTCGTCGCCGTCCTGACCGTCACTCCGGGTCCCGACATGGCCCTGGTGCTCCGGAACGGTGTCCGGGGCGGGCCGTCCGTCGCGTGGTGGACGGGTCTGGGATGCTGCCTGGGCATCGCGGTGCACGCCCTCGCCGCCGTGGCGGGGCTGTCGGCGCTGCTCGCCGCCTCGGCCGCGGCGTTCGCGGTCGTCCGGCTGGCGGGCGCCGCGTACCTGGTCTACCTCGGCGTGTCGGCGCTCTGGCACACCCGCCGCCGCGCGTCCCGCCCCGCCCCCGCGGAACCCGCCGAACCCGCCGTTCCCGTCGCCTCCTCCCCCGGCGCGGCCGTCAGCCGGGCGGCGGCGTTCCGGCAGGGGCTGCTCAGCAACCTGCTCAACCCCAAGATCGTGCTGATCTTCCTCACCCTGCTGCCGCAGTTCGTCGCGGACGGCGAGCCGCGCCTGGCGACCACGGCCGTGCTGGCCGGGGTGTTCCTGGCCACCGCCGTGCTGTGGTGGCGGCTGTTCTCGCTGCTGGTGGGCGCCCTCGGCCGGGTGCTGTCGCGGGAGCGGGTGCGCCGGGTGTTCGACCGGGTGACCGGGACGGTGCTGGTGGGCCTCGGCCTGCGGATGGCCGTGGAGCACGGCTGACCCCCGGAGGGCGGGCCGCGGCCCGCGACGTAGCCTGGAGGCATGAGGCGCCGCAAGGTGGCGTACGGCGTCATGATGGGGACCTGTCTCACGCTGTTCGTCCTGTCGTGGACGGTGGTGGCCCGGTTCAGCCCGCCGGCCGCCATCGTGATGTCGATCGTCGCCATGGTGATCCCGCCGTTCGCCGCCATCGTCGCCAACTGGAACATCGACCGGCGGCGCTGACCGCCCCGGCTGAGATGATCTCCCGGTGAGCGACCTCGGCATTCCCGGCGTCCTCGACCTCGTGGGGATCTTCGTGTTCGCGGTGTCGGGGGCGCTGGCGGCGGTGCAGAAGCGGCTGGACGTGGTCGGCATGGTGGTGCTGGCCGAGATCACCGCGCTCGGCGGCGGGATCCTGCGGGACCTGGTGATCGGGGCGGTGCCGCCCGTGGCGTTCACCAGCGTCTCCTACGTGGTGGTCCCGCTGCTCGCGAGCGCGCTGGTGTTCTTCTGGCACCCCCACTTCACCCGGATCATGCCGGCGGTGATGCTGTTCGACGCGGCGGGCCTCGGCCTGTTCTGCGTCACCGGCGCGATCAAGGCGCTGGACTACCACCTGTCGCCGCTGCACGCGGTGCTGCTCGGCGTGATCACGGCGGTCGGCGGGGGCATCCTGCGCGACATGATGAGCGGGCAGATCCCGTCGGTGCTGTACGACCGGCAGCTGTACGCGCTGCCCGCGCTGGTCGGCGCGACGGTCGCGACCGCGCTGTGGCAGCAGCCGCAGCTGCACGGGGTGTTCGTGTCCGCCGGGTCGGCGCTGCTGGCGTTCGGGCTGCGGGTGGCCGCGATGAGGTGGAACTGGCGGACGCCGCGCGCCCGGGGCGTCGGCGACTGACCGTCCGGGCGGCCGGCGGTCGAGATGGGGAGGGGTGGTTGCGAGCCATGGGGCGGATCACGGTGCGCAGGCCGGTGGAGCGGCTGGCGGTGGGCGGCGCGCGGAGCCGCCGGGCGGACACCCTCGCGGTGGAGGAGCCGCTGGAGATCCGGGTGGGCGGCGCGCCGCTCACGATCACGATGCGGACGCCCGGCGACGACTTCGACCTGGTGGCGGGCTTCCTGGCGGCGGAGGGGATCGTCGGGTCGGCGGACGACATCGCCGCGATGCGGTTCTGCGCCGACACCCACGAGCAGAACACCCTGGACGTGACGCTCGCCCCGGACGTCCGTCCGCCGGACGCCGCGCTCGTCCGCGCGTTCACCACGACCAGCGCGTGCGGGGTGTGCGGCAAGTCGAGCATCGAGGCGCTGCGCGCCGACCGCCGCTACGACGTGGCCGCCGACCCGCTGGAGCTGGACGCCGCGGTCCTCGCCGGCTTCCCGGACACGCTGCGCGCCGCCCAGCGGGTGTTCGACCGGACCGGCGGCCTGCACGCGGCGGGCCTGTTCGGGGCGTCCGGCGAGCTGCTCGCCCTGCGCGAGGACGTCGGACGGCACAACGCGGTGGACAAGGTCGTCGGATGGGCGCTGCGCGCGGGCCGGCTCCCGCTCACCGGGACGGTCCTCATGGTGAGCGGCCGGGCGTCGTTCGAGCTGACGCAGAAGGCGATGACCGCGGGCGTCCCCGTCCTGGCGGCGGTGTCGGCGCCGTCGTCGCTGGCGGTGGAGCTGGCCGAGGACGCCGGGATGACGCTCGTCGGCTTCCTGCGCGGGACGACGATGAACGTCTACACCGGCGGCGCCCGCATCCGGCCCTGACCCGTGGCGCGTGACAGGTGGCGCGTGACCCGTGGCGCGGGTCACCCGTGGGTCGGCTTGACCGGCGGGACGTCCGCGCGATTAATTAACATCGTGTCCAATAATGTCGCGCTCGCCCGCACCGACGACCCGGCGGAGCTCGAGCGGTTCCGCGAGATCCAGCGCCTGTGCTACCGGTGCGCCGAGGAGGTGGCGGCCACCCTGGAGCCCGGCGTCACCGAACGCGAGGCCTGCCGCCGGATGCGGCACTGGCTGCGCGACCACGGCGTGGACGACTGGCTGCACACCCCGTTCGCCTGGTTCGGCGACCGCTCCGCCTTCCAGGGGTTCCGGGTGCCCACCCAGTTCCTGCCGAGCGGCAGGCGGCTGGAGGAGGGGATGCCCTACATCCTCGACATGGCCCCGGTGAAGCGGGGCTACTCCGCCGACATCGGGTACGGGGGCGTGCTCGGCGAGAACCGGATCTGGGACCGCCTCGACGCCGACCTCGCCGAGTACCGCGACCTCATCCTGGAGCTGGTGCGGGAGCGGCGGACGTTCGCCGCGATCTACGCCGAGGTGGACGCCCTGATCGACCGGCAGGGCCACCAGAACCGGCACCGCAAGTACCCCGGGCGCGTCATCGGGCACCAGGTCGGGATCATCGGCGGGCCGCTGCCCCGGCGCGTCGGGTTCCCCTTCGGGGTCCGGTTCCTGCAGACGATCGGCCGCGAGCTGGTCAAGGAGCGGCTGGAGGGCCGCTCGCCGCTGTGGAACGGCACGAAGCGGTCCCAGCATCCGCCGACGCCGGGCCTGTGGGCGGTCGAGCCGCACATCGGGTTCCGCGGCGTCGGGGTGAAGTTCGAGGAACTGCTCGTGGTCACCGAGGACGACGCCTACTGGCTCGACGACGACCTGCCCCACGTCCACCGCTGGGCCGCGCGAAAGGCTGCCGCATGACCGCCCCGAACAACCCCGACACCACCACGCCGAACGAGGCGGGGACGTCCGCCCCGGGCGACCCGGCGACGTCCGTCCCCGGCACGCCCCGAGCGCACGAGGAGACGGCGCGGAGCTCGGCCGCCGTGCGGCGCCGGCGGGTCCGGGGCGACGGCGTCGACCTGGCCGTCTACGAGCAGGGCGACCCGGCCCGCCCGACCGTCCTGCTCGTGCACGGGTACCCCGACACGCACGCGGTCTGGGACGAGGTCGCCGGACGGCTCGCCGAGCGGTACCACGTCGTCCGGTACGACGTGCGGGGCGCGGGCGCGTCGTCGCGGCCGTTCGGGAAGCGGCACTACACCTTCTCCTACCTCATGTCCGACCTGCGGGCCGTCCTGGACGCGACCGCGCCCGAGCGGAGGGTGCACCTGGTCGGGCACGACTGGGGGTCCATCCAGTCCTGGGAGGCCGTCTGCACGATGCCGGACCGGTTCGCCTCCTTCACCTCGGTCTCCGGGCCCTGCCTGGACCACGTCGCGCGGTGGACGCGCCGCAACCTGCGCCGCCCGACGCCGCGCAACGTGCGGCTCGGGCTCGGCCAGGCCGTCCGGTCCTGGTACATCTACTTCTTCCAGACGCCGCTGCTGCCCGAGCTGGTGTGGCGGGCGGGGATGGCCCGGCCGTTCACCAGGGCGCTGGAGGCCGGCGAGGGCGTGCCGGCCCGCGAGGGGCACCCGGCGCGGACGCTGCCCCGCGACGGCGCCGCCGGGGTCGGGCTGTACCGGGCGAACATGCTCCGCCGGATGCGCGCCCCGCTCCCCCGCCGCACCGACGTCCCCACCCAGGTCATCGTCCCGACCCGGGACCTGTTCGTGTCGCCGCACCTGGTCGGCGGGCTCGGCGGCAGCGTCCCGGACCTGTCGCTGCGGACGGTCCCCGCCGGGCACTGGGTGGTGCGCAGCCATCCCGAGGTGGTCGCCCGCTGGATCGGCGAGCACATCACCCGTACGACGGGCGGCGCGCTGACCGCCGCCGAGTCCCGCGCGCTGCGCCGCGCCCGGGTCTCCCCGGGACGGCGCCCGTTCGAGGGGTCGCTGGTGGTGGTGACCGGCGCGGGCAGCGGCATCGGCCGCGCCACCGCGCTGGCGTTCGCCGAGCGCGGCGCGGAGGTCGTCGCC
>NZ_QURH01000863.1 GCF_003428695.1 Actinomadura logoneensis
ACGCGGCGCAGACCGGGGTCGGCGGGCGGCGGCAGTTCGGCGAGCGCGGCGTCGGCGGACGCGCCGGCGCCGATCCGGTGCAGCAGCGCGGGCAGCGTCGAGTCGGCGACCTCGCTGATCTGCCGTTCCAGCGCCACCGCGCCGCCGGTGTCGGTGCGCACGGCGCGCGCGGCGCGGGCGGCGACCCCGGAGTAGTAGGCGGCGAGCGCGATCGTCACGGTCAGCGCGAGCGCCGCCGCGCCGCCGCCCCAGACGACGACGGGGCGCAGGTCGTCCCCGGCCCGGAAGACGCCGTACAGCCAGCCGGCGCCGAGGACGACGACGGCGACGAGCCACACCGCGAGGGCACGTTCCAGCGGGGCGTGGTCACCCCTGCGGCCGGCGGGGACTGGAGCTGACATCGATCGGGTCCTCGTGGGGGGCGGGGGCGGGGGACGTCAGGCGGACGGCGTGCGCGCGGTCCGGTTCACGGCCGGTCGCGCGGTCCGGCTCGCGATCGCACGCGCCGTCCGGCTCGCGGTCCGGCGCGTGGTCGGACGCACGGTCCGGTGCGCGGTCAGACGCACGGTCCGGTGCGCGGTCAGACGCACGGTCCGGTGCGCGGTCGGGCTCGTGGCGGCGCGCGTCGGACGTGGGCCGGACACGGGGGCGACCGGCCCGCAGCGACGGTCCGTCGAGCGTTCGGACACCATCCGTAGGATGCAGCACCGCGTCGGCGCCACACCGGGTGTTCGCAAAAAAACCGCGCACGCCATGCGCCCTGACGTTAGATGATCACGGTTCGCCGCGCGAACTCGGCCCCCACTCTGCGCATCCCCCCGCTCGCACCGGGTCAGTGCAGGTGAGCGCGGTCCCGGGGCGGTCGGCGCGGGCCGTTCACCGACCTTTTCACCAGCGTTCACCTGCGGAGACCGGGTGGGAGGACGGGCCGGAGCCGGTGGCGGCCGGACGGGTCCGGAGCGGCGCGGACGGGCCCGGATCGGGGACTAGAGTGTGCGCGTTCGTCCGCTCATCGATGGAGTCTCCCGATGCGCCCGTGGGTTCCGCTGACCGCCGCCGCCGTCGCCGCCGTGGTCGCGGCGGCCGTCGCGGGCGGTGCCGGACTGCTGCCGGGCGGCGGGCGGTCGCGGGCGTCCGGCACGGTCCTGGAGGCGACGCTCGGACGCTGCGGGACGGGTTGGACGCGTCCGCGCCCCGGACCGCAGACGCTCCTGGTCCGCAACAGCGGCAACGCGATCGCCGAGGTCCGGCTGGTGGACCGGGCGGGCGCGGTGCACGCCGAACTGGAGGGGCTCGGCCCCGGCGTGACGCGGCCGATGCGGGTGACGCTGGGCGCGGGCGAGTACGCGCTGCGCTGCTCCGACGACAGCGCGGGCGATCCGCGCACGGGGCCGCTCGTCCGGATCACCGGCGGCGGTCCGGGCGGCCCGGCCGTCCCGGCGGTGAGCGAGAACGACCTGGCCGACGCGGTGGCGGCGTACTGGACGAAGGTGACGGCGGGCGTCGGACGGCTCGCGGACCTCACCGGTGCGCTGCGGTCGGCGGTCGCGTCCGGCGACCTCGGCGAGGCGCGCCGCGCGTGGCCGCCCGCGCATCTGGCGTACGAGCGGCTGGGCGCCGCGTACGGGACGTTCGGCGACTTCGACACCGAAATCAACGGCCGTCCGGAGGGGCTGCCGGGCGGCGTCCGCGACCCCGGCTGGACCGGCTTTCACCGGCTGGAGTACGGGCTGTGGCACGGCGAGGGCGCGGCGGCGCTCGGCCGCGTCGCCGACCGGCTCGACCGGGACGTCCGCGACCTGCGGGCCGACCTGCCCCGGCAGCGCCTCGACCCGGCGGACCTCCCGCTGCGCGCCCACGAGATCCTCGAGGCCACGCTGCGGTTCGAGCTGACCGGCGAGGCCGACCAGGGGAGCGGCACCTCGCTGCGGACCGCGGCGGCGAACGTGGCGGGCACACGGCTCGTGCTCGACGCCCTGCGCCCCGTCCTGCGGACGCGCTACCCCCGGCTGCCGGAGGCGTACGCCTGGCTCGACCGTGTGGACGCGCTGCTCAGGGGACGGTCGGCGCTGTCGGACCTGTCCGCCGCCGAGCGCCGGCGGCTGAACGGCGCGACCGGGCAGGCGCTGGAACTGCTGGCCCCGATCGCGGAGATCGCCGCGCCCCGCCGCACCTCATGACCCGGAGGACGCCGAGCCGCAGCCGGGCGGACGCACGCCGGGCGGACGGACGCCGGGTCGTGGGACGCCGGGTCGCGGGACGCCGAGTTGGAGGATGACGTGACCGACCGCCGATCGTTCCTGCGCGGGGCACTGGCCGCCGGAGTGGGCGGTGTGGCCGGGGCGTCCGTCGCGGCCGGGGCGTCCGCCGCGTCAGGGGGCGGGGACGACCACCGGGACGCCCCGCCTCCGCTGCGCGGCTTCCACGGCGCGCACCAGGCGGGCGTCGAGGAGGCGCCGCTTCCCCGGACGACCGTCGTCGCGTTCGACGTGATCGCCGGGAACCGGCGGGAGCTGACCGACCTGATGCGGACGATCACCGACCGGGCCCGCGCGCTGACCGCCGGGGGAGTCCCGGACGGCGCGGGCATCACCGGCCCGCCCGCCGACTCGGGGGTGCTCGGGCCGTCCGTTCCCGGCGGGAACCTGCTGGTCACCGTCGGCGTCGGCGCGTCGCTGTTCGACCACCGCTTCGGGCTGGCCGCGCGCCGTCCGGCGCGGCTGACGGCGATGCCGACCTTCCCCAACGACGCGCTCGACCCGGCGTGGTGCCACGGCGACCTCAGCCTCCAGCTCTCCGCCCGCGATCCGGACACCGTCCTGCACGCCCTGCGCGACATCGCCCGGCACACCCGCGGCGCGGCGCAGATCCGGTGGCGGATCGACGGGTTCACCAGCCCGCCCCGGCCGAGCGGCACCCCGCGCAACCTGCTGGGCTTCCGCGACGGCACCGCCAACCCCGCGCCCGCCGAGCTCGGCCGCCTGGTCTGGACGGACGACGGCGGCACCTTCCTGGTCGTCCGGCTGATCCGGATGCTGGTCGAGTTCTGGGACCGGATCGGCATCGGCGAGCAGGAGCGGATCATCGGCCGCGCCCGGGACACCGGCGCGCCGCTGGACGGCGACCGGGAGTCCGACCGGCCGGACTTCGCCGCCGACCCGGTCGGCAAGATCATCCCGTTGACCAGCCACATCCGGCTCGCCAACCCGCGCACCCCGGCGACCGCGGGCAGCCGCATCCTGCGCCGCGGGTTCAACTACGACCGGGGCGTGGACGCGGTGGGCGACCTCGACATGGGCCTGGTCTTCACCTGCTACCAGCGCGACATCCCGTCCCAGTTCGAGGCCGTCCAGCACCGCCTGAAGGACGAGCCGCTCGTGGACTACGTCCGGCCCTTCGGCGGCGGGTACTTCTTCGTCCTCCCGGGTGTCCGGGACGCGGGCGACCATCTCGGCCGCGCGCTGCTCTCCTGAATCCCGAACCGCCGTGAAAGCGCGTCGACGCGGGTCGGCGCGCCGAACGGACCACCGGGCACGGACATTGATATTACGCTTGCCTAATTAACCTTCCGCTAACCTTCCGTGTGTGCTCGTCTTCCCGTTTCCGGCCGGTCACCCGGCCGTCACCTGCGGCCCTTGAGTTCGTCGCCGCGCGCTGGTGGGATACCGCCCGAGATCAATCCGGTGATCGGTGCCGACCCCCCGTGCAAGGCCGGCGGCCGTGACCCGCTCAGGAGGAAGAGATGACCCCCGGGAACTGGACCAGGCGGCGTCCCACCGCCAAGGTCGCCTCAGTCGCGGCGGGCGTGCTCGCGCTCGCCACCGCCGCGGCGTGCGGCACCGCCGCGGGGCACGGAACGTCCCTGACGGCGAGCGAGTCGTTCACCGACGCCGCCGCGGCGCGCACCGCGACGCCCATCAAGCACGTGGTCGTGCTGTTCGACGAGAACAACTCGTTCGACCACTACTTCGGCACCTATCCGAAGGCGGCCAACATCGACGGCACCAGGTTCACCGCCGCGAAGAACACGCCGCGCGTGAACGGTCTCACCAAGAACCTGCTCACGCACAACCCGAACCTCTACAACCCCAAGAGGCTGAAGCCGTCCCAGGCGCTCACCTGCGACCAGGACCACAATTACGGCTCCGAGCAGAAGGCCGTGAACGCGGGACGGATGGACAGGTTCGTCCAGTCCACCGAGAAGGACAGGTGCAGCGGCCAGCCCATCCTGTTCGGCGAGCCCGGCCTGGTCATGGACTACTACGACGGCAACACCGTCACCGCGCTGTGGAACTACGCGCAGCACTACTCCATGAGCGACAACTCGTGGGACACGGTGTTCGGGCCGTCCTCGCCCGGCGCGATCAACCTGGTGTCCGGGCAGACGCACGGCATCTACGCCGTGGACAACAAGACGCACAAGAAGGTCACCGACCCCTATGTCGTCCAGTCGCCGGACAAGAACGGCGTCGGGACGATGATCAACGACCCGCAGCCCGCGTTCGACGACTGCTCGGCGAAGAACCACACCGCGGCCAACAACCTGGGCGTGATGACCGGTCCGAACGTCGGCGACCTCCTGAACCGGCGGAAGGTCACCTGGGGCTGGTTCCAGGGCGGCTTCCGGCCGACCGGCAAGAACGGCTCCTACGCGGCCTGCGACGCGAACCACCCGAACATCGGCGGCATCGCGTCCACCGACTACATCCCGCACCACGAACCGTTCCAGTACTACCGGTCGACGGCGAACGAGAAGCACCTGCGGCCGTCCTCCGTCGCGAGGATCGGCCACCAGGACCAGGCGAACCACCAGTACGACCTGGCCGACTTCGACGCCGCGCTCAAGGCGGGCAACCTGCCGTCGGTCAGCTTCCTCAAGGCGGGCGCCTACCAGGACGGCCACGCGGGCTACTCCGACCCCCTGGACGAGCAGCGCTTCCTGGTGAAGTACGTCAACGCCGTCCAGAAGTCGAAGTTCTGGAAGGACACCGCGATCGTCATCGCCTATGACGACTCCGACGGCTGGTACGACCACCAGAGGCCGCGCATCCTGAACGGGTCGCGGGACGCGGCGGCCGACTCGCCCGCGGTGTGCGGCAAGGCCCCCGTCGCGGGCGGCCTCCAGGACCGCTGCGGCCCGTCCCAGCGTCTCCCGCTGCTGGTCATCTCGCCGTACAGCAAGGTGAACCACGTCGACCACGGCTACAGCGAGCAGACGTCGGTGCTGCGGTTCATCGAGGACAACTGGTCCCTCGGCCGGATCGGCGGCCACTCGTTCGACGCCCGCGCGACCAGCCTGACCGGGATGTTCGACTTCCGTCACCCGCGCGCCAAGAAGCTCATCCTCGACCCGAGGACCGGCGCCCGCGCCGCCTGAGCCCCGTCCCCCGGGGGCCTGCGCGGCCTTCCGGAGCCCTCCGCCCCCGCCGTCCGCCTTGCCGGACGGCGAGGGCGGTGCTTTTCCCGGAACCCGGGCGAGTCCGGCTCGGTCCAACGAGTATGCGTTGGTTCTCCCTGTGCGCCGTGGCCGGGTTGACCGTCCTCGCCGCCCCCGCGCAAGCCGCCGCCGCGGCGCCGTCCGCCCTGCCCTCCGCCGTCCTCCCCACCGCAGCCGCCGCGCCGGCCGCGGTCGCCGTGCCGTCC
>NZ_QURH01000862.1 GCF_003428695.1 Actinomadura logoneensis
CGCCGTGACCACGGCGGCCGTGGTGACGGCGGCGAGGGTGTCGGCGGGTGTGGGAGCCGGTTCCGCCGACGCGGGGGCCGGGCCGGGCGGCGGTTCGTCCGGCCCGCGCAGCGGTGAGGCGAGCGGCGCGTACGCCCGGGAGCCGGGGCCGCGGGCGGGGTCCGGGGACCGGTCCCGCCAGGGCGCGGGGCGCACGTCGCTGTCCTTCACCGAGCAGATGAAGGGGCACGTCACCTTCGGCACGGCGGACCCGCGCGCGGGCGAGCTGGACGAGGCGCGCGAGCCCTTCGCGTTCCGGCTGACCATCCGGACCGACGACGTGCACCGGTTCCTCGCCGAGCCCGAGCACGAGGCGACCGCCGAGGGCTGGATCGAGGCGGCGGGGTGCGGCGGGCGGCGGCCGGTCACGCGCGGCCGGTTCAACCTGTTCGCGCCGACCGGCGAGGCGCAGCGCCGGGTGATGCGGTACCGGCTGCCGTTCACCGACGCGCAGGGCCTCGAACTGACGCTGGTCGGCGAGAAGAAGGTCCTGCACGGCCCGCCGACCCGGATCTGGCCGGACACCTCCACGCTCTACACCCGCCTGCTGGCCGGGCACGTGGAGCCCGCCGACGACGCGGACGCCGAGGTCCTGGGCGCGGGCGTGCTGCACATCCAGCTGACCGACTTCGCGCGGCAGCTGACCACCTTCCGCACCGGCGGGCCGCACGGCACGACGGCCCTGGTGGAGTTCGGCCGGTTCTTCGCCGGCGAGCTCTGGGAGGTCTACGGCCCCGACCTCACCTGAGGTCCGGGCCCCACGGACGCGCGGGACGGAGGAACTGCGGGGTGCCTCCGTCCCGCGCCCTTTTCCATGCCAGGGGCGGTCAGGCGGTGAGCCGCGCCCGGTAGACCGCGCGGGCGGCTTCGATCAGGTCGAGGTGGTCGGCGAGCTGCCGGTCGTCACTGAGGCGGGCCCGGTCGCGGATCATCCGCTCGAAGCCGTCGAGGTAGTCCAGGCACCAGCGGACGTCCTCCTCGCGCGCGACGTGCCGTCCGGCGACGTCCAGGTAGACGGGACTGGTCTGGGCGTACACGCCGGCGTGGTGCATCGACCGGACGTGCGCGGGACCGGTCGCGACGGCGAGGGCATAGGTGGGTCCGGTGACCGGCAGTTGGACGGTCAGTGCCTTGTCCGGCGGACCTTGGGCGAGGACGCCGTCCGCCGTGAGGAGCCAGAGCGTCTCGACCTCCTCGCCGACCGCGCGGACCGTCACCCCGACCGTCGCGACGCCGCCCCCGGACGCACCGGACGCACCGGACGTGCCGGGCGCGGGCAGGTCGAGCGTGTCGCCGGGGCCGTGGCCGTCCACATCGAGCTCGAGCCAGGGGCCGGTGGTGGCGAAGGTGCGTCCGCGCCGGATCGCGTCCGCGAACGACGCGGCGGTCAGGTCGCCGTCCACGCGGGCGTAGACGCGTTCCCAGCCGGGCGGGCTGGACTGGTTGCCGCGTCGGGTGAACGAGATCTGGGTGTCGCTGCCGGCGGTGACCGCGAGCCGGTTGCCCGCGCCGACCAGCCGCCGGTAGACGCGGGCGGTCGCGTGGACGTCGGAGTGGTTCAGGACGTCCAGGCTGTGCACGAGCCCGAGGGCGGCGTCGGCGACGATCTCGCGGGCCGAGCAGTTGCGCCCGTCGGACAGGGCCTCGCCGGGCGGGCCGTCCTCGCCGACCGGGACGTGGAACGGGTGGCTGTAGCCGACGGTCGCGCCGAGTTCGACGAGCCGCCGGATGCCCTCGGCGTTGGGCGGCCAGTCGTCCGCGCCGAGGAAGCCGGTGTGGAACAGCTCGGGCGGGCTCTGCACGCCGAAGGCGTAGAGGTGGCCGAGCAGGTCGTTGCGGTACTCGACGCCGAAGCGGGCGATGTGGCCGGGGGCGGACCAGGGGGCGTCGCGGCCGGCCCAGTGCTCCAGGGCCTCGCGGTCGTAGACGCGGACGGTCGAGACGTTCCCGGCGACGAGGTTGAGGACGTGCAGGTCCTCGCCGCGCTGGATCGCGGCGGCCTGCGCGGGCGTGCCGACGCTGTTCCCCGCCCAGTTCATGTGGACGTGCATGTCGCCGCCGTACCAGCCGCGCGCGGCGGCGTCGTAGCGGCGGCGCGGGGTCAGCTCGACGGTCGCCTCCTCACCGGGCGCGGGCCGGACGCGCGTCTCGGCGACCTCGTACTCGGCCCCGCGGGTGACCCGGACGGTGAGAGGCTCGGCGGGGACGTCCAGGACGAGGTCGTCGCCGTGGAAGTAGGGCCGTCCGTGCGCGTCGTGCCGGTCGGGGGCGTCCGGCGGGTACCAGCCCTGGCCGTCGTCGCCGACGACCGTCCAGCGGCAGGGCAGTCCGGCGCGCACCCGCAGCCGGGCGGACGCGGTCTCGCGGGTGAGGCCGTCGAGCGGGACGCGCGCGCCGTCCACCGTGACGTGGCTGTCGACCGCGACCGGGACGAGGAGCGCGCCATGGGGTTCGAGGTCGTGGTCGGCGCCGTCGATCCGGACGCGGACGCCCTCGTCGCGGGAGGAGTCGAGCAGCAGCGTGGTCGTGTGCCGGGGGCCGCCCGCGAAGACCGGGCGCGGGCGGGCCTCCACGCGCGCGCCGCCGGGGGTCAGGCGCAGCGCGGCGAGGTTGTCGGGCAGGTCGCCGACCAGGACGTCACGGAGCGTCCGGTGCAGGTCCACGGCGTTCAGCGCGGCCTCGGTGTGCGGTCCGGTCGATCCCTCGGCGCGCTCGACGGCCGCGAGGAACCAAGCGACGAAGAACTCCCGCTCGTCCGGGACGAACGGCGCGACCTCCAGCTGCCGGACGTAGTGGATCGGGTCCTCGCCCCAGGTGGGGCCGTGCGCGGCGAGCAGTTCCCGGTACTCCGCCAGCGCCCGCCGCACCTCCTCGGGCACCCGTGACGCGTCCCGCGTGCAGTCTCCGCACATCCCGCCTCCCGCCGTCCGGGTCACCCCGGTCCTCCGAAGTCATCCCGGACGACCGGGAGACCCGGGTCCACCCGAACCTTCCGGATCCGCCAGCGTGACACGGCGGGCCAAGGGAACGGCCGGACGGGCGCTGGCCGGTTACGGACGGCTGTGGCGGGCCCGGAAAGCGGCGGTCTTCACCCGGTTCTGGCAGGCGGTCGAGCAGTAGCGGCGGGTGCCGTTGCGGGAGGTGTCGACGTAGACGCGGTCGCAGCCGGGCGCGGTGCAGACGCCGAGCCGGTCGTGCAGCTCGCTGCCGAGGACCACCGCCAGGCCCGTCGCGCAGGGCCCGCCCCACTCGGCGGACACGCCGCTGTCGGCGCCGTGGAAGTGCAGGTGCCAGGGCTCGCCGTCGTGCCGGGCCAGGCGCGGGCGGGCCGCGGTGTCGGCCAGCATCCGGTTGACGCGTTCGGCCGCGCCGTCCACGTCACCGCGCGCGACGGCCTCGAAGACCTCGCGCAGCCGGGCGGCGACCGCGGCGAGCTCGTCCAGCTCGGCCTCGGTGAGGGCCTTCCCCTCGGTCTCCTCGTTCCAGACGCCGAACGCGGCGGCGGAGCGCTCGGCCGGGTCGGCGGGCGGCGTGTAGGGGCGACCGCGCCGCTCACCGGGGGTGAAGGCGTTGACCAGCCCGACGGCGGCGGCGACCACCCGATCCGAGTGACTGTTGAAGTCCACTTGACCAGCTACATTCCTTCGAGGGCACGATGTGACCCTCAAAAGCCTACACGGCAGTTACAGGAGGGCTCATGACCTTGCTCGCCCCGACCGTGGCCGACCGCTGGACCACCCGCTGGGACCGGCAGCAGGAGGGCTGCCCGCGGCCAAGGGACTAGCGGGGCGGCTGGCCGTAGAGGTGTTCGACGGGCAGCCGCACGACGAGCCGGCGTTCGCCGACCATCGCCCGGCGGAAGTCGTCCCAGTCCGGGTGCTCGCCCTGGAGGGCGCGGTACAGGTCCACCAGCTCCTCCACGGTGGCGTCGCGCTCCTCGGCGGCGACGTCCGACAGCTCCGCCGTCCCCTCGGCGACCACCCAGGACCAGCCGTCCTCGCTGCTCACGTGCAGGCTCGCGCGCGGGTCGCGGCGCAGGTTGCGGGTCTTGGCCCGGTCGTCGGTGACCGAGATCCGGACCAGGTCCCGGTCCGCGTCGTAGCCGTAGATGATGTTGGACAGCTGGGGGCGCCCGTCCTTCTTGAGCGTCACCAGGGCGCCCAGCCTCCGCCGCGCCAGCAGTTCGCGCAGTCTCGCCTCGCCCGCCTCGTCCGCCATGTCCTTCCTCCGCTCCGCCTTCTCCGGCTTCTGGTCGTGTCGGCCCAGGACGGGACCGCGAGCCCGTCCCGCCGCCGGGCGCCCCCGGTGCGGGGCGGGCTCTTCTCTGTCCGGGTCTCCGTCCGGGTGTCCGTCCGGGCCGTCGGACACCAGGCTGTCAGCCGAACCCGTCGCCGCGTCCGCCGACCCCGGTGAGAAGCGTCAGTTGCGGCGAACCGCCGGGCGGACCGCCCTCCGACGCCCGCCTCCGCCCCTCCCGGACGGGACGGGCGCGTCCGGCCTCCGGGAGGCGGGTGAGCAGGTGGCCCCGGAACACCGCGCCCTTGGCGGTGACCCGGACGGGCTGGAACGCCGACTCGGGCAGCGAGCAGAACCCCGAGCGGACCACGTCGGCGAACATCGCGTCCGACACCACGACGGCCAGGTCGCGGCGCGGGTCGTCCAGCAGGCGGCGCAGCGGCGCCGAGTCGAGCAGCCGCTGGACCACGACCGGGGCGTCCCCGGCGGGGCCGAACGGTCCGGCGGTCAGCGTGCCGTGGTGCAGCGCGAGCCGGACGCGCAGCCGCGGGTCGCCGAACGCCGGGACGCCGCGGGCCGGATCGTGGCGCTCGACGGCGTCGCGGACAGCGGCGGCCCGCGCGGCGTTCACCTCGCGCAGCGCGGCCTCGAAGCCGAGCACGAAATCGCCCGCGACCACGGCCGGGGCGGTCCCGGCGGGCAGCATGGCCAGCTCGCCGTCCCCGCCGACCTGCTCGGACCAGTCGGCCCGGCGCATCCCGGCGGCGTCCGCCGCACGGTCGAGCACGGCCGCGAGGTCGTGCTGCGCCGCCAGCTGGTCGCGCGCGGTCAGCCTGCTGTAGCCCTGGATGTCCACGGCGAGCAGCAGTCGGTAGACCAGGTCTTCCTCCAGTTTCACGCCCATCTCGCCTTCGTCCTCCGAAGCGCGTGGGGCGGTCGCCCACATTCGCTCCACGTCGGAGTGAGTGTCGCCGTTCGGTGGAGGAGCGCTGTGACGTCAGGGGTCGGTGGCGCCTCCGTTCTCCTGTGATGCCGCCGTCGGCTGTTTGGACGGCGCGGCGCCCCGGCGCGAGCCCTGAGGTAAGCAATCCCTGTCCATCAGGTAAGGGTGCCCGCCGATCGGGTTACCGACTGGTAGCGATCGGGCCGTACGCTGGGCGGGTGAGCACCACACGCCCCGTCGAGGAACCCCGCCTGCTGCTGCCCGGCCTGCGCGAGGTCTACCGGGTGTTCGTGCGGGCGGCGGACGAGCTGCCCGCCCTCCCCGGCGCCCTGCCCGCCGAGGTGTGGGTCTCGGCCCAGCTCGGCACGCTGGAGGCCGCCGCGCCGCACGCCGAGGGCCGCCGGGCGGCGCTCGGCGACCTGGTCACCTGCCTGCGCGCGGCCGGAACGCCC
>NZ_QURH01000865.1 GCF_003428695.1 Actinomadura logoneensis
CGGCGCCGACGGCCGCCGGGACCTTCGCGGCCTCCTGCTCGCCCGCACCGGCCGCCGCCGACGCCGACGCGTTCACGGTGGCCGGGGCCTTCTCCTCCGCGACCTCCGCCTGGCCCTGGGACGCGGCGTCGGACGCGGCGTCGGACGCGGCGGGAGCCTCGGCCTGCGCCTCGGACTCCGCGCCGGACTCCGCGCCGGACTCCGCGCCGGACGCGGCGGGGGCGTCGCCCGCGCCGCCGATGATCGCGATCGGCGCGCCGATCGCGGCGGTCTCGCCCTCGGCGACCAGGATCTCGGTGAGCACGCCGGCCTCGTACGCCTCGTACTCCATGACGGCCTTGTCGGTCTCGATCTCGCAGAGCACGTCGCCGACGGCCACCTCGTCGCCCGGCTTCTTCTGCCAGGCGGCGATGACGCCCTCCTCCATGGTGTCGGAGAGGCGCGGCATCAGGATCTCGGTCATCGGACGGTCTCCAGGGTGGTACGGCCGGTCGCGCGGAGCGTCTCGCGTACGGCGGTGAGCAGGGAGTCCGCGGACGGCAGCGCGGCCATCTCCAGCGGCTTGCTGTAGGGCAGCGGGACCTCGGCCATGGCGACCCGGCGGACCGGGGCGTCCAGCCAGTCGAACGCGCCCTCCTGGATCGTCGCGGCGATCTCCGCGCCGATCCCGTAGGTCAGCCAGTCGTCCTCGGCGACGACCGCCGAGCCGGTCTTGCGGACGGAGGCGACGATGGTCTCGCGGTCCAGCGGACGCAGGCTGCGCAGGTCGACGACCTCGGCCGACACGCCCTCCGCGGCGAGCTTCTCGGCCACCTCGGACGCGACGTGCGCCATCCGCGAGTAGCCGATGATCGTGATGTCGGTGCCCTCGCGGGTCACGGCCGCGCGGCCGATCTCGGCGGGCTCGACGTCGGCGATGTCGTCCGGCACCTCGCCCTTGGTGTTGTAGAGCGCGAGGTTCTCCAGGAACAGCACCGGGTCGTCGTCCCGGATGGCGGCCTTGAGCAGCGCGGACGCCTCCAGCGGCGTGGACGGCGCGACGACCTTCAGGCCGGGCACGAACGAGTAGTACAGCTCGACGTTCTGCGAGTGCGTCGCGCCGAGCTGCTGACCGCCGCCGCCGGGGGTGCGGATCACCATGGGGACGGGGTTCTGCCCGCCGAACATGCCGTAGATCTTGGCGGCGTGGTTGACGATCTGGTCCAGCGCCAGCAGCGAGAAGTTGATCGTCATGAGCTCCACGACCGGGCGCAGGCCCAGCATGGCCGCGCCGATCGCGGCGCCGACGAAGCCCTCCTCGGCGATCGGGGTGTCGCGCACGCGGCGCTCCCCGAACTCCTTCAGCAGGCCTTCGGTGATCTTGTAGGAGCCCTCGAAGACGCCGATCTCCTCGCCCATGAGCAGGACGTTCTCGTCACGAAGCATCTCGGCCCGCAGCGTGTCGCGCAGGGCCTGGCGGTAGGTGATGGTTGCCATGGAAGTCGGTACCTCAGACGCGGAAGAGCGGGTCGGCGGGAAGGCGCGGCAGGTCGTTCGGCACCGGCGTCGCGTAGGTGTAGTCGAACAGCGTCGACACCTCGGGGTGCGGGGAGTCGTCGGCGAAGCCCGCGGCGTCCGCCACGATCTCGGCGACCTCGGCCTCCAGGCGCTCGACGTCCTCGGCGGTCAGCAGCCCGGCCTCCTGCAGCTCCAGCTGGGCCTTGGCGAGCGGGTCGGCGGCCTTGAGGGCCTCCTTCTCCTCCTTGCTGCGGTACTTGGCCGGGTCGACGACCGAGTGGCCGCGCAGCCGGGGGCTGGTGCACTCCAGCAGGTAGGGGCGGCTCTCCTCGCGGGCGCGCTCGACGGCCTCGCGGGCCGCGTCGCGGACGGCGATCACGTCGGTGCCGTCCACCCGGGCGCTGGCCATCCGGTACGCCGCGCCGCGCTTGTACAGCTCGGGCTCGGCGGCCGAGTGCTCGACCGTGGTGCCCATGCCGAGGCCGTTGTTGATGATCACGAAGACGACCGGCAGGTTCCACAGCGCGGCGATGTTCAGCGACTCGTGGAACGCGCCGATCGCGGCCGTGCCCTCGCCCATCTGGACCATCACCACGTCGTCGCCGCCGCGGTAGGAGACCGCCATCGCGGCGCCGGTCGCGAGCGGGAGCTGGCCGCCGACGATGCCGTAGCCGCCGAGCAGCCGGGCCTCGGTGTCGAACATGTGCATCGACCCGCCCCAGCCCTTGGACACGCCGGTGGAGCGGCCGTACAGCTCGGCCATCACGCGGCGCGGCTCGATGCCCTTGGCGATCGCGTAGCCGTGCTCGCGGTAGTTGGTGAACAGGTAGTCGGTGGGACGCAGCGCGGCCATCAGGCCGACGACGGTGGCCTCCTCACCCAGGTTCAGGTGGCAGTAACCGCCGATCTTGGCCTCGGTGTAGGCCCAGGCGGTCCGCTCCTCGAACCGGCGCACCAGCAGCATCTGCCGGAAGTACTCAACGCGCGCCTCGTCGTCGGCCTTGCGGCGCGCGACGGCGCTGGCGCGGTTGTCGGCGGGCTTGGGGGTTCCCTTGCCCGCCGTGCCCCGCGTGCTCGTGGAGCCGGGGCTCCGGCGGGCGCGGCCCGGGGCTGCCTTCGTGGTCTCAGCCATCGGCGTTCGTCCTCCTACGGGAGAGGGTGCCGCGGGGTCGCCGCGCCACTCATCACCGATCATCATTGATCAATGATCGATCATATGCCCTCCCGTCAAGCGGTCTGGACCAGTGCGCATCCCGGCGCGCCCCCTACCATGGAGGGCGTGAACGCCCCGTCCGTCGCCACAGAGGACCAGCCCGCCCCGCTCCAGCGCACCGGCCTGGTCGACCAGATCCGCGAGTTCATCGTGGACGGCATCTCCAGCGGCCGCTGGCAGCCCGGGGAACGCATCGTCGAACGCCGCGTCGCCGCCGAGCTGGGCGTCAGCCAGGGCCCGGTCCGCGAGGCGTTGCGCCTGCTGGAGACGTTGCGGCTGATCGAGACGCTGCCCAACCGCGGCGCCCGCGTCCGGCCCTTCGGCGAGCGCGACCTGGCCGAGATCTTCCCCGTCCGGGCGGGCCTGGAGCGCACCGCCGTGGAGCTCGCCCTGCCGCGCCTGGCGGAGCACCTGGACGAGCTGGAGGCGCAGAACGCGCGCCTCGCCGAGGCCGCCACCGCGGGCGATCTGGACGAGCAGATCCGGGAAAGCATCCACTTTCACCGCCTGGTGGTCGGGTTCAGCGGTAACCAACTGCTTACTTCGGTGTGGGAGGGGCTAGGGATCGAGGTCTGGACGACCCTCTCGCTCCGCCTGCACCGCACCGAGATCTACTCCAAGTCCGCCGAGCACGCCCGCATCATCGAGGCGTTCCGCCAGCGGGACCCGGCCGCCGCCCAGATGCTCCACGACCACGTCATGAACTACGCCCCCCTCACCTGCCGCCCCTGAGGCCCTGCGGCGCTACCGCCCTGCGGCGCTGGTGCCCGGTGGCGTGCGCTTCCGGCCGCTCTGCCGCCCTTTGATCGTTCGTTCCGGCCGGTCGCCAGGCCCGCGGCCGGTCAGGCGGGGCGCCACAGCCGCACCGGGGTGGCGGTGGCCGCCACGGCGACCGACAGCCCGTCCGGTGTGAAGGCGACCGCCCGCGTCCGGGCGCTGTCGCGCAGGGGCGCGCCGATCGGCGACCCGGTTTCGAGGTTCCACACGCGCAGCGGCACGCCCGGCCCCCAGAGCGCGGCGGCCCAGCCGTCCGGCCCGACCGCCATGGACGTCGCCGGGGTCGCGAACGCGGCGTGCGGATCGTCGCGGAACGTGATGCCGGTCCACCGCCACACCCGGCAGAACCCGTCGTCGATCAGGGCGAGCGTGTCCGCGCCGGGGGAGAACCGGGCGCTCCGGACCGTCCCCCAGGTGGAGAGGGTCCGGGTCGTCCCGCCGGGGTTCTGCCATCGGACGGCGTCCACGAACTGCCAGGTCACGGTCGACGCGAGCCGGGGCATCCGCTCGACGGCCAGGATGTGGCGGGCGCCGCGGAACACGGCCACGCGCTCCTCGTCGGTGTGGGGTCGGGCCGGGCTCCCGGGCCGGGGGTCGGGCGTGCCCCAGCGGGGCAGCAGCACGACCGGCGTGGAGGGGAACGGACGTCCCGCCAGGTTGATCTCCCACAGCGCGCACTGGCCGGCCCGGTGGTCCCCTTCGCCGTGGAACCCGCCGGCCAGGAGGCGGCCGTCCGATGCGAAGTCCAGGGACGCGACCGCCGGGCCGCCGGGCTCGGCCGTCTGCAGCGGCCACGACTCCGGGCTGCCGGGCGCGAGCGGCCGGAGGCCGACGCCGGCCCGCGAGGTCCCGTAGGCGATCCACCCGCCGCCCGGGGCGAAGGCGAGCGCCGTGATCGCACCGGACGCCGACGACAGCGGACGCAGCGTGCGGAGCGGCTTCCCCGGCGCGTCCCAGATGTGGATCGTCCCGTCGGCGTGCCCGGTGGCCAGCGTCCCGCCGCCGGGCGCGAAGGCCAGGGCGGTCGCGCCCGCGCTCCGTCCGTCCAGCAGGACCGGGACGCCCGTCGCGGCCTGCCACGGCCCGCGAAGCCCGGCGACGGCCCCGGTCCGAGGCCGGACCGTCGCGCGCGGACGCGCGGCAGGCACCGGAGGCGGCTTGACGAGAGACGCGGGCTCGGGGCGGTAGGCCGGGTTCCGGGAGAACGGGTAGCGGTCGGCGGTGTCGGTGCCGCGCTGGTTCGGGGCGGGCAGGCCCTCGGCCGCGAGGCGTCGCCGCAGGTGGACGTACAGGTCGCCGAGGGTCAGCACCGCAGGGCCGCCCCGGACGCCCTCCCGCACGAGGCCGAGGAACCGGCCCGTGAAGGACGTCGGGACCTCGGCCTGCTCCGCCAGCGGGACGACATGGGCCGTGTGGTCGCTGGCCGTCAGGGTGTAGACGCCTCGGACGTCGGTGGCGTCGGCCACCGTGTCCGCCGCGTCCCCCGGGGACGCCGCGGACAGCGCCTCGATCGCCCGCCCGGAGTAGCAGCAGTCCAGGATGACGATCTTCGCGGCGGCCGGGGAGTCGCGCAGCAGGTCCCGGACGCGGCGGTACTCCAGGCCCGTGAGATCCGGGTCGTCCGCCTCGGTGTCGGCGAGGGCGAGGCAGAGCTCGCCGTTCGGCAGCACCACGCCGTGCCCGACGAAGTACAGGAGCAGGACGTCCTCGGTCTCGCGGGCCACGGCGCGGGTCCGCCGCACGAGTGCCCGCCAGTCGGACGGGTCGGACTCGACGGTCACCCGGCCGTCCGGCCAGCCGCACAGCGCCGGGTCGGTGAGGACGGCGCGCATCCCGGCGAGGCTGTTGGCGGCGGCCGGGAGCCGGGGGAAGGCGGGGTCCCGGTACTCGGCCGTGCCGACGAGCACGGCCCGGGACCGGAGGGGATCAGGCATCGTCGGTGTGCAGGACCTCGCGCAGCAGCGGCAGGACGGCGTCGGCGGGCAGGTCGGTGGTGTCGATCCTGACGCTGCCGTTCTCGGTGGTGACGGTGACGCTGACGTCCGGACGGCGTGACTTCACCCACGTGACCAGCACGTTCGTGAGGGCGACCGCCGCGCCGCCGGAGCCCAGCGCGACGACCAGCACGTCGGTCGCGCCGCCCAGCTCGCCGTCGCGCGGCGGCGGCGCCTCGGCCCGGACGCGGCCCGCCAG
>NZ_QURH01000864.1 GCF_003428695.1 Actinomadura logoneensis
CCCCGCTGGTCGGCGACGGGTCCGCGGGCGGCGGCCTGGTGGCCCGGCCGCCCGGCGACCGGCTCCTCGGCCCGGGCCGCGGCCCGCTCTTCGGCCCGCTCTTCGGTTCGCCCGTGGGCCCGCCCGTCGGCGTGCGCGCCGGCCGTGCCGTCGGCCCGCCGCTCGGCGGGGTCGGCGACCAGGTCCTCGAACAGGGTGCGGTAGTGGACCATGGCCTGCCGCAGGTCCTCGGTCGTCGCCTTCTCCCGGCCGTGGTGCAGCCGGATCTCGCGACCGCGCCGGTAGTGGTCCAGGGCCCGGGCGTGCTCCACCGAGAGGTCGGCGGCGCGGTCCTCGAAGTCGCCGTCGGGGTAGCCGCGTTCGTTCATCACCGCCTTGACGAGCCGGTCGGCCTGCTCCAGCGCGGCCTCCGGCGCGTCCACGAACTGCTCCTGCACCTGCGTCCACTGCCCGCGGTACAGCTCGCGCCGCCCGGGGTCCAGCTCGCGCAGCGGCAGCTCCTCGTGCCGGTGCTCGCGCTGCGTCAGCTCGCGCTCGGCGGCGGCTTTGCCTCCGTGCCGCTCGACGGCGCGGTCGTACTCGGGTCCGAAGCGCCGGCGCAGTCGCCGGGTGCGGGCCTGCCGGGACGCCAGCAGGGCCGCGGCGATGACCGCGACGACGACCACGACCGCGACGACGACCATGATGGCGGTCGACATTGCGTCCTCCTCGTGCCTCGACTCCGACTAGCGTCGGAACGAACGGTCCGGCAGATGCCCCCTCACACCCGGTCGAAACGGACACGTGTCCAAGGACGGCCTTCGACCGGTGAATCGGTCAGGACGGATTGGTCCGTCAAAGTCGTATCCAGGACGGGATTCGGTGGTTCGTGGTCTGATGGTCCCGGTGCCGCGCCCCTCCCGGCGCGGCCGTGGCGAAGGTGAGGTGACGCGCGGTGCGGCACGCGGCCGGACTCCTCCTCGGCATCCTGCTCACCCCGGCGCTCCTGGCCGGGGCGGCGTGGGGGTACGCGCAGGCCACCGCGTCCTTCGACGGCGGCAGCCGGGTCATCACCGACCACACCCGCGGCTACGGCGCGTTCGCGCTGCTGGCCGCCGCCGGCCTGGTCGCCGGCGTGGTCATCGTGGCGCGCTGGGCGTCGCCGCTGGTCTCCCTCGTCCCCGCGCTGACGCTGCTCGGCCTGTCCGGCGCGTTCCTCGCCGACCCCGGCACCGTGCTGGGGCTGCCCGCCCGGGCGCACGCCCCGGACGACCTGGACTTCGGGCTGCGCATGCTGCTCGGCTCCGGAGTGGACGCGATGCTGGGCTTCGCCCTGCTCGTCCCGACCTGGGCGCCGCGCCGCTGGGGCGGGCGCACGGCCGACGAGGCCCCGGCCGAGTACTACTCCCCGGCCGGACGCTGACCTCCCGGGCGGCTCCACCCGCCCGCCGGATCCCGGCGCCCCCGGCCGTCCACCGCCCGCCGACCTTCAGACCATCCCACTTCCGTATCCGCGGTGAGGAGCCGGGCGGCAGGCACGATTCGCCGGTCTTCATGATCGCGGAGAGTTTGAAAGGTCCTCCGCCCGGATAGCGCCTGACATGGGGGTGCGCGGAGGCGGAGGCGGCATGACCACGCTGGACGACAGAGCCGGCGGCGGGACGGACGGCACGGGGAACGGCAGGGCGGACGGCGGCGCGGACGGCGGGGCCGACGACACGGCCACCGCCGACGGCGTGACCGACGACAGCGCGGCGCAGGCGCTGTCGCGGCACCGCATGGGCGCCCGGGTCGGGGACGTCCTGGCGACCACCGACCACAAGGTCGTCGGATACCTGTACCTGACGACGTCGTTCGCGCTGTTCCTGGTCGCGGGCCTCATGGCCATGGTGATGCGGGGCGAGCTGCTGGAGCCGGGGCTCCAGGTGGTGTCGGCGGAGCGGTACGACCAGCTGCTGACCATGCACGGCACGATCATGCTGCTGCTGTTCGCCACCCCGACGTTCGCCGGGTTCGCCAACGTGCTCGTCCCGCTCCAGATCGGCTCCCCGGACGTCGCGTTCCCCCGGCTGAACACCCTCAGCTACTACCTGTTCCTGTTCGGCGCCCTGCTGGTCGTCGCCGGGTTCGCGGCGCCCGGCGGCGGCGCGGCGTTCGGCTGGACGGGCTACGCGCCGCTGTCGTCGGCGGCGCACTCGCCCGGCGCCGGCCCGGACCTGTGGATCATGGGGCTGGTGCTGTCCGGCGCGGGCACGATCCTCACCTCGGTCAACCTCGTCACCACCATCGCCGTCATGCGCGCGCCCGGAATGATCATGTTCCGGATGCCGATCTTCACCTGGAACGTGCTGCTGACCTCGCTGATGGTGCTGCTGGCGTTCCCGGTCCTCACCGGCGCGCTGCTGGCGCTGGAGGCGGACCGGAAGTTCGGCGCGCACGTCTACGACGCCCCGCACGGCGGCGCGATCCTCTGGCAGCACCTGTTCTGGTTCTTCGGGCACCCGGAGGTCTACATCGTCGCGCTGCCGTTCTTCGGGATCGTCACCGAGGTCGTCCCGGTGTTCTCCCGCAAGCCCGTCTTCGGGTACTTCGGGATGGTGGCGGCGACCATCTCCATCACCGGGCTGTCGATGACGGTGTGGGCGCACCACATGTTCGCCACCGGGCGGGTGCTGCTGCCGTTCTTCTCGTTCATGTCCTTCCTGATCGCGGTGCCGACCGGGGTGAAGTTCTTCAACTGGATCGGCACGATGTGGCGCGGGCAGATCCGCCTCGACACGCCCATGCTGTTCGCGGTCGGGTTCCTGGTGACGTTCCTGTTCGGCGGCCTGACCGGCGTCATCCTGGCCTCGCCCCCGCTGGACTTCGACCTGACCGACACCTACTTCGTGGTCGGGCACCTGCACTACGTGCTGTTCGGCACGATCGTGTTCGCCACCTTCGCCGGGTTCTACTTCTGGTGGCCGAAGATGACCGGCAGGCGGCTGGACGAGACCTGGGGGAAGGTCCATTTCTGGACGCTGTTCGTCGGCTTCCAGACCACCTTCCTCGTCCAGCACGTGCTGGGCGTCCAGGGGATGGCCCGGCGCATCGCCGACTACCCCGCGCACCTCGGTGCGCTCAACGCGGTGTCGTCGGCGGGGGCGTTCGTTCTGGGCGCGTCCACGTTCGCCTTCCTGTGGAACATCGTGCGGACGCACCGGCGCGGCGAGCGGATCGAGGTCGCCGATCCCTGGGGCGGCGGCAACTCGCTGGAGTGGGTCACGTCCTGCCCGCCGCCGCGCCACAACTTCCACGCGATGCCGGCCATCCGGTCGAACCGTCCGGCCTTCGACCTGCGGTACCCGCCCGAGGCGCCGCCGCAGGACGCCGAGATCGCCACCCCGCGGTCCCGCGGCGGGCCGGACGGCGAGATCCACGGTGGCGGCGCGGTGAACCCGGGCGGCGCGGGAAACCCGGGCGGCGTGGGGGAATCTGGCGGCGCGGGCTGACGGTCAGTCGTCCGGCTCGTCCCGGCGGGCCGGGGGAGTGCCCGCCTCGCCCTGGCCGCCGCCGTGGACCTCGCTCTGGTAGTCGAGGTAGAAGCGGTTGGCGCGGGCGCGGAGCTGCGCCCTGATCCGGCCCGGTGTGGGCAGCGGGACGATGTGGTCCGGGTAGGGGCGGACCAGCTCGCGGGGCTGGCGCGTCCTCAGCAGGGCGGCGGAGTCGGCGGCCGGTGCGTCGTGCCGCTCGGCGAAGCCGCCGTCCGGGGTGCGCGTGATGAGGCCGCTCTCCACGCCCTCGCGGCGTTTGCGCAGGTCGGAGCGTTGCAGAGTGAGGCAGACCCGCCGGGTGGCCATGAACGCCAGGACCGGGAGGACGAAGAAGCCGACGCGGAAGAACCAGACGCTGCCGTTGAGCGGCAGCCGGAACGCGTTGGCCAGCACGTCGTCGCCTCCGGCGGCCCACAGGTCGCCGTACCAGGCTATTCCCGCGGCGCCGAGCGCGGTGCGGGTCGCGGCGTTGCGCGGACGGTCGAGCAGGTGGTGGACGCGGGCGTCGCCGGTGGCGAGGCGTTCGGCGAACGGGTAAAGCGCCAGCGAGGTCAGGAAGGCCCCCGGAAGCACCACGGCGGGCACGAACACGTTCCAGGCGACCGTGTGCCCCCACAGGGTCGTCGTGAGCCGCGGCATGATCCGCAGGGCGCCCTCCAGGAACCCGACGTACCAGTCGGGTTGGGAGCCGAGCGACACCTGGTCCGGCTCGTACGGCCCGTACAGCCAGACGGGGTTGATCTGCAGGAAGGCCGCCATGCCCGCCAGGACACCGGCCACCGTCAGGAAGAAGGCGGCGCTCTGCGCGGCGAAGGCCGGGAACGCGGGCTCGCCCGCCACGGCGCGCTCGCGCCGTCCCCGTCCCGGCCACTGGGTGTGCGTCTGGTGCCAGAGGATCATCAGGTGCGCGGCGACCAGCCCGAGCAGCAGCCCCGGGATCAGCAGGACGTGCACGGGGAACAGCCGCGAGATGATGTCCTGCCCGGGGAACTCGCCGCCGAAGACGACCATGGCCAGGTACGTGCCGACCACCGGGACCGACAGCACGATCCCCTGCATGATCCGCAGGCCGGTGCCCGAGAGCAGGTCGTCCGGCAGCGAGTACCCGGCGAACCCCTCGGCCAGGGCCAGGCCGAACATCGTCACGCCGATCAGCCAGTTGAGCTCCCGCGGCCTGCGGAACGCGCCGGTGAAGAAGACCCGCAGCAGGTGCGCGCAGATGGCCGCTACGAACACCAGCGCCGCCCAGTGGTGGAGCTGCCGCATCAGCAGCCCGCCGCGCACGTCGAAGGACAGGCGCAGCGCGGACGAGTACGCCTCGCTCATCCGGATCCCGCGCAACGGCTCGTACGACCCGCCGTACACCACCCGGGCGGACCCCGGATGGAAGAACAGCGTCAGGAAGGTGCCGGTCAGCAGCAGCACGACGAGCGAGTACAGCCCGATCTCGCCGAGCAGGAACGACCAGTGCTTGGGGAACGCCTTGCCGATGTTCCGGCCGAGGAACCCGGCGGTCCCGAGCCGCTCGTCGGCCGCGCGCACCGCCGCGAGAGCCGTCCGCCCGGTCCGTCCGGTGCGTCCCGCCCGACCGGCCTGCCCGGACTGTTCGGCCGTCGCCGCCCGGTCCGTCCTACCGCTCTTCACCGGTCCGGCCTCGCCGCTGCTGCGGGACGACCGTGTACCGCGGGTCCTCGGCCGACTGCCGGCCGGCGTGGAAGACGCCGAACCGGGTGCACGCCGAGGCCGCCAGGAGCGCCGCACCGCTCGCCAGGGCGGCGGGACGGCCGCGCCCGCCGAACAGGACGGCCGTGACCGCCCCCGCGAAGGTGAGCACCTCGGCCGCGCGCATGAACCGGCCCGCTCGGCCCTCCTGGTACGGCTCGCCGACCAGCCCGAGCCGGTGCCGCATCACCCGGGCGGCGCCCAGCTCCAGCAGCCCGCCCACGACGGCGGCCGACCGCGCCGGGCCGTTGTGGTGCGCGGGGGAGGCCGCGAGCGCCATCCCGGACGCCGCGACGATGCCCGACCCGGCGAACACGAACGGCATCTGCCGGTATCCCTCGTGCCAGGACGGGACGGCGGTGTCGCAGGCCAGCACGGCGGTGTAGGTGAGCACGGCCGGGCCGAGCGCGGCGGCGCCCCCGGTGGCGACGCGGTCCAGCACGGTCGCGGCGGAGACCAGCCGCCGCCCCGGTCCTGCCCGCCACCCCGGCCTTCCAGGGCGGC
>NZ_QURH01000866.1 GCF_003428695.1 Actinomadura logoneensis
ACGCGTCCGCGCCGCCGCCCGCCTGGCCGCCGTCGGCACGGCCACGGCGCTGGTGGCCATCCCGCTGCTGAGCGACCCGGTGACGAGCACCCTGTCGGCCGCCGACCGCGCCACCGGCCTCCCGGTGAGCGCCGAACGCGCCCTCGTCCGCCGCGCCCCGCGCGAGCGACTGCGCCACCTGGCCCGCGTCCGCCGCAACAAGGCGGTGGCCCGCTCCCTCATGAACCGCTTCGGCTGGCGCTCCGCCGCCCAGTACCGCTGCCTGGAACGCCTCTGGACGCACGAGAGCCACTGGAACGAACGCGCCCACAGCCCGTCCGGCGCCCACGGCATCCCCCAGGCCCGCCCCGGCGCCAAGATGGCCGCCGCAGGCCCCCACTGGCGTTCCAGCGCACGAACCCAGATCCGCTGGGGCCTCCGCTACATCCGAGCCCGCTACGCCACGCCCTGCACAGCCTGGACCCACTGGCAATCCGCCAACTGGTACTGACCGCCCTCCCAAAGGCAAGGCCCTCGCTCCGCTCGGACGCCTCTCCCTGGGGCTCCCGCCCCAACCCCCAAGCCAGGGGCTCCGCCCCCAGCCCCCCAAAGAAGCGGTGGATGCCATGGCCCATTCGGCGGAACCTGGCTCCGCGCGTCCGCCCCAACCTCGAGAATCGGTGCGTCTTCCGGCTCGCATGAAGCCGGTGATCCTCAAGACTCTGGAGGCTCTCGATGGGGACTCCCCTCACCAACGATAGATTCGACGACCTCCTTTCTGCGGCGAATCGATCGGCCGTCCACCTGGAGCTCCGCGATGCCTACATGGCGGATGACTCGTTCACGAGATGGCGGGAGACGGGTTCCGTCGTCAGGGACGCCGATGATGAGTGGTGGATCTCCACTGTGGGCAAGCAGGTCGAGCGGGGCGTCGTGGTCAGGAGGGCGCGCATCGTCTCGGAACCCCTGTCCGCTTATAGTCGATGGCTTTGGGAGTGCACTCCCGCGGTGAATCTTGCGGCTGGTGAGACGGTTCGCTGGCTGCCAAGACATCGAACGGCAGGGCTGCTCGTTCCTCCCTCGGATTTCTGGGTCTTTGATTCCGAGGTCCTGGTGTGGAACCACTTCAGCGGTGATGGCGAGTGGGCAGGCGTCGAGGTGAATCGCTCCCGGGAGCTGATCAAACTCTGCCTGGAAGCTTTTGAGGCGGTGTGGGGGCGAGCCATCGACCACCAGGAGTACAGGCCCGCCTAGCATCCGAATATGCCCACACACCCCTCGTCCGTGCCACACCGCTTCCTACGCCCAGTGCTGCCGGTTAAGTTTCGGCTGTTGGGCCTGAGGGGGCGCGTTCTCCGTACCTACGATGGACGCATGAGCTCGCCGAACCTCTCGGAACGCCTCCAGGCCGTGCGTAAACGGCGGGGACTCACCCAAAAGGATCTTGCGACGCAATCCGGAGTCTCGCTCTCCCTGATCCGAAAGCTCGAACAGGGGGAGCGAGAGGACACTCGGCTCGAGACGCTGCGCAGACTGGCCAAGGCGCTCGGGGTGTCGACCTCGGCCTTGATCGTTCGGCCTGACGTGGCGGAAGGCACGTCCCTCGACTGGACGCCCGTCCGCGATGCCCTTCTGCAGCGAGACGGCGTTCGATCCGACGAGACGCCGTCGGTGTGGGGTGTGCTCGAAGCCGTCGAGATGGCCGAACCCCTCTTCACCGACAACAGGTACCGCGAGCTCGGAGCGCTACTGCCCACGCTGCTGAGGGACGCCGACGCACTGGGGAGCGCGGGACGTCGCGTCCGCTCGCGCGTCCTTCACCTTGCGGCGCTTTTGATGATCTCCACGCGGCAGTTCGACGCCGCGGAGATCGCCCTTCGGCGAGCGCAGGATGACGCGCCGGGACGCCTTGAGGAGGCCGCGATCGTCAACACCCGTTGCTGGCTGCTGATGAGGCTCGGCGACCTTTCGGGGACGCTCAGCCTGGCCGCCCGGGAAGCCGACGAGATCGAGCCGCGCCTTTCCCGCGCCACCCCGGAGGAATTGGCCGCCTGGGGTGGCTTGATGCTTCGTGTCTCCACGGCCGCCTCGCGGAACAACGAACCCGGTGAATCAGAGGACGCTCTGAGATTCGCGCAGGCCGCGGCCGTCATCCTGAGGAACGAATGGGCTCCTCCCTCTGACCCGCTGCGGACGTTCGGCCCCATCGCCGTGGCGACGCGGCGTGTCGAGAACTACATGATCGAGGACCGGCCGGACAGGGTGCTCGCGCTCTCGGAGCGCATCCCGAAAGCCGGCTTCCGAGCGCGGGCGTCGAGTCGGAACCGCCATCGCCTGGACGTGGCGAAGGCGAGCGCGCAGTTGAAGCGCTATACCGACGCGTTCGAGGTTCTTCAGGAGATCAGGGCCATCAGTCCTGAATGGATCCTCAACCAGAGGATGGCTCGTGACATTCTCGGAAAAATTGTGGCGAAACGCCGAATCCTGACGCCCGAGATGCGCGATATGGCCGACTTCATTCGCCTGGAATATTGAGCGGGTAGCGGCTGGTGACACTTCTGGGCCCCGTGCTCCGAAAGTGCCAATGACAGTCGATTGCCGTCCTTCTAACTTGCCTGTCATGAGCATTGACAGGTCGCGGAGAGCGAGAATTTCGGATCGGCCTTTGCCGTCCAATCAGCGCAGGACGTTCCTGGAAGTTCTCGACCAGGTGATCGGAGAGACCCAGCCCGGGCTGCGGTCCGGACTGGTGACGCGCCTGGGCTGCCCGGTGTTGTTCGTCATCAACGTCGGTCACGTCGCTCGATGTGCCGAGATCGGCTGTGACTTCGACGCCACTGCAGGCTGGTCGTTCACTTGGGCCAATGAAGCGCGGCGGATCGGACCTGTCCGTGATGCTCGCGCAGTGGCGCAGGTGATCGCGCGGACTCTCCACGCCTCGGCAAATCCGAGCCCGTGATCGTCGATGCGCCGAAAGAGCGCCGTAGCGTCTTGACGTTATGCACGTCCGTGACGCGCTGCCATTTTGGGGAGCGCTGGCAGGTGGCCCCTGGCATGGGGGCGTGGACGGTCAAGGAGGCGGCCCGGAAGAACAAGGAGCGATAGGCGTGAACATCTCCGGCTTCACACGACTGGCGATAGGTGCGCGGGACGAGCAGGCCGCCGTCCAGATCCCCGGTGTGGTCCGCAGGTGGCTGGCCAAGCAGATCGGGAGCTTCCACCCGGTGCTGGACGACGCCGGGCAGGCGCTCGCCGAGGCCGTGACCAACGTCGTCAAGCACACGACCAGCGACGCGGTGCGCGTGGGCTACACGCTGACGAGCCCGTTCGCCATCTACATCGAGGTCTACGACCAGGGCGGCAAGGGCGAACGGCCGAGGCTCGGTATCGCCGACTTCGATGCGGAGGAGGGACGCGGCCTGCGCATCATCGACGCCTTGTCAGGGGGCGACTGGGGCTTTCGCCGGATCCCCGGCGGCGAAGGACACGTCGTGTGGTTCAGCATCGACGTCAGCCCCGATCACTCCGACGAACAGCGCGACGCGGAGGCGAGTCCCGTGGCTGCTTCCGCTCCATGAGCTGACGGAGCATGGCATCGGACAAGAGGGCGGCTGTCGGATGGTGCCGACGGCCGCTCTCTTAGTGAAGACGATCGTGTCCGGGCATGGGACCTCTGGGGTCAGGCGCGGGGTGGGCGGGTCATGGAGAGGACGTCGAGGGCGGCGTCGAGTTGGGCCTCGGTGAGGGTGCCGTTCTTGAGGTGGCCCCGTTCGACGACGACCTCGCGGATGGTCCTGCGCTCGGCGAGGGCCTGCTTGGCGACCTTCGCGGCCTCCTCGTAGCCGAGGTAGCGGTTCAGCGGGGTCACGATGGACGGGGACGACTCGGCGTACTCGCGGGCGCGGTCGACGTTCGCCTCGATGCCGTCGACCGTCCGGTCGGCGAGCAGGCGGGACGCGTTCGCCAGCAGGGTGACGGACTCCAGGATGTTGCGCGCCAGCATCGGCAGCATGACGTTCAGCTCGAAGTTGCCGGACGCGCCGCCGAACGCGATCGCGGCGTCGTTGCCGATGACCTGCGCGGCGACCTGCGCCACGGCCTCGGGCACCACCGGGTTGACCTTGCCCGGCATGATGGACGACCCGGGCTGCAGGTCCGGCAGGCGGATCTCGGCGAGGCCGGCGCGCGGGCCGGAGCCCATCCAGCGCAGGTCGTTGGCGATCTTGGTGAGCGAGACCGCGATCGTCTTCAGCGCGCCGGACGCCTCGACCAGGCCGTCCCGGGCGCCCTGCGCCTCGAAGTGGTCGCGGGCCTCGGTGAGCGGCAGCCCGGTCGCGCGGGCGACCTCGGCGATCACGCGGGCGGCGAAGCCGGGCGGGGTGTTGATGCCGGTGCCCACGGCCGTCCCGCCGAGGGGCAGCTCGGCCAGCCGCGGCAGGACGGCCTCCAGCCGCTCCACGCCGTGCCGCACCTGCGCCGCGTAGCCGCCGAACTCCTGGCCGAGCGTCACCGGCGTCGCGTCCATCAGGTGCGTGCGGCCCGACTTCACCACCTCGGCGAACTCGTCCGCCTTGCGCCCGAGGGACGCCTCCAGGTGCCGCAGCGCGGGGATCAGGTCGTTCACCACCGCGGCCGTCGCCGCGATGTGGATGGACGACGGGAACACGTCGTTCGACGACTGCGACGCGTTGACGTGGTCGTTCGGGTGGACGTCGCGGCCGAGGCGCTCGGTGGCGAGCGTCGCGACGACCTCGTTGGTGTTCATGTTGGACGACGTGCCGGACCCGGTCTGGAACACGTCGATCGGGAACTGGTCGTCCCACTTGCCGGCCGCGACCTCCAGGGCCGCCGCGCGGATCGCCTCGGCCATGTCCGCGTCGAGCACGCCCAGTTCGGCGTTGACCAGGGCGGCGGCGGCCTTGATCTGGCCCAGAGCGGCGATGTGCGCGGGTTCGAGGCCGCGTCCGGAGATCGGGAAGTTCTCGACGGCGCGCTGCGTCTGCGCACGCCACTTGGCCTCGGCAGGGACCCGAACCTCGCCCATGGAGTCGTGCTCGATCCGGTAGTCCATGGAAAAGCCACCTCCGCTGTGCCGCGTCCCCTGCGGCATATCCGCTGTGAACCGACGCTAACTCTCATCAGTCCGCAGCCTTCGCGGCGGCCCGTCCATTCCCGGACGTGATCGAACAGACAACGGGTCCCGGCCCGACGAAGCGGGCCAGGACCGGAGCGGCGCCCCGCGCGAGGGCGCCCAGCGGCGCGGATCAGCCTCCGGCGGGCCGGGCCACGTTGTAGGTGCGGCGTTCGCCCGGACGGCCCTCAGGCTTGCGCTGGCCGTTGACCCAGACGTCGCACGCGGCGGCGTTGCCGACGACGGCCGTCAGCTTCGGCTGGTTGTACTTGCGGGCGTCGCCCTTGGCGAGCGTCTCGTCCGCGATGACGGTCAGCTTGGGAGCGGGCACCGAGACGAAGAGCTTGCAGCCGTCCTCGCGCGCGCGCACGAGCAGGGTCGCGGACTCGGTGCCGGGCGGCGTGCCGGTGGTGGCCCCGCCGCCGTTGGTCTTGGACGCGGGCTGGGTGGGGGACGGTCCGGGCTTCTCCTTCGTCATCCCGAAGATCAGCGCCGCCGCCCCGATGCCGCAGGACGCGACGGTCGCGCTGACGAGCGCGATCACGACCATCAGCCGGAGGCGGGGCGCGGCGGGCGCCGCGCGGCGGGCCGAGCGCGGCCCGTTGAGGGCGCGGTCCAGCCGGTCGGCG
>NZ_QURH01000867.1 GCF_003428695.1 Actinomadura logoneensis
CCCGCACCTCGCCCGCGCCGACCTCGCCGGTCGTCGCCGGGGAGCTGGCCGAGCTCGCCGAGACGGCCGCCGCCGCCTGCAAGGACGCCCGGCTCGCCGCGCTGGTCGGCGTGCTCGACGAGGGCGGTCCGCACGCCCGCGTCGGCGTGCTGGCGTCGCTGCCCGCGCGCGCCGACACCGAGACCGCGCTGAACGACATGGCCACCCGCATCCGCAAGCAGTCCGGCGCCGACTACGTGATGGCGGCCGGGTCGGTGGTCGAGTCGATCCGGGACGTCCGCCGCTCGTTCCTGGAGGCCGAGCAGGTCGCCGACGTCGCCGCCCGCTCCTCGTCCAACCCGAACCGGCTCTTCTACCGGCTGCCCGACCTGCGGCTGCGCGGGCTGCTCCACCTCATGCGCGACGACGCCCGCCTGCAGACGTTCGTCGAGCGCGAGCTCGGCCCGATCCTGGAGTACGACGCGCAGCGCGGCAGCGACCTGACCCGCATCCTGGAGCTGTACCTGGAGTGCGGGCGCAACAAGGCGGTCGCCGCGCAGCGCGCGCACCTGTCGCGTCCCGCGTTCTACGAGCGGCTGCGGCGCATCGAGCGCGTCCTCAACGCCGACCTGGACGACGTGGAGTCGTGCGCGTCCCTGCACGTGGCGCTGCTGGCGCTGTCGTCGGTCCGGTGGGAACGCTCCTGACGCGGTACCACGGCAGGAGGCGGCCGGCGCCGCGCGTCGCGACACCGGCCGCCCTCACCTCCGCGCTCGTCGCGGCCGTCAGGCCATCTCGTTGACGGCGCGCCAGGCCGCGTCGATCGCGGCGTCGGCGTAGGCGCGGTTCTCCGAGTCGGAGTTGGCGATGGTGATCCGCCCGAACGGCCTGCGGCCCTCGACCGCGGGCAGCGGGCCGTCCGGCCAGAAGGTCGCCCACGGACGGCCGTACTCCAGCGCGTAGCCGTGCCCCCAGCGGTTCACCGTGATGGCCTGGATGTCCTTGGCCGGGTCGAAACCGCCGCCCGACAGCAGCCGGGTGAGCTGGTCGCGGATCGACCGCTCGTACGACGAGAACGGACGGGCGAACAGGTCGCGGCGTCCCGGGCCGATGCCGCCGCGCGGGTTGTCGTACCCGGACTGCGTCGCCATCCGGATCATGTGCACCAGGATCGGCTGGGACGGGTCCTTGGAGAACTGGTAGTCCGGGAAGCTGACCGGGTAGTCCAGCTCGGCGACCACCCAGTCACCGCTGGTGAAGCGCGTGTGGTAGATCCGCAGCTTCTCCCACGCCTCCCAGTTGCGCAGCTGCACCATCGCGTACACCATCGGCAGCTTCGTCCCGTAGAACAGGTTCTGCTTCTGGTCCTTGGGCAGGTCCTGCATGAGGTACGGGATCATGGTGTTGAAGCAGGCCATCACCACGTGGGCCGCGTGCGCCCGGTACACCTTCCCGCCGCGGTCGAAGTCGACCTCGACCTCGTCGGCGCCGACCATGCCGTCCTTGTGCTGCACCCGGACGCACGGGGCGTTCAACCGCAGCCGGACGTCGTTGCCCGCCACGTCCAGCTTCCCGTAGTCGATCCGGGACAGCGGCTCGGCGTCCATGTTCTCCGGCGCGCCGGTGTTCGGGATGAGCCGGCCGATCATCAGCTTGCAGATCCCGTTGTTGCCGTCCGGGAAGTGGTAGATGTACGGGTCGTTCTCGTTCCACTGGATCTGCACCGTGGGACCGCAGTACCGGTACGGCTGCTTGCCGCGGTCCAGCTTCAGCCCGCCGAACCCCGGGTACTCCAGCGCCCACGAGTCGATCGCACCGAACGCGTCGATGCCGAAACCCCACTCGTCGCTGGTGTAGGTCTGCATGTAGGAGAGCACTTCCGGCGGCATCTTGGCGTAGTCCCGCAGGTACTCCAGGTAGGTCAGGTCGACCAGCTTGAGCTTCTTCTGCTCGGCGCTCATCCCGGGCAGGTAGTCGCCCGGCTTGTCCTGCAGCGTCAGGAAGGCGGCCTTGGCCTGGTCGCTCATCGGGGCGCCCGCGAGCGACCGCGCGGTCTGGGTGTCGTTCTCCATGACCGCCAGGTGGTCGCTGTGGAACAGCTCCCGCGTGAAGAACTCCGAGTCGTTCAGCTTCCAGCGCTTGTTGAAGTTCTGGTCGTAGTACTTGTCGAACTTCTGCACCTGGATGCCGAGGTCGGTCAGCAGCTTCTTGGCCACCGGGCTCCACACCGACGGCGCCTCGATCGACTGCGACCCGCCGTAGCCGATCAGCGGACGCCCGTTCGCCTGGAACTCGTTGCGCCGGGCGTGCCCGCCGAAGTCGTCGTGGTTGTCCAGGATGAGGATCTTGGCGTCCGGCTTCTTCTGCTTGTAGAAGTAGGCCGCCGCCAGGCCGCTGATGCCCGCGCCGACGACGACCAGGTCGTAGCGCTCGCCGGTGTCCTCCACGGACCGGCGGCCGGACCAGTAGATGCCGTCCCGCAGCTGGTGCGGCACGCGCATCGCCGGGTTGGCGCTGCCGCGGAGCCCGGTCATCGCGGGCGGGTACGAGCGGTTGCCCGCGCCGGAGTAGTTCCAGCCGTCCGGCGGATTCACCACCTGGTTGTGGATGCCGCCCCACGAACCCGCCGAGCAGCCCGAGAGCGCGCCCGCGGCCACGGCGCCGCCCACCGCGACCGCCATGCCGTCCATGAAGTCGCGACGGCTGATCTTCCGGTGCATTCCGAGGTCCTTGTCGGAATGCACCGGTTCATAGGAGTTTTCCTCCGCCATCAATCCCCCCGATACACGCTGCCCCCGGGGGAAGATCTTCCACGCCTGGGCGGGACGAAAACAACTACACCCCGGCGGGGAACGTCAACCTGCAATAAAGCGGCAGAAGGTTATCAGGGAGGGCGCTGACCTGGGCAACCACCCCCACACGTTCAAGGTTAAGTAAAGCGCTGAGGTGATTTCGGTAACACTCGTCCGGCCGCGCCAGTTCGCATCAGTTCGCGTGCCTAACAAGAAAAGGGAACCCCCGCTGGGCCGCCTCCGCCGGAGCGCACGCTAATCTTCGGAGGATGGAGCTAGGACTGGAGGGCCGCCGCGCCGCCGTCGCCGCGGCCAGCAGCGGGCTCGGCTTCGAGGCCGCGCGGGCACTGATCGCCGAGGGGGCGGCGGTGGCGATCTGCGGACGCGACCGCGACCGGCTGACCGTGGCCGCCCGGCGGCTCGGCGACCGCGCCCACCCCGTCCTCGCCGACGTGGCCACGCCCGAGGGCGCGACCGCTTTCGTCCGCGAGGCGCAGGACGCCCTCGGCGGTGTGGACATCCTGGTCACCAACGCCGGAGGCCCGCCGCCCGGCGGCTTCGCCTCCACCCCGATGGACGCCTACGCTCCCGCGCTCGACCTCAACCTCATGTCGGTCGTCGCGATGTGCAAGGCCGCCGTCCCGGCCATGCAGGAGCGCGGCTGGGGACGCGTCGTCGCGATCACCTCGATCTCGGTGCGGCAGCCGATCCCCACGCTCATCCTGTCCAACACCGCGCGCGCCGGCGCGACCGGCTTCCTCAAGACGCTCGCGCTGGAGGTCGCCAAGGACGGCGTGACCGTCAACTCCCTCCTGCCGGGCTACCACGCGACCGAGCGGCTGCGCACGCTGCGCGGCGGGGACTGGGACGCGGTCGCCAACGAGATCCCCACCGGCACCGTCGGCGACCCGGCCGACTTCGGCGCGTTCGTGGCGTTCCTCTGCTCGAAGCAGGCCCGCTTCGTCACCGGCGCCGCGATCAGCGTGGACGGCGGCGAATACACCGGCCTCCTCTGAGACCGCACACGTCGTCCTTTCCCCCTGCACCTCCTTCTCCGCCTGCGCCGACCCCTCCCGGAGGAGGGCGCACGCCGGTGACCTGACCCGGCCACACCGAGCGCCCGCCCGACCCCGCACCAAGGACTGGCCCGGCGGAGACTGGACTCCGACCGCGCGGAGCAACGCCGAAGACAGGCCGCTCCGCGCGGTGGAGCACGAGTTCGTGCGGGTCGCCGGGCCGCACCCGGGCCGTCGGGCGGGGGTGCGGGACCGGAGACTCGGTCAGCCGCGGCGCCGCTGGAACGGAAGGTAGCGCTCGGCGCGGCGGGGACGGGCGGGCATGCCGGTGGACTCGACGGCGAGGATGCGGTCGAAGCGGAAGGCGCGGACGCCCCGGCGCAGGCGGCACCAGCCGACCAGGTACCAGTGGTCGCGGTGGACGAGGCAGGTGACCGGCTCGACCTCGCGGATGGTGACGTGGGCGTTGGCGTCGCCGTAGCAGAGCCGGACGACGCGGTGGTCGGTGATCGCGGCGGCGATCACGCGGGCGCGGTCGGCGGTGGTGGCGGACAGCGGGTCGGTGAGGGTCGCGAGGGTGGTGGCGACGACCTCGTCGTGGTCGGCGCCGGGCGGCAGCAGGTGGCGGAGGGCACGGCGGGCGGTGGCCGCCTGCGGACCCGCGCCGAGGTGGGCCAGGGAGAGCGCGAGGGACGCGATCTCGGCGGCGGTCAGGGTGGGCTCGGGGGCCTCGAAGAGCGCGTCGGCGGCGGGACCGGTGGAGGTCCGGCCGGGACTGGGGGTCGCGACGTTCGCCATGGTTCGATTATATGTTCGAGCACCGACATTTCGCGGGGCGTCCGGCACCGGTCGGCCCTCCCCTTGAGGTGTCGCAGCGCATGGTGAACACTGATCCCTCAAAACGGCACCTTCTTCCTGGATGGCGGGGGCGATCATGGGTTTGCTGGGGAGCCGCGTTGGCTGACGCGGGGCTCGGTCGGCTCATGACAAGGGAAGAGGCGGACGCGGCCCTCGCCCGGCTCCGGGACGAGCGGGACCGCGTGAGCGCGAGCCTGCTCGACCTCGACGCGCACCCCGGCCGCCGCATGCTGGAGGGCGCGGCGCTGACCGGCGCGAGCGCGGAGCTCCAGGCACGGGTGGCCGCCGGGACGGCGCTGCTGTGGTATCTGTTCGACCGGTACCGGGCCGTGCTGTCGGCCGCCGAGGAACTGCGCGCCCGGTCCCCCCGTCCGAAGGCGCCGGAGCTCGCCGAGCTGACCCGGCTGCTGGCGGGCCCGGCGATCGAGCTGCCGGCCCCGCCCGTCCCGCTGGAGCGGCGCGGCCTGCTGGGCGGCCCCGGCCCCGAGCGGCTGACCCTGCATGACGCCGTGGCGCGGATGACGCGCCTGTTCGACGGGATCGCGCGCGACGTGGCGACGGTGGACGCGGCCTGGTCGGCGCTGCTGCCCGCGCTGGAGGAGGCCGAGGCCCTGCACCGCGAGGCCGCCGCGCTCGCCGCGTCGCTGGAGTCGTCCACCGCGGAGGTGGAGGAGCTCGGCCGCCAGGTGGCGCGCGCCGGGGAGGCCGTCCGCTCCGATCCGCTTTCGCTCGCGGGGTACGGCGGCGGTCCGGACACGTCCGCGCTGACCGCGCTCATCGGGCGGTTGGGCGAGACGCTGGCCCGGCTACGGGAGGCGGAGCGCCTGCGCGAGGGCTGCGCCACCCGGTTCGCCGCCGCCGAGAGCCTGGTCGCCGAGGTGCGCCGCGCGCACGAGGAGGCGCTGCGCGCGCACGCGGAGGCCGAGGAGAAGATCGCCTCGACCGGCCTGTCCGCGCCGCCGGACGCGTCCGGGGCGTTCGCCGACCGGCTCGCCGCGCTGCGCGGCCTGACCGCGACCGGGCGCTGGGACGAGCTCGCCGAGCGCCTCACCGAGCTGGAACGTGCCGCGGCCGACGCGCGCGACCGCGCGGCCCGCCACCGCGACCTGGCCGCCGGCCTGCTGGAG
>NZ_QURH01000869.1 GCF_003428695.1 Actinomadura logoneensis
GCCGCGCCCGCGCGCGGGGCGCCGGTGGCGTCGCGGCCGGGCCAGCCGGGCAGCGGGTCGGCCATCGCGTACCGCTCGGTCGCGACGCCGTTGGGGATCAGCACGGCGTCGCCGCCGAGGTGCTCGACCAGGGTCTTGCGGGCCGCCTCGGAGACCGCGATCCGGCCGGTGATCTTCTCCAGCGCCGACTGCAGGATCGGCGCGGTCACCGACACGACGCGGGACTTGGTGTAGGACGCGTGGAAGGTGCCGACGATGGGGCCGTCGGCCGCCCAGCAGGCGAGCAGGCCGAGGGACGGCGCGGCGGGTTCGTGCACGTGCAGCACGTCGAAGCCGCCGTCGTTGATCCAGCGGCGCACCCGGCCCGCCGACAGGAACCCGAACGCCAGCCGGGCGACCGAGCCGTTGTAGGGCACCGGGACGGCGCGTCCGGCGGACACGACGTAGTCGGGCAGCTCGGCGTCGTCGTCGGCCGGGGTGATCACCGACACGTGGTGGCCGTGGCCGGTCAGCGCCTCGGCGAGGTCGCGGATGTGCTGCTGGACCCCGCCGGGGACGTTCCAGGTGTAGGGGCAGACGATGCCGACCCTCACCGCGCGTCCCCCTCCGCGGCGGCGGGGCGGTGGTCGAGGTCGGCGACCCAGACCTTCTGGAGCATGTGCCAGTCCTCGGGGTGCGCGGCGATGCCCTCCTGGAAGGCGCGGGCGAGCTCCTGGGTCATGGCCTGCACCTTCTCCCGTCCGTCGCCGGTGTCGGGGACGGGGATCTCCTCGTGCACGCGGGCCCCCCAGTCCTCCCCCTCGTACCAGAGTGTCACCGGATGGAGCGCCGCGCCCGTGCGGATCGCGAGGGCGGCGGCGACGGCGGGCATGCGGGCGGTCTCGCCGAAGAACTCCACGTCGACGCCGGACTCGGTGAGGTCGCGGTCGACGACGAGGCAGACCGGCCGGCCGGCGCGCAGGCGCTGGGCGAGCCGTCCGTAGGCGGACGCGCCGCGGTGCGGCAGCACTTCCATCCCCAGACTCTCGCGAAATTCGACAAAACGGTCAAAAAGGGATTCCGGCCGGAGCCGCTCGGCGACCGTGGTGAACGGGTGCCCCATGTGCACCAGCCAGGCCCCGGCCTGCTCGTAGTTGCCCATGTGGGGCAGGGCCAGGACCACGCCGCGGCCCGAGTCGAGGGTCGCGAGCATCTTCTCGTGGCCGGTGACGCGCATGTGGCCGAGGATCCGCTCCCGGGAGAACTCGGGCAGCCGGAAGACCTCCAGCCAGTACCGGAAGTAGGACCGCATGACCCGCTTGGCGGTGAGCCGGACGTACGCGTCGGGCTCGTCCCGGCCGAGGACGCGGCACAGGTTGCGCTCGAGCTGCCGCACGCCCCTGCCGCGCCGCCGCCAGGCGCGGTCGGCGATCGCGGTGAACAGGGCGCGGGCGAGGCGCTCGGGCATCTTGCGGACGACCGTCCAGCCGAGCGCGTAGGCCGTGTCGGTGAGCCGGGCCACCGCCCGCGCGGCGAGGCCGGGGGGCCGCTCGCCGGGACGGTCCCCCTCCGTCCCGGTGGCGGTCATGCGCGCCGTCCCGGCGCGTGCCGCTCCTCGTCCACCTCGGCGGGCTCCGCGGACGGCTCCGGGGCCGCCGGACCGGACGCCCGTCCGGGACCGGCCGGCGGCTGGGCCGGAGACTGCGCGGAGGGCTGGGCGGGTGGCTGGGCCGGGGGCTCGGCCGGACGGGCGTTGGCCTGCTTGTACACGGTCGCGAAGCGCTGGCCGACGGTCACCGTGCTGAGCACGGCGAGCAGCCACAGCGCGAAGGTCAGGACGTAGGGCACGCCGAGGCCGTGGAGTCCGGCCGCGACCAGGGCGATGATCAGCCGCTCGGACCGCTCGGCGATGCCCACGTTGCAGGTGTAGCCGAGGCCCTCGGCGCGGGCCTTGGCGTAGGAGACCACGACCCCGGCGACCAGGCAGTACAGGGCGACCGAGGCGAGGCCGTCCTGGCCGTCGCGCGACAGCCCGGCCATCAGCCCGGCGAAGATCGCCGCGTCCGCGACCCGGTCCATGGTGGAGTCCAGGAACGCGCCGAACCGGGAGCTCCGGCCCGTGACCCGGGCGACCGCGCCGTCCAGCATGTCGAACAGGACGAAGGCGGTGATCACCAGCGTGCCCCAGAAGTAGTTCTCCCGGGGGAAGAAGACCAGCGCTCCGGCGACGGTGCCCGCCGTGCCGACGACCGTGATCGTGTTCGGCGTCACGCCGGTGCGCGCCACCCCACGTCCGATGGGCGTCAGGACACGGCCCAGCGCGGGCCGCAGTTTGTTGAGCATCGCCGTCCGTTCATCGACAGTCCGAGAGCCGGGCGCGACCGGAGGGCCGGGAGAGAAGAGGCGGCCCCGCGCGCGCCGCGCGGCGAACCCATCGTAGTGCTCATCGATACCGCCTCCCCCCTTGTGATCCGCGCCGACACGGGAAAGGGTGAGGAGACGGATGTGACGCCGCTCACTCCGGGCAGAACCACCAAAGGAGCGTGACGGGCTCCCATGGCGGGAGTCCGCCCGAGGAGGTGTGTCATGACGGACAGAGCGAACCACCCGGGAGGCCACGGCAGGGCACCGGAGGCCGGCCGGCCCGACAGGGTGCGCAACGTCGCGCTGGTCGGCCACTCGGGGGCGGGCAAGACGACGCTGACCGAGGCCCTGCTCGCGGCGACCGGGGTCGTGCAGCGCGCCGGGAAGGTCGAGGACGGCACCACCGTCAGCGACTTCGACGACGTGGAGGTGCGCCAGCAGCGGTCGGTGAACCTCGCCCTCGCCCCGTTCGAGTACGGCGACGTGAAGGTCAACCTCATCGACACGCCCGGGTACGCCGACTTCGTCGGAGACCTGCGGGCCGGGCTGCGCGCCGCCGACGCCGCCCTGTTCGTGGTCTCCGCCGTGGACGGCGTCGACGGGCTCACCCGGATGCTGTGGGAGGAGTGCGCGGCCGTGTCGATGCCGCGCGCGGTCGTCGTCACCAAGGTCGACCAGCAGCGCGGCGACTTCGACGACACGCTGCTGCACCTGCAGGACGCCTTCGGGGAGGGCGTGCTGCCCTGCTACTTCCCGGTGTCCGACGGCGACGGGCTGACCGGGCTCATCGGGCTGCTGACGCAGCGCTGCCTGGACTACTCCACCGGCGAGCGGGTCGAGTGCGAGCCGGACGCCGCCTACCTGGACCGGATCGCCGAGCAGCGGGCGTCGCTGATCGAGGGGATCATCCAGGAGAGCGAGGACGAGTCGCTGATGGAGCGGTACATCGGCGGCGAGGAGATCGACGTCAAGGCGCTCATCGAGGACCTGGAGAAGGCCGTCGCGCGCGGCAGCTTCTACCCGGTGCTGGCGACCTCGGTGCCGCACGGCCAGCAGCCCGGCCCGGTCATCGGGATGGCGGAGCTGCTGGAGGTCGTCACCGAGGCGTTCCCGTCCCCGCTGGAGCACTCCTGCCCGGAGGTCGCCCCGGTCGCGGGCGGGCCGCCGCGCCGGATCGAGTGCGACCCGGACGGGCCGCTCGTCGCCGAGGTCGTCAAGACCGTCTCCGACCCCTACGTGGGCCGGATCTCGATGGTCCGGGTGTTCTCCGGGACGCTGCGCCCCGACACCACGGTGCACGTCTCCGGGCACGGCCTCACCGACCGCGGGCACGAGGACCACGACGTGGACGAGCGCGTCGGGGCCCTCAGCTCCCCGCTCGGCAAGACCCAGCGGACGGTCACCGAGTGCCGCGCCGGCGACGTGTGCGCGGTCGCCAAGCTGAACCGCGCCGAGACCGGCGACACGCTCTCGGATCCGGCGAACCCGCTGGTCATGGCCCCGTGGACGATGCCCGACCCGCTGCTGCCGGTGGCGATCCGGGCCCGCTCCAAGGCCGACGAGGACAAGCTCGGCCAGGCGCTCGGCCGGCTGGTCGCCGAGGACCCGACGCTCCGGCTGGAGAACAACGCCGAGACCCGGCAGCTGGTGCTGTGGTGCATGGGCGAGGCGCACGCGGACGTCCTGGTCGACCGGCTCGCGTCCCGGTACGGCGTCGAGGTCGAGCGGGTGGACCTGCGGGTCCCGCTGCGCGAGACGTTCGGCGGGAGGGCCGAGGGGCTCGGGCGGCACGTGAAGCAGAGCGGCGGGCACGGCCAGTACGGCATATGCCACATCGAGGTGGAGCCGCTGCCGTCCGGGGAGGGCTTCGAGTTCATGGACCGCATCGTCGGCGGCGTGGTCCCGAGGCAGTTCATCCCGTCGGTGGAGAAGGGCGTCCGGCAGCAGATGGAGCGCGGCGTCGCCGCCGGGTACCCGCTGGTCGACATCCGGGTGACGCTGCGCGACGGCAAGGCGCACTCGGTCGACTCGTCCGACATGGCGTTCCAGGCGGCGGGCGCGCTCGCGCTGAAGGACGCCGCGTCCAAGGTGCCGGTGCTGCTGCTGGAGCCGGTGGACGAGGTGAGCGTGCTCATCGCGGACGAGTACATGGGCGCGGTCATGTCGGACCTGACGTCCCGGCGCGGCCGGGTCCTCGGCACCGAGGCGCTCGCGCCCGGCGGGCGGACGGTGATCCGCGCGGAGGTGCCGCAGCTGGAGATCACGCGGTACGCGATCGACCTGCGGTCGATGTCGCAGGGCACGGGCAGCTTCCACCGATCCTTCCTGCGGTACGAGCCGCTGCCGTCGCACCTGGCCGACAAGGTCGCCGCGGAGGAGAAGGTGGACTGACCGTCCCTGCACAGCGGACCGGGCATGGCAGACCCGGCGCGGTGATCTCGGCGCGGTGATCCCGCGGCGCGGTGGATGCGGCGGCCGGGAGACCGGTGGAGGGGGTCGCTCTCGCCCGAGCGGCCCCCTTTGCCCCTTTCTCACGGATTGGTCACCCCGCCGGGGAATTCTCGGCGAACTATGAGATTCTTTTCAGCTGTGACAAGTACGGGGGACGAGCGGACTCGGGACAGGCCGAGCCGCCGCAACATCATCAAGGGCGCCGGCCTGGCGGCGGGCGGCCTGGCCGTGGGCGGGGCGGGCGGGGCCGCCGTCGTCGCGGCGATGCCGGAGGGGACGCCGCGTTCCGCCATGGCGATCCCGGTCGCGGGGCCGTGGCGGCCGGTGCACGGGCACGTGGACGTGACCTGGTCGGTCGACACCTCGCAGAAGCTGGTGGCGCTGACCTTCGACGACGGCCCGATGCCGAACTGGACCGGGATGGTGCACGACATCCTGGACGCCGAGAAGGCCAAGGCCACGTTCTTCATGGTCGGCGAGCGGGCGGTCGCCAACGCCCGGATCATCCACGGCCGGATGGACCGGCACGAGGCCGGCAACCACACGTGGGCGCACAAGGACATGTCGCGCCTGACCCACGCGGAGGCCGTGGACGCCATCCACCGGGCGCACAAGGCGATCGCGACGATCACCGGCAAGGAGCCCCGGCACCTGCGGCCGCCCTTCGGGCAGCTCGGCGGGACGACCATGAGCGCGGCGGGCCAGCTCGGCTACGACCTGACGCTCTGGGGCATCAAGATGCTCGAGAAGACCTACGAGCACCACCCGCAGGGCCTGGTCGACTACATCGTCGGCAACGTCCAGCCGGGGACGATCGTCCTCGCGCACGACCACGGGAACCCCGACCGGCTCGTGGCGCTGCGGAACCTCGCGGCGATGATCCGGGGCGTGCGCGCCAGGGGCTTCGAGTTCGTCACGGTGTCGGAACTGCTCGCCGCGTCCGGGCCGCCCGCGCCCGCGGCCCGGCCGCCGGCGCAGTCCCCCTCCCCGCTCACCGGCC
>NZ_QURH01000874.1 GCF_003428695.1 Actinomadura logoneensis
AACAGGTCCACCAACCCGTACAGCTGGTTGGACTTCTTGGCCGCGTCGGCCGTCTGCCTGAGCACCTCCACGTTCACGTTCGGGGTCGGCAGGTTCTGGCCGACCCGGAACACCACGATCATCAGAAGCGTGAACAGCAGCTTCTTACGCAGATCGGGCGTTCTGAAGGCCCGAGCGAACGCGGTCAGCACCATTCCTCCTGCGGAGCTTGCGGAAAATCAGCCCATGGGCAACGAAGGCGGGGGGCCGGACGCGAACGCCGGCCGCCACCGCCGGGGAGACTCTAACAGCAGATGAGACCGGGGCCGGTCCCCCCCGCGGCGGGCCCACCGGCCCGGACACGTGGTGGACTCTGGCCCCGGTCTCACGGGTGTCGATCTCAGAGCTGCTCGGCGCTGCCGCCGGCGGCCGTGATCTTCTCCTTCGCCGCGCCGGAGAAGGCGTGCGCCTTCACCTGGACGGCGACGGAGATCTCACCGGTGCCGAGGATCTTCACCGGACGGCCGGCGCGGACCGCGCCCTTGGCCGCCAGGTCCTCGGCGGTCACCTCGCCACCCTCGGGGTAGAGGGCGGCGAGCTTGTCCAGGTTCACGACCTGGAACTCGACCCGGTTCGGGTTCTTGAAGCCCTTGAGCTTCGGCACCCGGCGGATCAGGGGCATCTGGCCGCCCTCGAACCCGACGGGAACGGTGTTGCGGGCCTTGGTGCCCTTGGTGCCGCGGCCTGCGGTCTTGCCCTTGGACGCCTCGCCCCGGCCCTTGCGGGTCTTGGGGCGGTTGGCGCCGGGGGCCGGACGCAGGTCGTGCACCTTGAGCGGGTTGCCCTCGGTGGCGTCGGCCATGTCAGTCGACCTCCTCGACGGCGACCAGGTGGGCCACCGTCCGGATCATGCCGCGGAGCTGCTGGGAGTCCTCACGGACGACCGACTGGCCGATCTTCTTGAGGCCCAGCGTCCGCAGCGTGTCACGCTGGTTCTGCTTCTCGCTGATCACAGACTTGGTCTGCGTGATCTTCAGCTGGCTCATGACGCGGTGGCCTCCGTCCGGGCCTCGGACCCAGCGGCCCGCGCCCGCAGCATGGCGGCCGGCGCCACGTCCTCGATCGGCAGGCCGCGCTTGGCCGCGATCTCCTCGGGACGCTTGAGCTGCTTCAGTCCGTCCACGGTGGCGTGGACGATGTTGATCGCGTTGTCGGTGCCGAGCGACTTGCTCAGCACGTCGTGGATGCCGGCGCACTCCAGCACCGCGCGCACCGGGCCACCCGCGATCACACCGGTACCGGGGGACGCGGGACGCAGCAGGACGACGCCCGCGGCGGCCTCACCCTGGACGGTGTGAGGGATGGTGCCCTGGATCCGCGGCACCTTGAAGAAGTGCTTCTTGGCCTCCTCGACGCCCTTGGCGATCGCCGCGGGCACCTCCTTGGCCTTGCCGTAGCCGACGCCGACGGTGCCGTTGCCGTCACCGACGATCACCAGGGCGGTGAAGCTGAAGCGACGGCCACCCTTGACGACCTTGGCGACACGGTTGATCGCCACGACCTTCTCGATGTACGACTGGCCCTTGTCGGCGCCACCGCGGCGGTCGTCGCGGCGGCCGTCGCGACGGTCGCCACCCTGACCGCCACCACGCCTCTGCGCTGCCATCAGTGGTTCCTCTTCTCGTTGGTCGTGAGAGCCATCAGAGCTTCAGGCCCCCCTCACGAGCGCCGTCCGCGACGGCGGCGACGCGACCGTGGTACTTGTTGCCGCCACGGTCGAAGACCACAGCGGTCACTCCGGCGGCCTTCGCGCGCTCGGCGACGAGCTCGCCGACCTTGCGGGACTTCGCCGTCTTGTCGCCGTCGGTACCGCGCAGCTCGGCCTCCATCGTCGACGCCCACGCCACGGTGTGGCCCTTGGCGTCGTCGATGACCTGGACGAACATGTGCTGGTTGGAGCGCGTCACGACAAGGCGAGGACGCTCGGCGGTGCCGACGACCTTCTTGCGGACCCGCAGGTGCCGCCGCTTGCGGGCCAGCGCACGCTTCGACGTGGCCTTGCCGGCCAGGTGCTTCGTGCCTGCCATGACTACTTACCAGCCTTTCCGACCTTGCGGCGGATCTGCTCGCCCTCGTAACGCACGCCCTTGCCCTTGTACGGGTCGGGCTTGCGCAGCTTACGAATGTTGGCGGCGACCTCGCCGACCTTCTGCTTGTCGATGCCCTCGACGACCAGCTGGGTCGGCTTCTCCACCGTGAAGGTGATGCCCTCCGGCGGCTCGACCGTGATCGGGTGGCTGTAGCCGAGCGAGAACTCGAGGTTCTTGCCCTTGGCCACCACGCGGTAACCGACGCCCTGGATGACCAGGGTCTTCTTGTACCCCTCGGTGACGCCGACCACCATGTTGTTGATCAGCGACCGCGTCAGGCCGTGCAGCGCGCGGACCGTGTTGATGTCGTTCGGCCGCGAGACGGTCAGCTGACCGTCCTCCAGCGCGACCTCGATCGGCTCGGAGACGGTCAGGGACAGGGAGCCCTTGGGGCCCTTGACCGACACGTCACGACCGTCGACCTTCACCTCGACGCCGCCGGGCACGGTGATGGGGAGACGTCCAATGCGAGACATTCTGCGAATCCTCCCCTCTACCAGACGTAGGCGAGGACTTCGCCGCCCACGCCGCGCTTGCCCGCCTGCCGGTCGGTCATGAGGCCGGAGGACGTCGAGATGATCGCGACGCCCAGGCCGCCCAGGACCTTGGGCAGGTTGTCCTTCTTCGCGTACACCCGAAGACCGGGCTTGGAGACGCGCTTGATGCCGGCGATCGAACGCTCGCGGGTCGGGCCGAACTTCAGCTCGATCACGAGCTTCTTGCCCACCTCGGCGTCCTCGACGCTCCAGCCCGAGATGTAGCCCTCCTGCTGGAGGATCTCGGCGATGTGCGCCTTGATCTTCGAGTACGGCATCGACACCGAGTCGTGGTACGCCGAGTTAGCGTTCCGCAGACGCGTCAGCATGTCTGCGATCGGGTCGGTCATCGTCATGGCCTACTGGCCCTCCCTCGCCACGGTTTCCATCCGCCCGGCCCGCTCGCGGACGGGGCGGATGGACCTTTGGCGCGGTCATGGGCACCTTCGTCAGGTGCCCGGTGGTTATTACAGGCTGGGCTGGTTACCAGCTCGACTTCGTGATGCCCGGCAGCTCGCCCCGGTGCGCCATCTCACGGAAGCACACGCGGCACAGGCCGAACTTGCGGTACACGGAGCGCGGACGGCCGCAGCGCGAGCAACGGGTGTACGCGCGCACGCCGAACTTGGGCTTCCGAGCCGCCTTCGCGATGAGGCTCTTCTTGGCCATCTGCTCAGTTCTCCTTGAACGGGAAGCCCAGGAGCTTCAGCAGCGCCCGGCCCTCGTCGTCGGTCTTGGCCGTGGTCACCACGGTGATGTCCATACCGCGGACACGGTCGATCTTGTCCGGGTCGACCTCGTGGAACATGACCTGCTCGGTCAGACCGAACGTGTAGTTCCCGTTGCCGTCGAACTGCTTCGGCGACAGGCCGCGGAAGTCACGGATACGGGGCAGCGCGGTGGCGAGCAGCCGGTCCAGGAACTCCCACATGCGGTCGCCGCGCAGCGTCACGTGCGCGCCGATCGGCATGCCCTCACGCAGCTTGAACTGCGCGATGGACTTCTTGGCCCGGTTGACGGCCGGCTTCTGGCCGGTGATCGCGGCCAGGTCGCGGACGGCGCCCTCGATCAGCTTGGCGTCCTTGGCGGCGTCGCCGACACCCATGTTGACGACGATCTTCGTCAGGCCCGGCACCAGCATGATGTTGCTGTAGCCGAACTGCTCCTGCATGCCCTTGACGATCTCGTCGCGGTAGCGGAGCTTCAGGCGCGGCTGCGGCACGGGACGCTCGGTAACGGTCTCGGTCATCTCAGATCTCCTTGCCGCTACGGCGCGAGATCCGGACCTTGGTGCCGTCCTCGTTGACGCGGTAGCCGACCCGGACGGGCTTGCCGTCCTCGGCCAGCGCCACGTTGCTCACGTGGAGCGGCGCCTCGACGGTCACGCGGCCGCTCTCCTTGCCGGCTCGCTGCGCGTCGGCCTTGATGTTCTTCGTGATGAGGTTGACGCCCTCGACGACGACGCGCTCCTCACGCGGCAGGACGCGGATGACCTTGCCGGTCGCGCCCTTGTCCTTGCCGGCGATGACGACGACCTCGTCGCCCTTCCTGATCTTCATCACAGCACCTCCGGCGCGAGCGAGATGATGCGCATGAACTTCTTCTCGCGCAGTTCACGGCCGACCGGGCCGAAGATGCGGGTACCACGGGGGTCGCCGCCGTCCTTGATCAGGACGGCCGCGTTCTCGTCGAAGCGGATGTAGGAGCCGTCCGGGCGCCGGCGCTCCTTGCGGGTGCGCACGACGACCGCCTTGACGACGTCACCCTTCTTCACGCCCGCGCCGGGAAGGGCGTCCTTCACCGTCGCGACAATGACGTCGCCGACTCCCGCGTAGCGCCGACCCGAGCCACCGAGAACGCGGATGCAAAGGATCTCCTTCGCACCCGTGTTGTCGGCGACCTTGAGTCGCGACTCCTGCTGGATCACGTCAACTCCATTTCGTCACACCGGTTCTCCACTGGGCCTCGCCCGTGGAGCCTGGCGGAACCTTCACTGGTCTCCCCCCGAACGCGGGCCCTCACGGGGAGGGCCCGCCCACGGGAAGTCTGTCGGGAGGCGCCCCCGGAGGGGCGGAGCTCCCTGGTTACTTGGCCTTCTCGAGGATCTCCACCACGCGCCAGCGCTTGGTCGCCGACAGCGGGCGGGTCTCCATCAGGCGGACGCGGTCGCCGATGCCACACTCGTTGGCCTCGTCGTGCGCCTTGTAGTTCTTGGTGCGACGGATGACCTTGTGGTACTTCGCGTGCTTGACGCGGTCCTCGACGGACACGACCACGGTCTTGTCCATCTTGTCGGAGACCACCAGGCCCTCGAGCACCTTGCGGGTGGTGTTCCGCGCCTCGGTCTGCTCAGCCATTACTTCTCGCCCTCCTGCGACGTGCGCGGGTCGTCGACAATCCCGAGCTCGCGCTCGCGCATGACGGTGTAGATGCGCGCGATCTCGCGCTTCACCGTGCGCAGCCGCCCGTGGCTCTCCAGCTGCCCGGTCGCGGCCTGGAAGCGGAGGTTGAAGAGCTCCTCCTTGGCCTCCTTGAGCTTGGTGACCAGCACGTCCTCAGGCTCGGTCCGCAGGTCATCGGCGGTAAGACCCTTGGCCATCAGGACTCACCCACCTCTCGCTTCACGATCTTGCACTTCATGGGCAGCTTGTGGATCGCGCGGGTGAGCGCCTCCCGAGCGATCTGCTCGTTCGGGTAGGAGATCTCGAACATCACGCGGCCCGGCTTCACGTTGGCCACCCACCACTCGACCGAGCCCTTACCGGAACCCATGCGGGTCTCGGCGGGCTTCTTGGTCAGCGGGCGGTCCGGGAAGATGTTGATCCAGACCTTGCCGCCACGCTTGATGTGGCGGGTCATGGCGATACGCGCGGCCTCGATCTGCCGGTTGGTCACGTACGCGGCCTCGACGGCCTGGATGCCGTACTCACCGAAGGTGACCTTGGTGCCGCCCTTGGCCATGCCCCGGCGCTTCGGGTGGTGCTGCTTGCGGTGCTTGACCTTACGAGGGATCAGCATCGGTCGGTTCAGCTCCCCTCACCAGTCGGAGCAGCCTCGGAGGCGGGGGCCTGCTGCTCGGTGTTCTGCTGCTGACGGGGCGCGCGGTCGCCGCCGCCGCCCTGGCCGCCACGGCCGCCGCGGCC
>NZ_QURH01000870.1 GCF_003428695.1 Actinomadura logoneensis
CTTCGCGGGTGTGGCGGGGCCGTCCCCGCGGACGGCGGTGGCGGCGGCCGAGCGCGCCGTCGCCGTGGCGCGGGCCTGCCGGGCGGCCGGGGGCGAGCGCGTCGAGCCGGTGGACGAGCCGGTGCACTCCGGTGCGGTATGGAACTCGGGGCACCGGATCGACCCGTTCGCCGTCCCGCGCGGCGAGTGGACGGCGCCGCTGGCGGCCTGGAGCCGCGAGCTGCTGGCCGCGCCCGAGGTCGCGCACGTCCACGGCAAGCTGAAGGTCGCCGACGAGACCACCTTCTACGCCGATCTCGCGGGCACGACGGTGCTCCAGCACCGGCTCCGGATCCACCCGCAGCTGCTGGCGGTCGGCGTGGACGACCGGACGGGCGCCGTGGCCACCCTGCGGACGCTCGGCCCGCCCACCGCGCGCGGCCTGGAGTACCTGGCGGGCGAGGGCTGGGACTGGGCCGGCGAGGTCGCCGCGATCCCCGCCCACCTGGGCGGGAAGCTGGCGGCGCCGCCGGTCGAGCCGGGGCGCTACGACCTGGTGGTCGAGCCGTCCAACCTGTGGCTGACGCTGCACGAGACAGTCGGCCACGCGACCGAGCTCGACCGCGCGCTCGGCCACGAGGCCGGGTACGCGGGCACGACGTTCGCCACTCCGGACGGGCTCGGACGGCTGCGGTACGGCGCGGAGCTGATGACCGTGGTCGCCGACCGCACCACCCCGCACGCGCTGGCGACCACCGGCTACGACCACGAGGGCGTCGCCGCCACCTCGTGGGACCTGGTCACCGGCGGAGTGCTGACCGGTTTCCAGACCGACCGGGCGACCGCGCGGGCCGTCGGCGCGGAGCGCTCGACCGGCTGCGCGTACGCCGAGTCGGGTCTGCGGGCCCCGCTGGCGCGGATGCCCAACGTGTCGCTGCGGCCGGCTCCGGGCGGGCCGTCCACGGCCGACCTGGTGGCGGGCGTGGCCCGGGGGTTGCTGGTGGCCGGCTCGGACGGCTGGACGATCGACGGCCGGCGGCGGCACTTCCGGTTCACGGCGCAGCGCTGCCATCTGATCCGGGACGGACGGGTCGTCGGGCAGGTCCGGGACGCCGCCTACCAGGGCGAGACGACCGGGTTCTGGGGATCGCTGCGGGCGCTGGGCGGGCCCGAGGACTACCGCGTGTTCGGCGCCGACCTGTGCGGCAAGGGGCAGCCGGTCCAGGCGTCCGCCGCGAGCCACGGCGCGCCGCCCGCGCTGTTCGCCGGGGTCGAGGTCGTCAACGCCGCACGGGAGGCGGGGGCATGAGGCACGTGGGGGCGCACGAGCAGGCGGCAGGCGACAGGCCGGGACACATGAGCACGCAGGAAGGCTGGGGCGTCAGCACGCGGGAGGCCGGGGCATGAGCGGGTGGGACGCCGCGGAGAGCGCGGCCGAGCGGGCGCTGGCGGCGAGCCGCGCGGACGGCTGCGCGGTGATCGTGGACGGGGAGGAGACGGCCCAGGTGCGCTGGGCCGAGAACGCGGTGACGACGGCCGGCCTCGTCCGCGACCAGCGGATCACGGTCGTCGCGTTCGCGGCGGGCCGCCAGGGCACGGCGACCGCCGCCGTGACCCGCCACGGAGATCCCGCCGACGACGTCGCCCGTCTCGTCGCGGAGGCCGAACGCGCGGCACGCGAGTCCCCCGCCTCACCGGACGCCATGCCCTTGCTCGCTCCGGACGAGACCAGAGGCGACAGCGGTCGCGCGTCCGGCAGCGAGATGGCGGCCGATTCGTGCGAGCAGGACGGCGGCGCGGCGTGGCTGACCGCGTTCGGCGGCGGGCTGAAGGCGGCCGTCGCGCGGGCCCGCGAAGACCGGCATGTGCTCTTCGGCTATGCCGAACACGCCGTCCGGACCACGTACCTGGCCACCTCGACGGGCGTGAGGGCGAGGCACAGGTGGCGCGACGGACTGATCGACCTCACCGCGCGGGACGCCCGGGACGAGCGGGCCTCGGCCTGGGGCGGGATCCCACTGCCGAGCACGGGGCCGTTCGACGCGACGGCCGCGCTGGCGTGCCTGCGGGCGGAGCTGGCGGAACGCGTCCGCTGGGCGGGCAGGCGGGCCGCACTCCCGCCGAAGGCCCGGGGTTCGCGGGGCGGACTCGAGGTGCTGTTCTCGCCGTCCTGCGTCGCCGACCTGCTGCTTTATCTGTACGAGGCGCTGGACGCGCGTGACGCGCTGGAGGGTGCGTCGCCGTTCGCCACCCCCGACGGGATGCCGAGGATCGGCGAGCGGCTGGCCGCGCCCGGCCTCACGCTGCGCAGTGATCCGGCGATGCCCGGCCTGGAGTGCGCGCCGTTCGCGGTGGCCCGCGCGCCCGGTGGCACGGTCTCGGTCTTCGACAACGGGTTCCCCCTGGAACCCACCCGCTGGCTGGACGACGGGGCCCTGACCGCGCTCGTCCAGACGCGGCACTCGGCCAAGGCGAGCGGCCTGCCGGTGACGCCGAGGATCGGCAACCTCCGTCTGGAAGGCCCCAGCGGGTCCGACGGCGCCGAAGGTTCGTCCGGGGGGCGAACGCTTCGGGCGATGGTGGCGGACACCGAGCGCGGGCTGCTGGTGAACAGCCTCTGGTACCTGCGTCCGACCGATCCGCGGACGCTCGCGCTGACCGGCTCCACCCGGGACGGGGTCTACCTGGTCGAGCGCGGCGAGGTCGTCGGAGCGCTCGACGACTTCAGATTCAGCGAGCAGGTCGTCCCGCTGCTGGCCCGCGTCACCGAGGTCGGACGAGCACTCCCCGCACTGGCCCGGGAATGGGATGACACGCTTTCGCGGACCGCCGTCCCACCCCTGCGCGTCGAGGGCGTCACCGCTTACAACACTAGATAATTTTAAAGTGAAATTGTAGAGTGCGGGAACAGCCGTGACCGTGTCCCGAGGGAGGCTTCTCGTGGAGGACAAGGGAACCGAGTCGGCGATCGTGGCGATGGCGCGCCGCCGCACCGAGGGCGAGACGGGGGCGTCCGCGGCGCCGCCGAGCGCCCCCCGCGAATGGGCCGACCGGGTGCCCACCGGCCGGCTGGACGATCCGGCCGTCCACGCCCGGCTCCGGCGGCTCTTCCCCCTCACCCCCGACCTCGTCCACCTGAACGTCGGGACGCTCGGCTCCACGCCGTACCCGGTGCTGGACCTCCTGCGCGCCGCCGACGCCGAGTACGCCCGCTACCCCCGCGACCCGTACCCGCCGACCACGCTCACCGAGCCGCGCGCGACGCTGGCCCGCTGCTACGGATGCGACCCCGACGAGATCGCGATCGTGCAGGGCGCCACCGACGGCAACGCCCGCATCCTCAACGGCCTGGACCTGGACGAGGGCGACGAGGTCGTCACGACCACGCACGAGTGCTACACGATGCAGGCCCCGCTGAACCTGCTGCGCAACCGGCGCGGGATCGAGGTCACCAAGCTCACCCCCCGGCTCGGCCCGCACCAGACGGCCGAGGAGATCGTGGAGATGTTCGCCGCCGCGATCACCCCGCGCACCCGGGTGCTGGAGTGGGCGGCGGTGACCTTCACCGTCGGCACCACCATGCCGACCCGGATGCTCGCCGAGCTGGCGCACGAGCACGGCCTCACCACCGTCGTGGACGGCGCGCACCTGCCCGGCCAGTTCGACATGGACCTGCACGGGCTGGGCGTCGACTTCGTCAGCGGGTCCGGCGCGAAGTACCAGTGCGGGCCGATGGGCACCGGCATCCTGTACGCGCGCAACAAGGTGCTGCCGGAGCACAACCCGCTGCCGCTGCCGGGCTTCTGGCCGGTGATCTCGCTCTGGTACCCCATCGAGGGAGAACTGCCGCCGCGCGCGACCGGTCGCGAGGCGTCCTACGACATCGGCACGTTCCTGCAGAAGACCGGCTCGGCGGACCTGTCGCGCGGGCCGGCGCTGCAGACGGCGGCGGAGATCTGGGAGCACATCGGCCGCGCCGAGATCCAGCGGTACGTGCACGGGCTCTGCGACCACCTCAAGGAGCGGATCGCCGAGCACTGGGGCGAGGACTCGTTCTTCAGCCCGCTGCACGACCGGCGGCTGCACTCCGGGATGGTCGCGTTCCAGCCGTTCCGCGACCCCGACCACGCCGTGGACCCGCGCAGGTTCATGGAGTTCGAGGAGCGGATGGAGAGCGAGCACGGCGTCAACCTGCGGTTCACGTTCTTCCCCGTCCGGGACGCGGCGTCCGAGCGGTACGCGATCCGGCTCGCGCCGCACCTGTACAACGACCGCGACGAGCTGGACCGCACGGTCGACGCGATGCTCAAGCTGACCGAAGAGATGGACCGGCGGTGACGGCCGCCTCCCGCGACACCCGCTCAGCGCGGGCTTCCGGGCCCGGCGGGACCGGGACCGGAGCGATCACCGAGGCGGCGGCCGAGCCGGCGGCGCGTGCCGAGCCCGCAGGAGATGACGAGCCGGACGTGCCGGTGCCGCCGGTCGTGTCCGGCTACCTGGCGCTCGGGCTGCGGCTCGGGCGGCTGGTGGACGGGTTCGTGGACTGCTGGTTCGGCGACCGCGCCTTCGCCGCGCGGATCGCCGCGGAGCCCGTCCCCGTCCCGGCCGACCTCGCCGCCGACGCGGGACGGCTGCTGAGCGAGCTGCCCGACAGCGGGCTGCCCGAGCCGCGCCGGGCGTTCCTGGCGGCGCAACTACGGGCGCTGGAGTGCGTCGCGCGGCGGCTGGACGGCCGTCCCCTGGGGTTCCTGGCGGAGGTCCGGGCGTACTTCGAGATGGACATCGAGCCGGTGCCGACCGACCGGTACGCGGCCGTCCACGCCATGATCGACGACCTGCTGCCGGGGACGGGCGGGCCGCGCGCGAAACTGGCCGCCTTCCGCGAGCGCGACCGGCTCGACCCGGACGCGCTGGGCCGCGCCGTCCGGGCGCTGTCGGAGGCGCTGCGCGGGCGGACCGCCGAGCGGTTCGGGCTGCCGTCCGGCGAGAGCGTCGAGTACGAGGTGGTCCGGGACCGGCCGTGGAACGCCTTCAACCGCTACTGGGGCGGCTACCGGTCGCTCGTGACGGTCAACGCGGACGCGGGCCACGGCATGTCGGCGCTCCCCCACCTGGCGACGCACGAGTGCTACCCCGGGCACCACACCGAACGCTGCCTCAAGGAGGCCCTGCTCGTGCGCGCGCAGGGGCAGGCCGAGCAGTCCATCGCCCTGGTGAACACCCCGCAGTGCCTCGTCTCGGAGGGCATGGGCGAGGCGGCGCTGGAGGCCGCGCTGGGCGACGGCTGGGGGCCGTGGACCGCCGAGGTGCTGGCCGCCGAGGGCCTGCGCCTGGACGGAGAGCTGGCCGAGCGCCTGCTGCCGCTGACCGCGCGCCTGCTGTCGGCGCGGCAGGACGCCGCGATCATGCTCCACGACCGGCGCGCCGACCCCGAGACGGCCGTCGCGTACCTGCGCCGCTGGATGCTCGTGGACGAGGCCCGGGCCCGGCACATGGTCCGGTTCCTGACCGACCCGCTGTGGCGCGCCTACACCGTCACCTACATCGCCGGCTCGGCGCTCGTCCGCGCATGGGTGCGGGCGGGCCGGGACGAGTCGCCCGCGGACCGGTACCGGCGGCTGCTGACCGAGCCCCTGCTGCCCTCGACCCTCACGGCCGATCTCGCCGCCGCGCACGCGGAAGGCGCGCCCCGGCACGAAGCCGACTCGCCGCAGGAGCCGCCGCGGGGAGCCGTATGACGACGTCGCCGCGCGACCGGCCCGCCGTGCTCGGCGACGACGCCACCGGCTGGACGTGCCGGGTCGTCGGGCCGGAGCCGCCGCACGCCCGGCTCGCGCGGTCGGCGCTGTGCCCGGGC
>NZ_QURH01000871.1 GCF_003428695.1 Actinomadura logoneensis
CCGGCGCCGCGCCCGGGGCGTCCGGCGGGGCGTCGGGCGGTCCGCCGTCCGCGGCGACGGCCAGCGGCGGGATCACCAGGTTGTGCTCGCCCATGACGTCCAGCGGCTCGCGGCTGGTCGCGAGCACCCGCAGCCGGGGCGCGGCCCGCAGCAGCGTCTCGACCAGCGCCGCCGTGCCCTCGACCAGGTGCTCGCAGGTGTCCAGGACGAGCAGCAGCTCGCGGTCGGCCAGGTGCTCGCACAGCCGGTCGGTCTGGTCGCCCGCCGCCTGGCCGGGCAGCCCGAGCTTGTCGGCGACGTGCCGGGCGAGCAGGTCCGGCTCGCGCAGCGCGGACAGCTCCACCAGCCACGCGCCGCCCTCGTACCCGCCGCGCACCTCGGTGGCCAGCCGCAGCGCCAGCCGCGTCTTGCCGACCCCGCCGACGCCGGTCAGCGTGACCAGGCGTGAGCGGGCCAGCACGCGCCTGGCCTCGGCCAGCTCGCGCCGCCGGCCGATGAACCGGGTCACCTCGGCGGGCAGGTTGCCGCCGTGCCGGTCGTCCGCCAGTGCCGTCACCGGTCACCTCGTGGAGGGGAGGGAGCGAGAAGATGCGTTGCGTTCGTACCGTGGATCTCGGGGTGGACCTGTCGGGTGGATCTGTCGGGTGGATCTGCGGGGTGGATCTGTCGGACGGGAGCGTCAGGATGGCTGCATCGTACGCCGTCGGAGCTCCGGCCACCCGCGTATCGCGGGTCAATACGGCCGGTTACGGACGCCCTTCCCGCTCCACTCCCGCGGGCGCCCGCGCTCACCCTACGCTCGTCCCTCACCGCCGCCCCGGCAGTGTCCGGCATCGGCCGGTCGGCGAGCCGCCGTGTCCTTCCCGCCCGCCCAAACACCGCCCGTGTCCCGGCCGCCCGCGCCCCCGGACGCGGACGGCCGGGACCGGCAGGTCAGGAGGCGGCCGGGGCGGCCTCCAGGCGGACGACCACCGACTTCGACGTCGGGGTGTTGCTGACCTCGGCCGTGCTGTCGAGCGGCACCAGGACGTTGGTCTCCGGGAAGTACGCCGCCGCGCAGCCGCGCGCCGTCGGGTAGGCGATGACGCGGAAACCGGGGGCGCGGCGCTCGCTGCCGTCGGTCCATTCCGACACCAGGTCCACGGTCGCGCCGTCGGCGTGGCCGAGCGCGGCGAGGTCGTCCGGATGGACGAAGACCACGCGCCGCCCGGCCTTCACGCCCCGGTAGCGGTCGTCCAGGCCGTAGATCGTGGTGTTGTACTGGTCGTGGCTGCGGACGGTCTGGAGCAGCAGCCGTCCCTCCGGCACGCGCAGCACCTCCAGCGGGTTCACGGTGAAGTTCGCCTTGCCGGTCGCGGTCGGGAAGCGGCGGGAGTCGCGCGGCGCGTGCGGCAGCGTGAACCCGTCCGGGTCGCGCACCCGCGCGTTGTAGTCCTCGAAGCCGGGGACGACGCGCTCGACGTGGTCGCGGATGACGTCGTAGTCGCGTTCCATCGCGTCCCAGCGGATGCCGTGCCGGTCGCCGAGCACCCGGCGCGCCAGCCCGGTGACGATCGCCACCTCGGACCGCAGTTCGGGCGACGCGGGCGCGAGCCGTCCGCGCGAGGCGTGCACCATGCCCATCGAGTCCTCGACCGAGACGAACTGCTCACCGCCCGCCTGGACGTCCCGCTCGGTGCGGCCGAGCGCGGGCAGGATCAGCGCCCGCTCGCCGGTGACCGCGTGCGACCGGTTCAGCTTCGTGGACACCTGGACGGTCAGCCGGCAGTTGCGCATCGCCGCCTCGGTCACGTCCGAGTCGGGGGTGGCGCGGACGAAGTTGCCGCCCATCGCGAAGAACACCTTGACCGCGCCGTCCCGCATGGCGCGGATCGCGTCCACGGTGTCCAGGCCGTGCTCGCGCGGCGGCTCGAAGCCGAACTCGGCGGCGAGCGCGTCCAGGAAGGCCGCCTTCGGCTTCTCGTAGATCCCCATCGTCCGGTCGCCCTGCACGTTGGAGTGGCCGCGCACCGGGCACACGCCCGCGCCCGGACGGCCGATGTTGCCGCGCAGCAGCAGGAAGTTTACGATCTCCCGGATGGTCGGGACGGAGTTGCGGTGCTGCGTCAGGCCCATCGCCCAGCACACCACGATCCGCTTCGCCGCGAGGACGTCGCCGAGCGTCGCGGCGATCTCGCCCCGGGTCAGTCCGGTCGCGGCGAGGACGTCGTCCCAGTCCAGCGTCCTGGCGTGCTCGGCGAACGCGTCGAACCCGTGGGTGTGCTCGGCGATGAACGCCCGGTCGAGCGCGTCCGGGGCGTCCGACTCGAGCAGCATCCGGTTGAGGGCCTGGAAAAGCGCCAGGTCACCGTTCAGCCGGATCTGCAGGAACCGGTCGGCGAGCCGGGTGCCGTTCCCGACCACCCCGGACGGAAGCTGCGGGTTCTTGAACCGGATCAGCCCGGCCTCGGGCAGCGGGTTCACCGCGACGATCCGCGCGCCCGCCTTCTTCGCCCTCTCCAGCGCCGACAGCATCCGCGGATGGTTGGTGCCGGGATTCTGCCCCACGACGAAGACCAGATCGGCCTGGTGGAGGTCGTCCAGCAGCACCGAGCCCTTGCCGATCCCGATCGTCTCGGTCAGCGCCGACCCGGACGACTCGTGGCACATGTTGGAGCAGTCGGGCAGGTTGTTGGTGCCGAACGCGCGGACGAACAGCTGGTAGGCGAACGCGGCCTCGTTGCTGGTGCGGCCGGAGGTGTAGAAGACGGCCTCGTCGGGGGAGTCGAGCGCGTTCAGCTCCTGGGCGACCAGCCCGAACGCGTCGTCCCAGGAGATCGGCTCGTAGTGCGCCGACCCGGGGTGCCGGACCATCGGCTCGGTGAGCCGGCCCTGCTGGCCGAGCCAGTGGTCGGTGCGCGCGCCCAGCTCGTCCACGGTGTGCGCGGCGAAGAACTCGCGGGTGATCCGGCGGGTGGTGGCCTCCTCGGCGACGGCCTTCGCGCCGTTCTCGCAGAACTCGGCGGTGTGCCGGTGCCGCGACTCGGGCCACGCGCAGCCCGGGCAGTCGAACCCGTTCTTCTGGTTGACCCGGAGCAGCGTCAGCGCGGTGCGCTTCACCCCCATCTGCTCGTAGGAGTCGCGCAGGGCGGCCGTCACGCCCGGCACGCCCGCCGCCCACCGCTTCGGCTTCGTGACCTTCATCCCGGAGTCGTCGAAGTCCTCGCGCGGCGCCTCACGGCCCATCGTCCACACTCTTTTCTCGCCTTGGGGACTGCTCCCTCCCACTCTCGCACCTTTCGGTCGCGGGACGGCAACGCCGACCTCACGACCAGCGGAAACGGGCGGGCGCCACGGGACGCGACCCGGCGCGGAGAACCGCGGTGGCCGATGCGGCGGGCCACCGCGGGGTTGTCACCGGGGCGGGTTACGGCAGGGCGATCACTGCGACGTCTACGGCCGGGCGGTCACTGGGGCGGGCCGGAGGCGAGCGTGATCTGCTGGGTGACGGGCTGCCCGCCGGGCATCCGGTAGGTCAGCGCGACGCGGTCGCCCGGGTGGTGGCGGAGCAGCAGGTCGGTGAGCGTGTTCGGGGAGTCGACCGGCTCGCCGTCCAGGGCGGTGATGACCGCGCCGGTCGGGACGTCCAGCCGGTCGGCGGGGGTGTCGGGCAGCGTGGACGCCACCTCGGCGCCGCCGCCCTGCCCGCCGCCCTGCCCGCCGCTCTGTCCGCCGTCGGCGCTCTGCCCGCCGCTCCCGGTCCGGCCCGCGTCCACCGGCCGGACCTGGACGCCGAGCATCGCGGTCCGCCCGATGTGGATCTTCGCGCCGCCGTGCCCCTGCCGGATCTGCTCGGCGATCCCCAGCGCCCGGTTGATCGGGATCGCGAAGCCGCGGCCCTTGCCCTTCTTGGCCATCTTGAATCCGGCGGACGCGGCGGTGTCCATGCCCACGACCTCGCCCGAGGCGTTGAACAGCGGGCCGCCGGAGTCGCCCGGCCGGATCGCGGCGTCCGTCTCGATCAGCCCGGACAGCCGCTCGGACGACCCGTCGGAGTCGTCCCGCGCGATGACGGTCTGCTCCAGGGCGGTGACCCTGCCCTGGGCGATCTTCGGCGCGCCGCCCTTGCCGCCCGCGTTGCCCTTGGCGGTGACCGCGTCGCCCTCGGAGACCTTGCCCGAGTCGCCGAACGCGGCGGGCCTGAGCCCGGCGCCCTTCGCGCCGCTCAGCCGGATCACCGCCACGTCGTTCGACCGGTCGTAGCCGACGACGTGCGCGGGGAAGGTGCGGCCGGTGCGGGTGTCGGTCGCCTTGAGGGCGGTGGCGCCCTGGATGACGTGGTTGTTGGTGAGGACCAGGCCGTCGCGGTCGAGGATGATGCCGGTGCCCGCGGCGAGCGTGCCCCGGTAGCCCAGCTCGGTGTCGACGTTCACGATGCCGCCGCCGCGCACGCCTCCGGCGGGCCGGTGCACCGTGTACGGCGAGGACGACTGGGCGACGGCGGGGAGACCGGCCACCGGGCCGGTGAGGATGGGCCGGGCCAGAAGGAACGCCGCGAGCCCCGCCAGCGCCAGCAGCACCAGCCAGCCCGCGGCCGAGCGGGACCCGCCGGAACCGGGGGCGCCGTGGTCCTCGACAGGGTGCATCAGGCCCTCCTCCACGCCGCACGAACGCGGACGGGATACCCCCTGCGTCGCATTTACACCTCGGCGGCTCTACTCCATGAAACGCACCGGCAAGCGGAAATGTTCGGGAGTCGCGGGAGAAGGCGGTCCGGATCACAGGGATCCGGACATCCGCGACTCCCGTCTCCGGCTCAGACCTCGGTGACGACCTGGTCGAAGTCGAGGCGCGGGTTGCGCGGGAACCAGGCGTCCGGGCCGGGACGGCCGACGTTGACCACGGCGACCGGCTCGTGACCCGTGCCCTCGAGGAACTCGGCGCGGACGCCCTCGGCGTCGAAGCCGGTCATCGGTCCGGCGGCGAGGCCGGCGGCGCGGATGCCGACGATCAGGTAGCCGAGCTGAAGCGCGGTGTTGAACCGGGCCATCGCCGCGCGGCCGGGGTTGGCCTCCATCGCGTCGCGGGCGCCCGCGGCGTGCGGGAAGACGGTCGGCAGGTGCTCGTGGAAACCGGTGTCGGCGGCGACGATCAGCGTGAGCGGCGCGGTCGCCGTCTTCGGCCGGTTGCCCTCGGACATGTGCCGGAGAAGGCGCTCGCGGGCCTGCGGGGTGCGGACGGCCACCAGCCGCATCGGCTGGCTGTTCATCGCGGTCGGGCCGAACCGGACCAGGTCGTAGATCGCCTGGAGCTGCTCGTCGGTGACCGGGTCGGCGGTGAAGGCGTTGGCGGTGCGGGCCTCGCGGAACAGCAGGTCCTGGGCGGACGCGTCGAGTGCGAGCGCGTCGGTCGGCCGGACGTCGGGGTGCAGGGCGGTCATCGCGAAACCCTTTCTCACTGCTAACGGTTGAAACTTCAAACAACCTAACGCAGTGCGGCCCCGGGATATGCCGGATCGGGTGTGGGGGCTGTCACATCAGGTGATCACGCCAGGTCGGCGGCGCGCCGCCCGTGGGTCAGCCGCCCATTCCGGCGGACACGTACAGGGTGACCGGCTCGCCGTCCGCCAGGGGCCCGCCGTCCGCGGGATAGCTGCGCACCACCGAGCCGGACGGCCGGGACGACGGGACCCTGATCACCGCGCCCACCGGGATGTGCCGCTCGGCCAGCCGGTCGACCGCCGCCCGCGCGCCGAGACCCGCCACCGGCGGCACCGTGACCGTACCGTCCGTCCCGCCGGTGCCGGTGGAGGTGCCCCGCACCGGGGGCCCGCCGGGGCCGTCCCCGCCGGGCCCGCCGCCCACCAGCAGCGTCAGGCCGAGCACCAGCCCGGCCGC
>NZ_QURH01000868.1 GCF_003428695.1 Actinomadura logoneensis
CGCGGGCCATCAGCTCGCCGAGCGGCGCGGCGGAGTCGGCCGCGCCCGGACCGAGCACGGCGATGATCGCGAACGCGAGCAGCAGGTACAGCACGCCGACGACGGCCACCGCCGCGCCCGTCGCGCGCGGCAGGTCGCGCGCGGGGCGGCGGAACTCGGCGGCCAGGTGCGTGATCGCCTCCCAGCCCGCGAAGCTCCACACCAGCAGCGCCGCGGCCGGGCCGACCGCCGTCCAGCCGTGCGGGGCGAACGGGGTGAGGTTGGCGGCGCGGGCGTGCGGCAGCGCCAGCCCGACCGAGACGAGCAGCAGCGCGACCAGCACGGCGGCGAGCGCGAGCTGCATCCGCCCGGACGCCTGGACGCCGACCGCGTTGGCGGCGTTGACGACGGCCATGAGCACCGCGGCGGTGGCGAGGACGGTGGCCCGGCCGCCGCCGGCCGCCTCGGCGACGTACGCGCCGCCGAACAGCGCGGCGGCGGACGCGCCCGCCGGCATGGCGAGGTAGAAGCACCAGCCGACCACGGCGGCGGCGCGCGGGCCGAAGGCGAGCCGGGCGTAGGTGGAGACGCCGCCCGCGTCGGGGTGCCGCGCGCCGAGCGCGGCGAAGGTGGCGGCGAGCGGGATCGACATCAGCACCAGCAGGGCCCAGGCGACCAGGGAGGCGGGCCCCGCGGTGCGGGCGGCGAGCGCGGGCAGGGCGATCACGCCGGTGCCGAGGACGGCTCCCACGTACATCGCGGTCCCCTGTCCGAGGGTGAGCCGTCCCCCGGGGGCGTTGTTCGGTTCGGTGTCCTTCACGGGATCCAAGCGTCGGCCGGACGGGACCCGGCCGCCAGGGACAGAAGCGCCGTCCCGCGTAGAATTCCCGCCATGTCCAGACATATTGTTGGACTGGCCGTGGCGCCGGGGACGCCGGTGTTCGAGCTGGCCATCCCCTGCGAGGTCTTCGGGCTCGACCGCAGCGACCTGGTGGAACCCTGGTACGAGCTGCGGACCTACGCCGCCGAGCCGGGGCCGCTGCCGTCCACCGGCGGGCTCAGCCTGTACGCCGCGCACCGCCTCGGCGACCTGCCGGAGGCCGACACGGTCGTGGTCGCGGCGCTGTCCCGGCAGGCGCAGCTCGCCCCGCCGCCCGAGCTGGTCGCGGCCGTCCGGGAGGCGCACCGGCGGGGCCGCCGGATCCTCGCGCTGTGCACGGGCACCTACATCCTGGCCGCCGCCGGGCTGCTGGACGGGCGGCGCGCGACGACGCACTGGATGAACGCCGGGGACTTCGCGCACCGCTTCCCGGACGTCGAGCTCGACCCCGGGCCGCTCTACATCGACCACGGCGACGTGATCACCACGGCGGGCTCGGGCGCGGCGATCGACGTGTGCCTGCACCTGCTGCGCCGGGACCACGGCGCGGCCGTCGCGGCCGAGGTGGCGCGGCGGATGGTCGTCCCGCCGCACCGGGAGGGCGCCCGGCCGCAGATCACCCGTCCGGCGGTGGCGGGCCGCGACCGGGACGGCGGCCTCGCGCCGGTGCTGGAGTGGGCGGCCGGGCGGCTGCACCTGCCGCTGACCGTCGCCGAGCTCGCCCGCGCCGCGCACATGAGCGAGCGCACCCTGCTGCGCCGGTTCCGCGACGCGCTCGGCGTGTCACCGCTGCAGTGGCTGCTCCAGCAGCGGATTCGGCTGGCGCAGGAACTGCTGGAGACGACGGATCTGCCGGTCGAGGAGGTCGCCCGCCGGACCGGGTTCGGCAGCGCGGCCAACCTGCGCTACCACTTCGTCCGGGTGGCGGGGCTGTCCCCGCAGTCGTACCGGCACGTGTTCCGCTACCGTCCGGCCGCGGCGGAAGCGGAAACGGCCGCGGCAGCCGCAGCGGCCGCAGCCGCAGCCGCAGCGGGCGGTGGGGACGCGAACGGCCAGGACGCGCTCGCGCGGACGCGCCTGGTCGCGCGGTCCTGAGACGGGCAGCGGCCCTGAGGCGGTCAGTCGACCGCGCCCAGGGTGATGCCCTCCACGATGTGCCGCTGTGCGGCGACCGCGACCAGCAGCACCGGGACGATCGCGATGAGCGACGCCGACATGATGAGGTTGTACTGCGTCTGCGTGGTCATCTGGGCCTGGAACACCGCGAGCCCCTGCGAGACCACCTGCATCCTCGTGGTGTTCACCGCGATCAGCGGGAACAGGAAGTTGTTCCAGTTCTGCAGGAACAGGATGATCCCGAGCGCCGCCGTCGCGGGCCGCGCGAGCGGGGCGTACACCTGCCAGAAGATACGCAGCTCGGACGCGCCGTCGACGCGGGCGGCCTCGCCGAGCTGCTGCGGCGTGCCCAGGAAGAACTGCCGGAACAGGAACGTCCCGAGGCCGGAGGCGATGTTCGGGACGATCAGGCCCTGGTAGGTGTTCAGCCAGTGCAGGTCGCCGAGGATCTGCGCCACCGGGACGATGACCGCGCTGAACGGGATCATCAGCCCGCTCAGCGCGAGGACGAACAGCGTCCGGCGGCCGGGGAAGTCGAACATCGCGAACGCGTAGCCCGCGAGCATCCCGGCGGCGAGCTGGCCGAGCGTCGCCCCGACCGCGAACACGACGGTGTTGGCGAACCAGCGCGCGAACGGCGCCTGGCCCCACGCGTCCGGGATGTTCGACCAGTGCCACTCCGACGGCCACAGCGACGCGGCCGGGTTGACGATCTGGGCGTTGGTCTTGACGGCGGTCAGCACCATCCAGACCAGCGGGAACATCACGATGAGCACCGCGAGCGCGAGCAGCGCGTGGACCGCCGCGCGGCGGGCCAGGATCCTAGGCACGGTCGTCCCTCCGGCCGAGCACGGCGATCTGCAGCCCGGTGACCGCGAGCGAGACGAGGAACAGCAGCATCCCCATCGCGTCCGCGCGGCCCGCGTCGAACTTGGCGAAGCCCTCGTCGTACACGTAGTAGAGCGCGGTGCGCGTCGCGCCGCCGGGGCCGCCGCCGGTGAGCACGTAGATCTGGGTGAAGGTCTGCAGCCCGGTCAGCGTCGTGACGACCAGGATGAGCAGGGTGTCGCGGCGCAGCATCGGCCACTGCACGTGCCGGAACCGCTGCCAGCCGCCCGCGCCGTCCACGCTCGCCGCCTCCAGCACGTCCTGCGGGAGGGTCTTCAGCGCGGCGAGGTAGAGGATGACGTTCTGCCCGAAGAACTGCCAGGTGCCGAACAGGACGACCATCGCCAGCGCGGGCCCGGGCCGGGACATCCAGTCGACCTCGTCCAGGCCGGCCCCGGACAGCAGCCGGTTCACCAGGCCGAACCGGGGCGCGAACAGGTTGGACCAGATCAGCGCGGTCGCGACGGCCGGCACCACGAGCGGGATGACGAACGGCGCGCGCAGCCTCCCCGCCCCCGGCACCCGCGCGTTCAGCAGCAGCGCCAGCACCAAGCCGAGGACCATCGTCGCCAGCACGAACGCGACGGTGTACTCGGCGGTGACGCCGAGCGCCCGGCCGCCGCCCTCGGCGAGCATGTCCCGGTAGTTGCGGAGGCCGACGAACCGCAACGACGTCCCGAAGACGTTGCCCTTCTGCAGGCTGCGCCACCCGAGCATCACCAGCGGGACGATCGAGAACAGCACGGTCAGCAGGACGGTCGGCGCGACGAACAGGTACGCCAGCCCCCAGGTGCGCCGGTCGGCCCGGGACCGTCCGGAGGCACGGGAGCGTCCGGAGAGCCGGACGCGGCCGGCGCTCCGGACGGCGACCCTGCTCAGCCCTGCTCCTTCAGCGCCTTGTCGGCCTTCCCGGCGGCGTTCGCGAGCGCCTGCTGCGCGGTCTGCCGTCCGCGCAGCGCCTTGCTGATCTCGGTGTAGAGCGCCTCGGACACCGCGTTGTAGGCGGGGGTCATCGGACGCCCCTTGCCGAACTTCAACCCGTCGGCGAACGTCTGGTAGTACGGGTCCTTGGCGATGTGCTCCTTCAGCTCGGGCTGCTGGAGCTGGTCCGGCGCGGACGGCAGGCCGCCGTTCGCGGCGGCGAGGTGCGCGCCGACCTGCGGCCGGGCCAGGTACCGGATGAACTCCAGGCCCGCCCGCTCCTGCGCCCTGGAGGTCTTCAGCAGCGCCGCGACCTCCATCCCGACCGAGGTGGACGGGCCCGCGTCGCCGCGCGGCAGCGGCGCGACGCCGAAGTCGAGCCCGGCCTTCTTGAAGGTGTCCACGGCCCACTGGCCGTTGGCCATCATCGAGACGGTGTGGCTGGCGAACGCGGGCGCGCCGTCGAAGCTGCCGGCCTGGGCGAAGCTGGTCGTCGGCGCCGCCTTGGCGGTCATCAGGTCGACCCAGGTCTGCAGCGCCTTGACGCCCTGCGGGGTGTTGAACGCCGACCGGGTGCCGTCCGGGGTCAGCAGGTCGCCTCCGTTGGCGCGCAGCAGCGGCGTCCACGCGAAGGTGATCCACTCGGCCTCGCCGAGCGGGACGTAGTAGCCGAACCGCTTCTTGCCCGGGTCGGTGAGCTTCTTGGCGTCCTCGACGAGCTCGGCCCAGGTCGCGGGCGGGTTGGCGATGCCCGCTTCCTTGAAGTCCTTCTTGTTGTAGAACAGCACGATGTCGCCGACGCCGGAGCGCGCGAACCCGAGCTGCTTGCCCTTGTAGAACAGCGCGTCCTTGATGCCCGGGTACAGCCCGGCGGTCTCCTGCTTGAGGTCGCCGTCCAGCGGGATGAGCTTGCCGCTCTGCGCGATCTCCGGCAGGTCGGAGGCGTTCTGGGTGAGCAGGACGGTCGGCTGGGTGTTCGACTTGATCGCCGAGACGACCTTGGGGAGGTACTGGTCGGCGCTCGCGATGAACTGCCCCTTGGAGTGCAGGCCGGGGTGCGCCTTGGCGAAGTCGGCGTCGATCCGGCTGATCTGCTCCGGCGTCCAGCTCGTCGTCCAGTAGGTGAACGTGGCGGATCCGCCGCCGCCGGACGCGTCGTCCGACGAGCCGCCGCCGCAGGCGGCGACGGCGAGCAGAAGGGTGGCGACCGCGGCGGCGGGTCGCAGGATTCGGAGGGGCCGCTCAAGCATGGTGATCACTATCCGGTCGCCTCTCCGGCGTCGTCAAGGGTTTCGGACGGAATTCTTCACTTTTTTGGTAGAAAATCATATGAGCACCGTGAACCGGACCGTCGCCGCCGCCGCGGGCCGCCGCGCCGAGGCCGCGGTGATCCGGTGCACGCCGGGCGGGAGCGCCCCGGCGACCAGCTCGTGGTCCTGGTTCACGGCGTAGTTGAACGTCCCCCGCCGGTCGGTGACGCACGGGTGCGGCGCGCGGCGCGAGCCGTCCAGGACGAGCCGGACGGTCTCGCCGGGACGCCACCCCGAGCCGTGCACGACGAAGGTGGTCGAGCCGTCGCCGTGGGGCTGGTTCACCACGAGCCGCGGCGTCGTCCCCGGACGGTCGTTCTCGCCGCCCGCCGGCGGCGGCGGGTCGCCCTCGTTCCGCTGGGCGAGCACCGGCCGGCGGTCGGGCGGCCGGTCCGTCCGGTCGCCGCCGGGCGTGAGGACGCGGCCGAGCAGCGCGCCGACCCCGATGAGGACCGCGGCGAGCACCGCGGCGGTCAGCGGCGTCGCGAGCGCGCCCGGCCGCCTCCGCCGCCCCTCCCCGTTCGTCCCGTGCCGCGAGAACGGGCCGTCGGTGCCGAACGCGCCGCCGTCCCTGCCGGGCATCGGGTCTCCGGGGCGGACGTCCCGTGGGGAGGGAGCGCCGTTCCACCCGTCCGGCGCGCGCGGGTCCTCGGCGTCGGGAGGGCCGGCGGAGCGGGGCGGCGCCGCGAACCGGGAGGGCTGGGTGAACCGGACGGTCGGCCCGGCGCGGTGCGCGTCCACGACGGCCAGCGCGGCGGCGGGCAGGTAGGCGCGCGCCGGGTCGGGGCCGGTGTCGGGCCGCAGGTC
>NZ_QURH01000877.1 GCF_003428695.1 Actinomadura logoneensis
CGCTGCCGCCCGCCGAGCGCGGCGACGTGGACCGGATCACGGCGGCGGCGACGGCCGCGCTGGGCGCGGACGGGTTCGCCGCGGCCTTCGCCGAGGGGGGCCTGGTCGGCCCGGAGGAGGCGGTCAGCCGCTGGTCGCCGGATGCGCCAGCCCGACCCGCCGCAGGTCCTCGGCCAGCCGGGTCGCCAGGTAGCGGTGCCCGTCCGGTGTCGGATGAGTCCTGTCCGGCTTGATGTAGCGCGGCGCGTTGCCGGTGCCCGCGTCGCGGTCCCCGGTGATCCACTTCTCCGCGAGGGGGTCGACGAACGGGATTTTCAGCTCCCCGGCGACCGTCCGCAGCCCGTCCCGCACCGCGAGCGCCCCGGCGGACGGGTGGTCGCTGCCCCACAGCGGCCCGACGAGGACGACGCGGGTGCGCGGCCAGCGCGCCTTCACCTTCTGCAGCAGCGTCCGCGCCGCGCCGGACACCTCACCGGCGGGGAACCTGGCGTCGTTGTGCCCGCCGGACACGATGAGCAGCGCGGGCGCGGGCCGCCAGCCGAGCTGGTCCTCGAAGAGCTTGCCGAACGGGTTGTGCTTGGCGCCGGGGTTGACGAACCCGGTCCCGGACCGTCCGCCCACCACGACCTGCCAGCCCAGCAGCCGCGCGGTGGCGGCGGCGTAGGTGGTCTCGGGCTGCACGCCCTTCTCGCCGACCGTGTAGGAGTCGCCGAGGAACATCACGACCGGCGCGGAGGCCGCGAGCCGGTCGACGGTCCGAGGCGGTTTCGCCGCCGCAGGCGTGCCGGAGGCGCACCCGCCGAGCGCGAGCGGACCGCCGAACGCGAGGGGGACGCAGACCAGGAGGGACGCCGCGCTACGGCGGACGCGGCGAGACGCCATCGACAAACCACCATGATTCAGTACTTTTCCGCGCATCCTAGCGATCCCGCGCGGGGGCCGGTGTCGTTTCCCGCCGCTATGATCAGCGCCCCCCGAGCCCTGGAACGGAGCCCCCGATGACCACCGCCGAGCCCCCGCCCGGCCCGCCCGCGCACACCCCGCCCGAAGCAGCCACCCGGACCCCGTCCGAAGCCTCCACGCGGCCCCCGTCCGAACCCGCGACGCAGGCGCCGTCCGGAGCCGCCACGCAGGCGCCGATGCAGGCGCCGGCCGAGACGCCGTCCTGCTACCGGCATCCCAAGCGCGAGACCTATGTCCGCTGCGTCCGGTGCGACCGCTACTCCTGCCCGGACTGCCTGCGGGACGCGGCGGTCGGGCAGCAGTGCGTGGAGTGCGTCCGCGAGGGCAACCGGGGCCTCCGGCAGGCCCGCTCGGTGTTCGGCGGACGCGTCGGCGCGACCTCCTGGGTCAGCTACACGGTCATCGGCCTCTGCGTCCTGGCCTACCTGGGGGAGCTCGCCGCGCCCGGCGTCGTGGACCGCCTGGACGCGCTCGGCACCGGCCTGCGCTCGCCGGACGGCCACTACTTCGTGGACGGCGGCCACGTCCCGCCAGGCTGGACGCAGGTCGGCATCGCGCACGGCGAGTGGTACCGGCTGCTCACGTCGGCGTTCCTGCACCAGCCGCCCGGCGGGGGTTTCGGCGTCCTGCACATCGCCCTGAACATGTGGTGGGTGTGGACGCTCGGCCGCCAGACCGAGCAGATGCTCGGCTGGGTCCGCTACGCCGCGCTCTACCTGCTGTCCGCGCTGGGCGGCTCGGTGCTGGTCTTCCTGGTCGCGCCCACGACCCCCGCGCTCGGCGCGTCCGGCGCGGTGTTCGGCCTGGCCGCGTCCTACTGGGTGTTCAGCCGCCGCCTCGGCCACGACATGCGGGCCGCGAACCAGCAGACCCTGTACGTCCTGGTCTGGCTGGTGATCTCGGCGGGGATGACCTCCTGGCAGGGCCATCTCGGCGGCTTCCTCGCGGGCGGCGTGACCGCCGTCGCCTTCGCCTACGCCCCCAAGGCGCGCCGCGCGCTGGTCCAGGCCGCCGCCGGAGTCGCCCTGTTCGCGCTGCTCCTGGCACTCGTCGTGGTCAAGACCTCCACCCTCACCTGACCACACGGGCCTGATGCGCGTGTTCTGGAGACGTCCCTCGGCGGATCTGGCCCTGGTGGCCGGGCTCGTCTACCTCAACCAGGCGCTCTTCACGGTCTACGTCCTGCGTGAGCACGGCGGGGACGTCTCGTTCGTCGCCTCCTACCTGCCGTCGGGCTGGTTCGCCCTGGCCGACGGCCCGGCCATGCGCGCCTTCGCCTCGCACGTCCCGGCGCCCGGCCTGCTGGCCCCGAGCGTGCTGCGCGTCCAGGCGTTCCTGGAGCTGCCGTTCGTCCTGCTGGCGTACGGTGTCGTCCTGCGCCGGCTGTCGGTCCGCTGGTACCGCCGCATGCTGGACGGCCCGCCCCTCTGGGCCGCCTCCGCCACCTACACGACCGTGTTCTGCCTGGTCGAGCAGCACTTCTCCAACCCCTACACCGACGCCGACATCGCGATCAGGATCGCCTCCGCCGTCATCACGCCGTTGTGGATCGGCTGGACGACCCGGCACGACCCCGCCGCGGAACGTCCGCTCGGCGTGGTCGGGCTCGTGGCGTTCGGCGCGTTCACCTGGGCGTTGGGGCAGCTCGTCCTGACCGTCTACGACACGGCCCTGCTCTACAACCTGGGCCACCTGCCCGGCCGCCTGCCGTCGGCGCTCGTCGCCTCGGCCGTCCTCGTGGGCGCGCGTGTGGTGGCGGACCGGTACGGGGAGCGGGGTGAGCCCGGCGTGGCGGTCCGGACGGTGACCGCCGGGCTGCGCTGGGCGCTGGTGCTGTTCTTCGTCCCGGCCCTGGCCGTCAGATACGGCGTGAACCTCGGCCTGGCGCTGCCGTCGGCGGCGGCCGGGCTGGCGGTGTGCGTCGCGGCGGCGCTCCTCGCCGTCCGGGAGGCACTGCGCGGCCAGAACCGCGTGCGGGTGGCCGGGTGGTGCGGGCAGATGGCCCGGGCGGCGGGTGTCGGCGGCGTGGCGGGCCTGGTGGCGCGCCACGCCGCCTCGGACGCCTACTACGAGGCCGCGCTGCTCAGGAGCGCGGCCGTGGCGTTCCTGGCGGCCGTCCTCGTCTGCGCGGGGACGGACCGGCCGTGCGCGGGGACGGACCGGCTCAGTCGTCCAGCGGACGCAGCTCGTCGGCGTAGCTGACCGAGATCCGGCGCATCACGCCGTCGTCGCTGATGGAGTACTGGCCGAGCCGCCACAGCGGCGGCGAGTACGCGTGGATCGACACGCTCGCCTCGGCCGCCCCGACCAGCCGGTGGATGTGGTCGGGGCCGAACGCGAACGACGTCCCCTCCCCGACGCGCACGCGCACGTGTTCGCCGCCGATCCGCGGGTTGCACTCCTCCAGCTCGCCCGCGACCACGTGGACCGCCCCGGATGACACGTCGTGGTCGTGCCAGCCGGTGTCGTTCTCCGGCGTCCAGCACAGCAGCCACACGTCCACGTACTCGTCCCGGTGGAGCGACGCGTAGTGGCGCTCGCCGTCGGAGAAGGCGACGTGCTGCCGCCAGAGCTCCGGCCGTTCGGCCAGCTCGTCCACCAGTTCCCGCAGCTCGTGCTTGTCCAGCGGCCGGGCGGGCAGCTCCGGCAGACAGGACCTGTCCTCGATGAGAACGGCGTCAGACGACATGGGTTCGCTCCTCTCCTCTGATCAGGCGGTACGGGTTGGCCACGCGGAAGGCGTGGCGGGCGGCCTCGCCGAGGCCGAGATCCTGCGGGGCGGCATAGGGGCGGTCGCTGCCGTGCACCACGACGTCCACGCCGAGCGCGCGCACGACGGCGTCGGCGGCGCGCGGCCCGTAGGAGGACGTCTCGACGAACGCGTTCGGGTCGACCTCGCCGCGTCCGCCGCCGCGCGCGGCGAGCCGTTCGCCGTGCACCGGGGCGAGCCCCGCCAGCAGGGCGAAGCAGACGCGCAGGCGCGGGAAGGCGGGCCGCCCGAACGCCCGGAACGCGTACCAGGCGGCGTGCATCTGCGAGACGTAGGGGACGACCGCGGCCCACCAGGCGGGTCCGGCGCCCCCGGCGGCGGGTCCCGGGTGGACGAACAGGGGCAGCCCGCGCTCTTCGAGCAGCGCCAGCAGCGGCGCGCAGTGCCGGTACCCGTCGGCGTCGAGCAGGGCGTTCGCGGGGAGCTGGAGGCCGGCGAAGCCGCGGTCCAGCTCGCGGGCCAGGGCGTCCGCGTCGATCTCGGTCACGCAGGCGGCGGCCCAGGCGCGGAACGGCGCCGGGAGCGCGGCGGCCCCCTCGTGGTAGGCGTCCAGCAGCGGACGCGCCTCGTCCGGGGGGAGGAGTTCGACGCCCAGCGGTGAGGACAGCGAGACCAGGGCGAGGTCGAGGCCGTCCGCGCGGGCCAGCTCCGCCCGGCGCGCCGGGTCGTGGTCGGCCGGGTCCACCTCGAACGGCGGCTCCCCCGCGAGGTGGAGCGTCCAGCCGGCGAGCCGCGGGGGAGCGGTCCGGGCGCGCAGCGCGGCGACCAGGGGAGCCCCCCAGAGGTGCTGGTGGACGTCCGTCCCCGGCATGTCGCGTCCCGCCCCCGTTCCTGGTACGCGGCCGACCGGAGGACCGGCCGGTCGTCGGTTACTGAACCGCATCAGTTAACCGTTTCAGTGAACCGGTTCAGTGCCCGTCCCGTCAAATGCCGCCGAGAAACGCCCGCGCCGACCGTCTAGGGTTGGGGGACGTGAGCGACAGGCGGAAGCGCGCGACCATCAGGGAAGTGGCGCAGGCGACCGGCCTGTCGCCGGCCGCCGTCTCCTACGCGCTGCGCGGCATCCAGACCTCCGAGGAGACCCAGGAGCGCGTCCGCGCCGCCGCCGAGGAGCTCGGCTACGAGGCGCACCCCATCGCGCGGGCCCTGGCCAGCGGGCGCACCGACATGGTCGGGCTGCTCTGCGGGTCCCTGGAGGACTACTGGCAGCAGTCCCTCGCCGTCGGCATCGGCCGGGCGCTGCTCGCCCGCGACCGCTACGCCCTGATCGTGGACGCCGGCGGCGACCCCGAGCGCGAGCTCGCCCTCGCCCGGCGGCTGCGCGACCAGCGCGTGGACGGGCTGATCGTCCAGCCGCTCGACCCGGCCGCCCCGCTGTGGTCCGAGCTCGCCGAGACCCTGCCCGTCGTGTCGATCGGCGACGCCCTGCACGGCGGCCGGGCCCAGGGCGAGGTGGTGTTCGACAACCGGCGCGGCGTCACGCTCGCCCTGGAGCACCTGCGCGACCTCGGCCACCGCCGCGTCGCGGTGTTCACCCCCACCCGCGCCAGCACCCCCGACCGGCCCGCCGACGTGCACGTCAACGCCGAGGCCGACCGGCTCGGCCTCACCGTCGAGGTCGTCGTCGCGCCCGCGTCCCCGGCCGAGGCCACCGAGGTCGCGCTGCGCGTCCTCGGCGGCCCGGACCGGCCCTCGGCCGTCTTCTGCTTCTCCGACTCGATCGCGTACGCGGTGTACGCCGCCACCCGCGAGCTCGGCCTGTCGGTCCCCGGCGACCTCGCCGTCTGCGGCTACGACAGCCACCCCATGTCCGCGCTGCTCACCCCGCCGCTGACCACCGTCGACTGGGACATCGACGGCATCGTGCACGCCGCCGTCCGGCTCGTCGTGGACGTCATCGACGGCAAGCCGCGCAAGCGCCGTGTCGTCCGCGAACCGGAGCTGATCGTCCGCCCGTCCACCGCCGCCTGAACCACCCCACCGCCGGCAGCGGCGGGGTTCACAGGGGACGGGGCCGCTCCTCGGGCGGCAGCAGGCGGGCCAGGTGCGGGACGAGGTCGGCGGCGATCGCGATGTCGGCGTCCAGCGGACGGTCCGCCACGCCGTCCGGCAGCACCGCCGCGGCCCGGTCGAACGCGGCGCGCAGCGGCCCGCCGGACGGCGCGCGCCCCTGCATCCGCAGCGCCCGCACC
>NZ_QURH01000873.1 GCF_003428695.1 Actinomadura logoneensis
GCCGGCGCGGCGGGCCGCGGCCTGGCCGCGGCGATCGCCGGGCTCCCCGCCGCCCAGCGCGACGTCCTGCTGCTGGTCGCCTGGGCGGGACTCACCTACGACGAGGCCGGACGGGCCCTCGGCATCCCCGCCGGAACCGTCCGCTCACGCATGAACCGGGTCCGCGCCAAACTGCGCGACGCGCTCGGCGGAACCGACCCCTCCGCGCTCACCGAGGAGCAGCGATGAACGAACTGACCCGCGTCCGGCTGCTCCGCGGCCAGGTCCCCCACACCCTCGACCTGACGACCGCCGAGACCCGCCTGCAGGCGGAGATCGCCGAGGCCCGCGGAGCCGGCGGGACCGGCGCGCCCCGGCCGAGGCGCACGCGCGCACGCCCGATCCGCTGGGCCCTGGTGCCCGCCGCGGTCGCCGCCACCGCGATCACCGCCGCGCTCGCGACCGGCTCGTTGACCGACCGGTCCTCTGCCAAGGCCGACGAACTGATGGAGCGCGCCGCGCTGACGGCCCTGCACACCCCGGTCCCCCTGCCCCGCGGCGACCAGTACATCTACCAGCAGAGCATCGAGAAGCTGCGTCCCGGCGGACGGCCCTACCTGCGGTACCGCACCGAGTGGCTGTCGGTGGACGGGTCCAGGCCGGGCCTCATCCGGGAGAGGAACGTCGTCCCGGCCGGATCGCCCGCGCCGGAGGCGGACCAGATGCGGCCGGACGGCGAGGAGGTCCTGCGCGCCTGCGGCCCCGCACCGCTGCTGGAACGCCCCTACATCGGCGCCCTGCCGTCCAAGCGCGCCGAGGTGCTGGAGCTGCTGGCACGGCACGCGGGCGAGGGCGGCCGAGGCGAACGGCTCTGGAACGCCGCGACCGACGTGATCGGCACCAGCATGGCCCCCGAGGCCAGGTCCGCGTTCTACCGCGCGCTGGCCAGGATCCCCGGCGTCGGTGTCACCCGGGACGCGGCGGACGCCTCGGGCCGGCACGGAGTCGCCCTCACCAGGACCTCCGACGGTTTGCGGGAGGAACTGGTCTTCGACCGCACCACGTACGCCTTCCTCGGTGAACGCACCCTCGACCGCCACGGGAACGAGATCTCCTCCACCGCCGTCCTCAAGACCTCCGTCGTGGACGACACCCCCGCTCCCCACCCGAGCACCGTCCCGGGCACCTGCTGAGACCGCCCCCTCCCCCGGCCCGCCTTGCACGGCTCGGCCGGGGGAGGCTTACTTGGTCGTCGATAGTTGGGGTGGCTTATGGCGAGGGGCATCACCCAGGCCGACGCCTTTACCAAGTAAGGTAAAGTTCGTAGAGGGAAGAGACGCCTCCCTGGAGCCGCCATAATCTGGTGGGTGCGGCCAAGCAGCTCTTACGCCTTCCTCGACCACCCCGGTCCCATCGCGTTCGCCCACCGAGGCGGCGCCGGCGGACGCCCCGAGAACTCCATGGCGGCCTTCCAGCGCGCCGTGGACCTCGGCTACCGCTACCTGGAGACCGACGCCCACGCGACCGCCGACGGTGTCGTCGTCGCCTTCCACGACCGGACCCTCGACCGCGTCACCGACCGCAAGGGCGCCGTGGAGGCCCTCCCCTACTCCGAGGTCGCCCGCGCCCGCATCCACGGGACCGAGCCCATCCCCCGCCTGGAGGACCTCATCGGCTCGTTCCCCGACGCCCGGTTCAACATCGACCTGAAGGAAGCCTCGGTCATCGGGCCGCTCGCCCGCGTCCTGCACCGCACCAACGCCTGGGACCGGATCTGCCTGACGTCCTTCTCCACCCGCCGCCTGACGCAGATGCGCGCCCGGCTGCCGATGTTCACCGACCGGGACGTCTGCACCTCGCTCGGGCCGCGGGGGGTGATGGCCCTGCGCGCCAAGTCCTACGGCGGCCCGACCGCCAAGCTCGTCCGGCTGGCCTCGACCGGCGTGGCCTGCGCGCAGGTCCCCTACGGCCTCGGCCCCCTCCCCTTCGTCACCGAGGCGTTCGTCGCCAAGGCCCACGACCTCGGCCTGAAGGTCCACGCCTGGACGGTCAACGACCCCGCCGTGATGGGACGCCTCATCGACATCGGCGTCGACGGGATCATGACCGACGACCTGGTCGCCCTCCGCCACGTCCTGTCCTCCCGCGGCCTCTGGCGCCACTAGCCGCCCGCCCGCAGCACAGTCGCAGTCAGGGATCGAGGACCCGTCCCAGGCGTGATTCCGTGTGTGCGATCACACGCCGACCATGACTTGATGAATTATGCAATTGGCTAGACTTGCAACTCATCCGGCGGTCGTGTCGCCGGGAGTGAGGAGGCCGGGATCGTGGGGCGTGGTCGGGCGAAGGCCGAGCAGGCGAAAGTCGCGCGCGGACTGAAGTACCACAGCGGCGGTGTCGATCTTGACCGGTTGCGGCGGGAGCTGGGCGCGACCGGTGGCGGCGGGGCGCTGGTCGACCGGGCGGAGGAGGAGCACCCGCACCCGGCCGAGGGCGGGGCCGGGGAGGCCGCCGATGAGGGGGCGGAACCGGAGCGTCCGGCTGCCCCGAATGGCGTCGCGGTCGCGGGACCGGCGCCCGACGGTGAAGGTGACAGCGACAGGGCGGAGGGGTGAGGATGCCGGTTCCGCTGCATCAGGCCAAGGCCGAGCTGTTCAAGACGCTCGGGCATCCGGTGCGGGTTCGGGTCCTGGAGCTGCTGTGCGAGGGACCGCAGGCGGTCCGCGACCTGCTGGCCGCGACCGGTGTGGAGGCCTCCAGCCTGTCGCAGCAGCTGGCGGTGCTGCGCCGGGCCGGAATCGTGACCGCGCGCCGCGAGGGCTCGACCGTGGTGTACGAGCTGGCGGGCGCCGATGTGTCGGAGCTGATGCGCGCGGCCCGGCGGATCCTGACCGACCTGCTGACCGGCCAGCGGGAGCTGCTGGCCGAACTGAAGGCCGACGAGCTCGCCGAGCCGACCGCCGAGCCGACCGCTGAGAAGCGCGCATGAACGATCGGAACCGGCGGCGTGACCTGCCGGGACGTCTGCGTGTTCTGCCGGGACGTCTGCGTGTTCTGTCGGGGCGTCTGGCGGACTTGCTGCCGGGACGGGCCGACTGGACGGTCGCGCGGCGGTCGTGGAGCCGTGACCTGGTGGCCGGGCTGATCGTGGCGGTGGTGGCGCTGCCCCTGGCCCTGGCGTTCGGGGTCAGTTCCGGGCTGGGCGCCCGGGCCGGGCTGGTCACCGCGGTGGTCGCCGGGGCGCTGGCCGCCGTCCTGGGCGGCAGCAACCTCCAGGTGTCCGGCCCGACCGGCGCGATGACCGTGGTGCTGGTGCCGATCGTGGCCCGGTACGGCCCCGAGGGGGTCCTGCTGGTCGGGCTGCTGGCCGGGCTGATCCTGATGGCGGCGGGCGTGCTGCGGGTGGGCCGGTTCGCGGCCTTCCTGCCGACCCCGGTGATCGAGGGCTTCACCGCCGGGATCGCGGTGGTGATCGCGTTGCAGCAGGTGCCCGCCGCGCTCGGCGTCACCGGCGTGCACGCCGACAAGGTGTGGCGGTCGGCGGCCGAGGCCGCGACCCGGTTCGCGGCCCATCCCACGTTCGCCGCCCCGGCCATGGCGGTGGCCGTCGCGGCGCTGATGCTGATCGGCGGCCGCTGGCGGCCCGGCGTTCCGTTCTCGCTGGCGGGCATCGCGCTCGCCACGCTCCTTGCCGAGGCCGCCGGACTGGACCTCGCGCGGATCGGCGCGCTGCCCGCCGGGCTGCCCGCCCCCTCGCTGGAGTTCGTCCACCTGGAGGCGGTCCCCGCGTTGCTGCCGTCGGCGCTGGCCGTGGCGGCGCTGGCGGGGCTGGAGAGCCTGCTGTGCGCCACCGTCGCCGACGCGATGAGCGTCGGGGACAAGCACGACCCGGACCGCGAACTGTTCGGTCAGGGCGTCGCCAACCTCGCCGCCCCCCTGCTGGGCGGTGTGCCCGCCACCGCCGCGATCGCCCGCACCGCGGTCAACGTCCGGGCCGGGGCCCGGTCCCGGCTGGCCGCCCTCACCCACGCGGGTGTGCTGGCCGTCATCGTGCTGGCCGCCGGCGGCCTGGTCGGCCGCATCCCCCTGGCGGCGCTGGCCGGGGTGCTGCTGGCCACCACCGTCCGCATGGTCGAGGTGGGCTCCCTGGCGGCGCTGGCCCGCGCCACCCGCCGCGACGGGGCGGTCCTGGTGCTGACCTTCACCGTCACCGTGGCGTTCGACCTCATCACCGCCGTGGCCGTCGGCGTCGCGGTGGCGGTCCTGCTGGCGCTGCGCGACGTGGCCCGCACCGCCCGGCTGCGCCCCGTCCCCCTCCAGGGGGGCGACCACACCGCCGCGGAGCAGTCCCTGCTGGAGGATCACATCGTGGCCTACCGGCTGGACGGCCCGCTGTTCTTCGCCGCCGCGCACCGCTTCCTGCTGGAGCTGTCCCAGGTCGCCGACGTCCGCGTGGTCATCCTGCGCATGTCCCGCATCACCACCCTGGACGCCACCGGCGCCGGCGTCCTGGGCGACGCCATCACCCGGCTGGAACACCGCGGCATCCTCGTCCTGCTGTCGGGCGTCAACCCCGCCCACGACCAGATCCTGACCACCCTCGGGATTGCCGAACACCTCCGCCGCGACGGACTGGTCTTCCCCGACACCCCCACCGCCATCGCCCACGCCCGCGCCCACCTCCACCCCGTGGCCGATGGCCTGGAGGCGGTTTCTCCAGGCCGTCCGGCCTGATCATCCGAGACCCGCACCGGCCTGTCCCCGGGGAGAGGCACGCCGAGCCCAGGTTCTGAGCCGGCGCCTACGGTGAGAGTGCCGAAGGACGATCAAAGGGGGTTGATCGTGCGGTCGGTACGCACCGAGGAGTACCTGGCACGGCAGGAGGCGGGCAGGCGGCTGGCGGCGAGGCGGGCCTGGACGACCTGGACGGCCTGGTCGCCGGGCGATTCGGCGCAGGACGGTTACGCCGACGTCCACTACTTCAGCTGATGGGGGCGGCGGGCGCCGTCGGCGTCCGGGCCATGGACGCGGCGATGGCCGCGGCGATGGTCGCGGCGATGGTCGCCCGGTGCCCGGGGCGACGGAGGGCGTTCCCGAGTCGCAGATGGGCGGCGCGTAAGGCCACGGCCTGTGCCTGTCGTTCGAATGACTAGTCGGCGGGGCCGGTGGCGCCGCGGTCGGCGATCCGCTCCTCGGTAGGGCGTCGGGCGTAGCAGAAGAGCTGTTCCTCCGGTCCCATGCCCGGGAAGTCCGGGGTGAACCGGCTGACCTCGGCGTGCAGGACGGTCAGGCCGGCGGCGGCCAGGCGCTCCAGGTACACCTCGGTGGGATAGCTGGTGGCGCGCACCCGCTGCCCCATCCAGGTGATCTCCAGTTCCTCCACGTCCGCCGGGACGGTCGCCAGCACCAGGTGGCCGCCCGGCGCGACCCAGGTCGCCACGCGCGCCAGCACGGCGTCCAGTTCGGCGCGGGGCATCTGCAGGAAGGGGAAGAAGGCGCAGACCGCGTCCCAGGATCCCGGCTCGGTCTCGAAGTCGCGGGCGTCGACCTGGTGGAAGACGGCCGCGGGGACCTGCCGGGAGGCGATCTCGACCATGGTCGCCGACACGTCGATGCCGGTGACCTCGAATCCGGCCTCCGCGAGCCGTTCCGCCGTGGGGCGTCCGGTGCCGCTGCCGATGTCCAGCACGCGGGCGCCGGCGGGCAGCCGGTCGATCAGCCAGTCGAGCGCGGCGTGCTGCTCAGGCAGGTGCCCGTAGGCGTGCTCGTACCGGACACCGAGAGCGTCGAACGCCCGCGCCGCGGACGCCGAGTCGGACGAATGCGCCATCCCCCAACCTTAGGGACCGGTGGACGCCGCCGGGGGTTCCGCGAACCGATTGCCGACGGATCTGTTCCGTTGGCCCGGGTGGCGGTGCAGGTGCTCGGTGGGCCGACACGGCGGCCCGGCGAGCGGGTCAGCGGCCGAAGCCCGGGGGGCGGCTGGCGGGGGGCGGGCC
>NZ_QURH01000872.1 GCF_003428695.1 Actinomadura logoneensis
CCAGACCCGGATCGGCAGCGCGGCCGTGCTGGCGCTGCTGCGCGGCCACGGCTTCCCGGGCCGCGACGTCGGCGCCGCGCTCACCCGCGCCACCCGCGCGCTCGCCTCGGCCCCCTCCGCCGACTCCCCGGACTCCCCCGGCTCCCCCGGTTCTTCGGCGTCCGCCGGCAGCGGCACGCCGTCCTCGGCGTCCGCGGGCCGTGGGACGGGCACGGGCGGGACGCGGGGTTCGGGGGCCGAGCGGGCGGAGGCCGCCGCGGCGGCGCTCGGGGAGCTGGCGGAGCGGCTGGCGGCGACGCTGGCGAACGTGGTCGGGATCCTCGACCCCGAACTGATCGTGCTGACCGGCGAGGTGCCCCGTGCGGGGGGCGAGGCGCTGCGCGCGCTGGTCGAACGCGAGCTGCACAGCATGACGATCCCGCGTCCGCCGGTCCGGCTGAGCGCCGTGGCGGGCAACGTCGTCCTGGCCGGAGCGCTGGATCAGGCGCTGCGCGGCTGCCGGGAGGAGGTGTTCTCCCGCACCCGGGCCGCCGCGACCTGACGCGCGTCCGGGTACCGGGCTCCGGCCCGGGTCCACTCCTCCCACCCCCCGACGGCCGTCCGGCCGTCCTCCCCGAAGGAGACCAGGAGTGTTCCTCACCCCCCGGCGCGCCCGGCGCCTGTCCGCGGCGGGCCTCGCCGCATCCGGGCTGCTGCTCGCCTCCGCCTGCACCGCCGGGAGCTCCGGCGGGTCGTCCTCGGGACCGAAGGCCGACGCCAGGCAGACCATCGAGGTCTGGCACGGCTGGTCCGCCCCGCACGAGGTCAAGGCGTTCGAGGACGCCGTCGCGGGATTCCACCGCCTGCACCCGAACATCACCGTCAAACTCGTCAAGGACCAGACCGACGACCGCATCACCAACGCCATCCGCGGCGGGAACCCGCCCGACGTGGTGTCGTCGTTCACCACCGACTCGGTCGGATCGTGGTGCCGCTCGGGCGCCTGGCAGGACCTCACGCCCTACCTCACCCGGTCCAAGGTCGACCTGAACCTGTTCCCGCGGGCCGTCCGCGAGTACACCCAGTACAAGGGGCGGCGCTGCGCGATGCCGCTGCTCGCCGACGCCTACGGCCTCTACTACAACAAGGCCCTGATGAAGGGGAACCAGCCGCCGAGGACCATCGGCGAGCTGACGGCGCTCGCCAAGAAGCTGACCGTCCGGAACCCCGACGGGACGATCAAGGTCGCCGGGTTCATGCCGTCCGCGCAGTACTACGAGCACCAGGTGCAGCACCTGGCGACCGAGTTCGGCGCCAGGTGGCTCACCCCCGACGGCAGGTCGAACCTCGCCGCCGACCCGAACGTCAAGGCGTACCTGCAGTGGAACAAGAGCCTCATCGACTGGTACGGCTACGCCGACGTCAAGAAGTTCCTGAAGTCCCTCGGGCAGGAGTTCGAGGCGTCCAACCCCTTCGAGCAGGGGAAGGTCGCGATGGCCGTCGACGGTGAGTGGCGCACCAAGTTCCTGCAGGACGAGGCGCCCAAGGTCGACTACGGCACCGCGCCCGTGCCCGTCCCCGACGACCAGACCGCCCGGTACGGCGGCGGGTTCGTCACCGGAACCGTCATCGGGCTCCCCCGCGGCGCCAAGCACCCGCAGGCCGCCTGGGAGTTCGTGAAGTACCTGACCACCGACACCACCGCGCTGGTCACCTTCGCCAACGGCCTCGGCAACGTCCCGAGCACCCTGCCCGCGCTCGCCTCCCCCGACCTGAGGATGCCGCCGCAGTTCCGCACCTTCCTCGACGTCTTCAAGAACCCCAACAGCGCCACCACGCCGCCCACCCCGAACGGCAACGACTACGTGGTGAAGTTCCAGGCGTTCGTCCAGGACCAGTGGGAACCCGGCCGCGTCACCGACCTGGACGCGGCGCTGAAGGACCTGGACACCCGGGTCGACCAGGCGATCAAGCTGAACGGCGGCTGAGCCGTGACCACCCTCACCGCCCCGACGGCCGCCGCGGGCGCGGGACCCCGGGCACGCCGCCGCGCCCGGCTGCGCGTCCTGGCGTTCCTGTCCCCCTGGCTGGTCGGCGTCGGTCTCTTCTTCGGCTACCCCCTGGCCGCGACCGTCTACTTCTCCTTCACCCGGTACGACCTGTTCACCCTGCGGTACGTCGGGTTCGCCAACTACCGGTTCCTGCTGCACGACGGCGACGCCTGGAACGCCATGAAGAACACGATGTGGCTCGTCGTGCTCATGGTCCCGCTGCGGATGCTGTTCGGCCTGGGCATCGCCCAGCTGCTCACCCACATCAGACGCGGCGGCAGCGTCCTGCGGTCGGTGTTCTACCTGCCCTACCTCATCCCGCCGGTGTCGGCGACCGTCGCGTTCGTGTTCGTCACCAACCCCGGCACCGGCCCGTTCCCCGCGCTCACCCGGCACCTGGGGATCTCGCTGCCGGACTTCTTCAACGACCCCTCCTGGTCCCGGCCCGGCCTGACGCTGCTCGGACTGTGGGCGGTCGGCGACCTGATGATCCTGCTGCTGGCGGCGCTGCTGGACGTCCCGCGCTCGCTGTACGAGGCGGCCGTTCTGGACGGCGCGAACGCCTGGCAGCGGTTCCGCTACATCACCCTCCCGTCGATCTCGCCCGTGCTGGCGTTCTGCGCCGTCACCGGCGTCATCCAGACCCTGCAGTACTTCACCCAGGCGCTGGTCGCGGCGAAGGTCGCCTCCGGGCAGGCCGACACCGCCGGGACGCAGTTCGCGCCCGGCTACCCCGACGGGTCCACCCTCACCTTCCCGCAGTGGCTCTACGACGAGGGGTTCCGGCAGTCCAACATGGGCTACGCGTGCGTGCTGGCCCTGGTGATGTTCGCCGTCGGGATGCTGTTCACCCTGGTCCTGCTGCGGCGCTTCCGCGCCTTCGCCGGCGAGGAGGCCCGATGACCGCCACCGCCGCGCCCACCGCCCCCGGGACCCGGCCCGCGCCCCGGCGCGCCCACCGGCCGTCCCGCGGCACCCGCGTCCGCCGCCTGCTGTACTGGACCGCCGTCCACTCGCTGGCGATCGCGCTCGCCGTCATGTTCCTCGCGCCGCTGGTGTTCATGCTGCTCACCGCCGTGATGTCCGACCGGCAGGCGCTCAGCAGCTCGTTCTGGCCCGACACCTGGCACTGGGGGAACTTCCGCCGCGCGTTCAGCGGCGACATGGTCCGCTGGACGCTCAACAGCGTCCTGTACGCCGGGCTGTCCACGCTGTTCGTGCTGGTCTCCAGCATCCCCGTCGCCTACGCGCTCGCCCGCTTCCGGTTCCGGCTCCGGTCGGCCGCGCTGGTGGTCGTCATCGCGACGATGATGCTGCCGCCGCAGGTCACGATGGTGCCGCTGTACATCGTCTGGGCCAGGTTCCACCTCACCGGCACGCTGTGGCCGCTGATCCTGCCGGGCCTGTTCGGCGACGCGTTCTCCATCTTCCTGCTGCGCCAGTTCCTGGTGTCGATCCCCGGCGAGTACGCCGACGCCGCCCGCGTTGACGGCTGCGGCGAGCTCCGGACGATGCTGCGGGTCGTCCTGCCCATGGCGCGGCCCGCGATCGCCGCCGTCGCCCTGTTCCAGTTCTTCTACTGCTGGAACGACTACGTCGGGCCCCTGGTGTACGCCGACCCCGGCCACGCCACGCTGGCGGTCGGCCTCGCCTCGTTCCGCGCCGCCCACCACGTCGAGTGGAACCTGACGATGGCGGCGACACTGCTGACCATCCTGCCGGTCCTCATCGTGTTCTTCCTCGCCCAGCGCGTGTTCGTGCAGGGCGTGACCTTGACGGGAGTGAAGGGTTGAAACTGACGGTCGTCGGGGGCGGGTCCACCTACACCCCCGAACTGGTGGACGGGCTGGCGCGGATGCGCGCCGCGCTCCCCGTCACCGAACTGGTCCTGGTCGACCCGGACGAGGACCGCCTGGCCCCGGTCGGCGCGATGACGCGGCGGATGCTCGCCCGCGTCGGCCACCCCGCCCGGGTCGTCACCACCGGCGACACCGCCGCGGGCGTCGCCGACGCGGACGCCGTCGTGCTCCAGCTGCGCGTCGGCGGGCAGGCCGCCCGCCGCGTGGACGAGACGCTCCCCCTGCTCTGCGGCTGCGTCGGGCAGGAGACGACCGGCGCGGGCGGCCTCGCCAAGGCGCTGCGGACCGTCCCGGTCGTCCTCGACCTGGCCGACACCATCGCCCGGCACGCCCCCGACGCCTGGATCGTCGACTTCACCAACCCGGTCGGGATCGTCACCCGCGCCCTCCTGGACGCCGGACACCGCGCGGTCGGGCTGTGCAACGTCGCCATCCACGTCCAACGGCGGATCGCGGCGCTGCTGGACGTCCCGCCGCACCGCGTCGAACTCGGGCACGCCGGGCTGAACCACCTCACCTGGGTCCGGTCGGCGCACGTGGACGGCACCGACCGCCTGCCCGAACTCCTCGACGAGCACCTGCCCGCGCTGGCCGAGATCTCCACGCTGCCCGGCGACCTGCTGCACCACCTGCGCGTCCTGCCGTCCAGCTACCTCGGCTACTACTACGAGCACGACCGGATCGTGGACCGGCAGCGCACCGCCCGCCCGCGCGCCGACCACGTCGCGGCCGTCGAACGCGAGCTGCTGGAGCTGTACGCCGACCCCGCCAACGACACGCGGCCCGAACGCCTGTCCGAGCGCGGCGGAGCGTTCTACTCCGAGGCGGCCGTCCACCTGCTGGCCGCGCTGCTCGGCGCGCCCGGCGCCGTCGAGGTCCCGGCCGTGCAGGTCGCCAACGTCCGCAACAACGGGACGTTCCCGTTCCTGCCCGACCACGCCGTCGTCGAGGTCCCCGCCCGCATCACCTCCAAGGGCCCGCTGCCCGAGCCCGTCCCGCCGCTGGAACCGCTGTACGCCGGGCTCGTCGCGCACGTGTCGGCCTACGAGGAACTGGCGCTCGACGCGGCGCTGCGCGGCGGCGTCGAGCGCGTCCGCACCGCCCTGCTCGCCCACCCGCTGGTCGGGCAGGACGACCCGGCGGACCGGCTCGCGGCCGACCTGGTCGCCGCCAACCGCGCGCACCTGCCCTGGGCGGCCCGGTGAGCCGCACGCTCGTCGCGGTGGACGGCGGCAACAGCAAGACCGACGTGCTGGTCGCCGACACCTCCGGGACCGTGCTGGCCACCGTCCGCGGTCCCGGCTACCGGCCCCACGAGGGCGGCCTCGACCACGCCGTCGCCACCGTCGCCTCCCTCGTGGACCGGGCTCTGGCGGACGTCCCCTCCCCTCCCGCCGCGGCGGGGGCGTCCGCCCGCCCGGTCGCTGCGCCGGCGCCGTACCCGGTCGCGGCGCTGTCGGCGTACATGGCGAACGTGGACCTGCCCGACGAGGAGGACGCCCTCGTCAAGGCGCTCCGCTCCCGCGGCTGGACCGACCGCGTCACCGTCGGCAACGACACCCTGGCGCTGCTGCACACCGGCGCCCGCCGCGGCTGGGGCGTCGCGGTCGTGTGCGGCGCCGGCATCAACTGCGTCGGCGTCGGACCGGACGGCGCGAGCGTCCGGTTCCCCTCCCTCGGCGCGCACACCGGCGACTGGGGCGGCGGCGGGACGCTCGGTGAGGCCGCGCTCTGGCACGCCGTCCGCGCCGAGGACGGCCGCGGCCCCGCCACCGCCCTCACCGCCGCCGTCGCCGCGCACTTCGGCGCCGCCACCGCCCTGGACGTCGGGATCGCGGTGCACCTCGGCGACGTCCACCGCGACCGGCTGCTGACGCTCGCCCCGGTGCTGATGGACGTCGCCGAGGCGGGGGACCCCGTCGCGCTGTCGGTGGTGGACCGGCAGGCCGAGGAGATCGCGGTGCTCGGCACGGTCGCGCTGCGCCGCCTCGGCCTGCTGGACCGCCCGGCCGAGGTGGTGCTCGGCGGCGGCGTCCTCGCCGCCCGCCGCCCGCCGCTCATGGCGGGCGTCCGCCGCCGCTTCGCCGCGGCCGCGCC
>NZ_QURH01000875.1 GCF_003428695.1 Actinomadura logoneensis
CTCCGCGCGGCGCAGGAGGGCGACCCCGCCGGACGCGCCGCGCGCCTGGACCTGCTGGCCGCCGCGGCGGACGGCCGCGCCGCGCACGCCGTCCTCACCGCGTTCTGGCGGAGCCAGGCCGTCGCGCTGGACGGGGGCCCGTACCTGGAGGCGTTCCTGGACATGGCCGCGCCTCCGCCGCCGCCCGGTCCGACGCCCGGCCAGGTCCTCGCCTACGCCGAGCTGGTCGAACTGGTGCAGGACCGGTCGCTGTGCTCGCTGCTGCGGGCGCGGAGGCTGGCCAACGCCCGCAGGGTGAACGACGAGCCGGTCCTCCTGGACGGGCTGACCGAGACCTGCGAGCGGACGGCCCCCCTCGCGCTGTCGGGCGTCCCGCCGCGTCCCGGGCCGGAGCTGGACCGGTTCGTCGCCGTCCACGCCGCCGCGCGGGGCGCCCGCGACACCCCCGGCTTCCGGCGCGGGCTGGCCGACGACCTGCGGGACGACCATGACGCGCGCATGATCCACTACTGGGCGCTCACGGAGGCCGTCACCGGCGGTCCGCACCTGATCAGCCGGGCGCACGTATGGCTCTTCCAGGCCCTCGACCTGGACGTTTCCAGCTGACGAGCGCCGTCGGCGCCGCCGGGAGGCGGGCACCGACACGGCCCGGAGGCGGCACCGGAATAACGCGGAGCACGGCACCGCTAAGATAGTTGAACCTTCTACTAAATGGAGCCGTGTGATGATGCAGTTCGGGATCTTCTCGGTCGGACAGGTCTCGACCGACCCCGCGACCGGCCGGGTGCAGAGCGAGCACGACAAGATCCGGATGATGGTCCGGATGGCGCGCCGGGCCGACGAGCTCGGACTGGACGTCTTCGCGACCGGCGAGCACCACAACCCGCCGTTCGTGCCGTCCTCACCGACCACCCTGCTCGGCCACATCGCCGCCCGCACCGAGCGCCTGGTGCTGTCCACGGCGACCACCCTGATCACCACCAACGACCCGGTGAAGATCGCCGAGGACTACGCCACGCTGCAGCACCTGGCCGACGGCCGGGTGGACCTGATGATGGGACGCGGCAACACCGCCCCCGTCTACCCCTGGTTCGGCAAGGACATCCGCGACGGCATCGACCTGGCGATCGAGAACTACCACCTGCTGCACCGGCTCTGGCGCGAGGACGTCGTGGACTGGAAGGGCAAGCACCGCACGCCGCTGCAGGGCTTCACCGCCACGCCGCGTCCGCTGGACGGCGTCCCGCCGTTCGTGTGGCACGGCTCCATCCGCAGCCCCGAGATCGCCGAGCAGGCCGCCTACTACGGCGACGGCTTCTTCCACAACAACATCTTCTGGCCCATGGAGCACGTGCAGCGCATGGTCGCCCTCTACCGGCGGCGCTACGAGCACTACGGCCACGGCGCGGCCGACCAGGCGATCGTGGGCCTCGGCGGGCAGGTCTACATGCGGCCCCGGGCCGAGGACGCGATCCGCGAGTTCCGGCCGTACTTCGACACGTCCTACGTGTACGCCAACGGTCCGTCCCTCGAGGAGACGATGGAGACCACCCCGCTGACCGTCGGCACGCCCGAGCAGGTCATCGAGCGGACCCTCGCCTTCCGCGACGCGGTCGGCGACTACCAGCGGCAGCTGTTCACGCTGGACCTCGGCCTGCCCGAGGAGGCCGTGATGGAGCAGCTCGAGATCCTGGGCGAGGAGGTCGTCCCGGTGCTGCGCAAGGAGTTCGCGATCGGCCGTCCCGCGCACGTCCCGGACGCCCCGACCCACGGGTCCCTGCTCGCCGCGAGGAACGCCAAGGACGGCGAGACCGGCGAGACCGGCGAGGCCGGCGGGATCGGCACGGAGGAGGTCGCGCGATGAGCACCCGCAGCCTGGCGGTCGTGTCGGCCGGCCTGCGCGAGCCGTCCTCGACCCGGATGCTCGCCGACCGGCTGGCGCGGGCGACCGCCGAGGCCCTGCGCGAGCAGGGCGACGAGGCGGTCGTCGAGGTGGTCGAGCTGCGCACCCTCGGCCACGACCTGGTCAACAACCTGGTCAGCGGGTTCCCGGCCGGGGAGCTGAAGGGCGCCGTCGAGACGGTCACCGGCGCGGACGGCCTGATCGCCGTCACCCCGGTGTTCCAGGCGTCCTACAGCGGCCTGTTCAAGACGTTCTTCGACGTCCTCGACAAGGACGCCCTGGAGAACACGCCCACGCTGCTCGGCGCGACCGGCGGGACGCCCCGGCACTCGCTCGCGATCGACTTCGCGATGCGTCCGCTGTTCGCCTACCTGCGCGCCGCCGTCCAGCCGACCGCGGTGTACGCGGCGACCGAGGACTGGGGGAGCGGGGAGCTGGTCGACCGCCTCACCCGGGCGGGCCGGGAGCTCGCCGGCACGATCGCCGGACGCGCGCCCGCCGCCAGGCCCGACCCCTTCGAGGAGCCGGTGCCCTTCGAGCGCCTGCTGTCCAGGGAGTGACCTCGCGTGGGTGGCCCTGCACAGATGGCCCCGCACAACTGAACCCGGACAGATGACCGCGGCGGGGATGACCGGGCGAGGCCGAGGGGCCCGCCCGGTCATCCGCGTCCGGGCGTCAGTTGGCCTGTCCGACCGGGCGGACGACCATGGTGTTGACGTCCACGCCGGCGGGCTGCGTCACGGCCCAGACGATGGCGCGGCCGATGTCCTCCGAGGTGAGCATGCGCGGGTAGTCGGGCGTCCCGACGTGGTCCCAGAACTCCGACTCGGTCGCGCCCGGCGCGATCAGCGTCACCCCGACGCCGTCGGACGTCACCAGCCGCCGGGTGTTCTCCGCCAGGCCGGTCATCGCCCACTTGGTCGCGCCGTAGAGGTTGCCGGGGGTGTTCACGAACCCGGCGACGCTGCCGACGATCACGATCCGGCCCCGCGACCTGGTCAGCTCGGGCAGCGCCGCGCGGATCAGGTAGGCCGGGCCCAGCACGTTGGTCAGCACCATCTCGCGCATGTCGTCCGGGTCGGAGTCGGCCACCGAGCGGCCCTTGGCGTGCCCGGCGTTGGCGACGACGGCGTCCAGCCGCCCGAACCGCTCGACCGTGGCGCGGACGGCCGCCTCCACCTGCCCGTAGTCGGCCGCGTCGCCCGCGATCGTCAGCAGGTCGTCCGGCGCGCCCAGGTCCTTGGCGAGCGCGTCGAGGCGGTCCTGCCGGCGTCCGGTGACGGCGACCTTGCGGCCGGCGGCGATCAGCTCGCGGGCGGTGGCCGCGCCGATGCCGGTGCCGCCGCCGGTGATGAGGGTCACGTGGGATTCGGTCATGTCCCCGATCTCAGCATCTGGAGTGCGCTCCAGGTCAAGTCGGCAGCCCTGCGCGCCTCCTCGACCCGCCGCACCGCTCCGGATGCCCGGCTTCACGGCACTTCTCCCGGGACGTGACGGATGCCACTACGCGACGTAGGTTAGTTAGCGTAAGAAACTATCGCAGAGCACCCCGTCGTCCCTTCGGGAGGTCCGCGTGGTCACCGCCCCCACCCCGACCCGCTGCGCGTGGATCGCGCTGAGCAACACCACGCTCGGCATGCTGCTGGCCACGGTCAACTCGTCCATCGTCATCATCTCGCTGCCCGCGATCTTCCGCGGGATCCACCTGGACCCGCTGCGCCCGGGCAACGTCGGCTACCTGCTGTGGATCCTGATGGGCTACATGCTGGTGTCGGCCGTCCTGGTGGTGACGCTCGGTCGGCTCGGCGACCTGTTCGGCCGCGTGCGCATGTACAACGCGGGGTTCGCCGTCTTCACGGCCGGCACGCTCGTGCTGGCGCTCGACCCGCTGCGCGGCGGCGCCGGAGCGGTCTGGCTCATCGGCTGGCGGATCTTCCAGGGGATCGGCGGCGCGATGCTGATGGCCAACTCCGCGGCCATCCTCACCGACGCGTTCCCCAGCGACCGGCGCGGCATGGCCATGGGCGTCAACCAGGTCGCGGGCATCGCCGGGAGCTTCCTCGGGCTGGTCGCGGGCGGCCTGTTGAGCGAGGTCAGCTGGCGGCTGGTGTTCTTCGCGTCCGCGCCGATCGGCGTCCTCGGGACGGTCTGGGGCTACCGCAGCCTGGTCGAGACCCGGCGGCGCGCCGCGACCGTCGGCCTCGACTGGCCGGGCAACCTCACGTTCGCCGCCGGGCTGACCGCGCTGCTCGCCGCGATCACCTACGGCATCCAGCCCTACGGCGGGCACGTCATGGGCTGGACGAACCCGTGGGTGCTCGCCGGGATCACCGGCGGGATCGCGCTGCTCGCGGCGTTCTGCGTGGTCGAGACGCGGGTGGCCGAGCCGATGTTCCGGCTCGGCCTGTTCCGGATCCGCGCGTTCGCCGCGGGCAACGCCGCCGGGCTGCTCGCCGCGGTCTCGCGCGGCGGCATGCAGTTCATGCTGATCATCTGGCTGCAGGGCGTCTGGCTGCCGCTGCACGGCTACGACTTCGCCGACACCCCGCTGTGGGCGGGCATCTACCTGCTGCCGCTGACCGCCGGGTTCCTGGTCGCCGGGCCGCTGTCGGGCCACCTGTCGGACCGGCACGGCGCGCGGGCGTTCGCCTCCGGCGGCCTGCTGGTGTCCGCCGCGGCCTTCGGCGGGCTGCTGCTGATCCCGACGGACTTCCCGTACTGGCTGTTCGCGCTCCTGATCTTCCTCAACGGGCTGGGCTCGGGGCTGTTCGCCGCGCCCAACACCACCGCGATCATGAACGCTGTCCCGGCCGGGCAGCGCGGGGTGGCGTCCGGGATGCGGGCCACCTTCATGAACGCCGGGATGGTCCTGTCGATCGGGGTGTTCTTCTCGCTGATGATCGCCGGACTGGCCGACCGGCTGCCCGGCACGCTGGCGGGCGGGCTGACCGCGCACGGCGTCCCGCCCGCCGCCGCGCGGCACGTGGCGGGCCTGCCGCCGGTCGGCACGCTGTTCGCGGCGTTCCTCGGCTACAACCCGATCGGCAGCCTGCTCGGCCAGGGCGGGGTGCTCGCCGCGCTGCCGCCCGCCGACGCCGCCGAGTTGACCGGACGCTCCTACTTCCCGCATCTGATCTCCGGACCGTTCCACCACGGCCTGGTCATCGTGTTCTCGCTGGCCATCGCCATGTCGCTGGTCGCGGCCGTCGCCTCGCTGCTGCGCGGGAAGCGGTTCGTGCACGAGGAGCACGCGGGACCCGAGGCGCGCACGGCCACCCGCATCCACTGATCCGTCCGCACGGACGATCCGCTCGGAACCGGTCCGGTACGCGCCGTCCGGATGCGCCGTCCGGAGGCCTGGCCGCCCTGTTCCGGACCGCCCGGGGCGCGGAAACGGTCCGCAGCCGCCGAGAGCCCGGCCGCCCGGTCTCACAGGAGCGGACAATCAGGGCTCTGAGCTGGCCGAACGTAGATCGCGGCCGTATGACCACAGGGTCACTCTGGCATGTCTCCCGAGCGGAAGGTCATCCTGCCCGAACCAGGCTGACCAGCGTGGACGCCCCTCACCAGCGCGTCAGGTGGCGCGTCGGTGAATTCAGGCTTTCTTGAGGCTTCTTCCAGCCCGTGCTGCACTCTTTCAACACACGAGTGCACGAAGGAGGGTACTCATGAGAATCCGGAAGACGGCGGCGCTGGCCGTGCCAGTGGCCGCGCTCTCGATGCTCGCTCCCGCCCAGGCGGACGCGAGCACCTCCGCTCCGGCCACATCGGCGCGGACCTGCTACTACAACGTGGTCCACATCCGCGTTCACGGCCACCTGAACGTCCGTTCGGGTCCAGGGCTGCGCTACAGGGTGGTCGCGAGGCTCCCGTACAACGCCAGGCACGTCCCCGGGGACTGCAGGACGCACCGGGCCGACCACCGCACGTGGGTCCACCTCACCCACCCCATGGGCTGGGCGGACGGACACTACCTCAGGGCGGTGCGGTAGTCCGTCGGAACGTCCGGCCGGCCCGGCGGTGGGGCCCGGCCGGCCGGACACCGGGGGCGGCCTGGAGGTTCCGGGCCGGACCGTCACCGCGCGCCGCTCCGCGGCCGACAGGGGGC
>NZ_QURH01000876.1 GCF_003428695.1 Actinomadura logoneensis
CCGGACGCGCCCGGCCGCCGCCCCGGCGCGGGCCAGGCGTGGCGCGCGCAGGTGCAGACCGGCCTGGTCAACCTCGGCTGGACGGCGAGGGACGCCGACGCCGCCGTGGACGCGGTCGCCGCCGACCTGGACGGCACCGAGGTCCCGCCGGTCGGTGAGCTGCTGAAGGCCGCGCTGAAGAAGCTGAGCAAGTGAGCGAGTACGAGGAGCGGCTGGTCGGCGGCGGCGCCGAGGGCCCGGAGGAGCAGGTCATCGAGGCCGCGCTGCGGCCCAAGCGGCTGGACGACTTCGTCGGGCAGGAGCGCGTCCGCGAGCAGCTGTCGCTGGTGCTGCGCAGCGCCCTGCGGCGGGGCCGCACGCCCGACCACGTGCTGCTGTCGGGCGGCCCCGGGCTCGGCAAGACCACCCTCGCCATGATCATCGCCGCGGAGCTGGGGCAGCCGCTGCGGATCACCTCGGGGCCCGCGATCGAGCGGGCCGGTGACCTGGCCGCCGTGCTGTCCACGCTGGCCGAGGGGGAGGTGCTGTTCCTGGACGAGATCCACCGGATGGCCCGGCCCGCCGAGGAGATGCTCTACATGGCGATGGAGGACTTCCGCGTCGACGTCGTGGTCGGCAAGGGCCCCGGCGCGACCGCGATCCCCCTCGACATCGCCCCGTTCACCCTGGTCGGCGCGACGACCCGGGCGGGGATGCTGCCCGGCCCGCTGCGCGACCGGTTCGGGTTCACCGCCCACATGGACTTCTACGGGCCCGCCGAGCTGGAGGTGATCGTCCAGCGGTCCGCGCGGCTGCTGGAGGTGGAGATCACCGACGAGGGCGCGGCGGAGGTCGCGTCCCGCTCGCGCGGCACGCCCCGGATCGCCAACCGGCTGCTGCGCCGCGTGCGCGACTACGCCGAGGTGCGCGGCGACGGGATCGTCACGAGGGAGGCGGCCCGCGCCGCCCTGGCCCTGTACGAGGTGGACGAGAAGGGGCTGGACCGCCTGGACCGGGCGGTTCTGGGCTCCCTGATGCGCAAGTTCGGCGGCGGGCCGGTCGGCCTGTCCACCCTGGCGGTGTCGGTGGGGGAGGAGCCGGAGACCGTGGAGGTCGTCGCCGAGCCCTTCCTCGTCCGCCAGGGGATGCTCGCCCGCACCCCCCGCGGACGCATCGCGACCCCCGCGGCGTGGGCCCATCTGGGCCTCACCCCGCCCCCGACCGCGCCCCTGGCCGGGGCCGCCCTGTTCGACCTGGACGAGGGCGCGGACGACCCCGGATAGCCGCCCGCGGACGGGCCCGGCCGCCGCGGCATGATCACGGCGGCGTGATCGGGGCGTAACGGCTTGGGAACTTCCCGAGAGTGCCGCTCGTCACGTCGTTGCCGGGGTCTCGCGTACTCTCTAGACTCCGGGACTTGGTCACACCGTCCACCAGCCGGCGGTCCCGAGACACGGCCTACCGGCCACAGGCTGGGCAATCCAAAATCGGAAGGACGCCCCGTAATGGGCAGCGACACCACTCACATCCTGGCGGCGAGTTCCGGGGGCAGCGGCGCATTCAACCTGCTGCTCCTCCTGGCCGTGCCGCTGGTTTTCTATTTCCTGCTGATCCGGCCGCAGAGCAGGCGGCGCAAGGAGCAGATGCAGATGCAGAGCAGCATCGCTCCCGGCACCCGGATCATCACCACCGCGGGCATGCACGCCACGGTGGTGGAGCTCCAGGACGACGGCGTCGTGCTGGAGATCGCCCCCGGCGTGGAGGCGAAGTTCCTCAAGCAGGCGATCATGCAGGTCCTGAAGGACGAGCCCGCCGACGAGGAGCTCGAGGGCGAGGAGCCCGACGAGACCCCCGCCGCCGAGGCCGAGACCGCGCCGCAGGCCAAGCCCGCCGGCGCCGGCGACCTTGACGGCGACGAGAAGACCGCCGTGAAGGCGGGCGTTAAGGCCGACGCGAAGGACGAGGACGAGGCCGCCCACGCGGGCAAGGCCGACAAGCCCTCCGCCTGACCCGCGGCGGTACCGACAAGACGGGAAGTTCGACGACCAGTGGCATCGTCTCGTAGCAATGTCCCCAGGCCGGGGCGCACCCTCCTGGTGCTGTTCGTGGTCATGGCGGCCCTGACCGGCGTGATGTTCATGCAGGGGAAGGGGACCCCCAAGCTGGGGCTCGACCTCGCGGGCGGGACGACCGTCACGCTGACCGCGCACACCGAGAACGGCAAGACCCCGCCGGGCCAGCAGATGGACCAGGCCGTCAAGATCATGACGCAGCGGGTCAACGGGCTCGGCGTCTCGGACGGCGAGGTCGCCAAGCAGGGCGGCAACAACATCGTGGTCAACCTGCCGGGGCAGGGCCAGACGCGGGCGGCGGAGACCATCGGGTCCACCGCCAAGCTGCAGTTCCGGCAGGTGTTCGCCGAGGCGAGCGGCCTGCCGTCGCAGGCGCCGGCCACCACGCCGGCGCCGACGGCCTCCCCGTCCGGCAAGGCCACCGGCAAGCCGGGCGGCAAGGCGACCATCCCCGCCACCGGCGGTCCGTCGGCCAAGCCGACGACGTCGGCCGAGCCGAGCGACACCGCCACGCCGCGCGGCCGGGCGCTGTCGAAGGCCCTGACGGCCCCGACGCCGTCCGGGTCCCCGTCGGCGAAGCCGACGGGCTCGTCCTCGCCGAAGCCGGCCGGGACGCCGACCGCGCAGGTCCCGCCGGTCGGCGCCGACGGCAACGACTTCGCCGGCGTCGACGACAAGGCCGCCATCGCCCAGTTCCAGCGGACCGTCTGCGACCCCAAGGGCGGCCCGACCGTCCCGGGCTCCAACGACGTGAACCGCAAGTGGGTCGTGGCCTGCGACGACAAGGCGGAGAAGGACGACAAGGGCAACATCCGGGTCACCAAGTACCTGCTCGGCCCGGTGCGGGTGCTCGGCGAGGACGTCAAGTCCGCCAGCGCCATGCCGCCGGACACCTCGCAGGGCCAGTCGAGCTGGTCGGTCAACCTCACCTTCACCGGTAAGGGCGGCAACCAGTTCTCGCAGACCACCACCGAGGCGTCCAAGGCGTACCAGTCGAACCCGTCCTCGCCGCAGGCGCAGGTCGCGATCGTGCTGGACGGCCAGGTCGTGTCCGCTCCGTCGATCAACCAGGGCCCGATCACCGGCGGCAGCGCCCGGATCGACGGCCCGGCGGAGAGCTTCACCCAGACCTACGCCGAGGACCTGTCCAACAAGCTCAAGTACGGCGCCCTCCCGCTCGAGTTCAAGATGAGCGCGATCGACGAGGTGTCGTCCACGCTGGGCGCCGACCAGCTGCGCGGCGGCCTGATCGCCGGCGGCATCGGCCTGGCGCTGGTCCTGCTGTACTGCATGGTCTACTACCGGGGCCTCGGCCTGGTCGCCGTCGGCTCGCTGGTCGTCGCGTCCTGGATGACCTACGTGGCCGTGGTGATCCTCGGTGAGAACATCGGCTGGCGGCTCAGCCTGCCGCACATCATCGGTCTGATCGTGTCGATCGGCATCACCGCGGACTCGTTCATCGTCTACTTCGAACGGATCCGCGACGAACTGCGCGCCGGACGGGCCCTGCGGCCCTCGGTCGAGGTCGCCTGGAAGCGCGCGCGGCGTACCATCCTGGTGGCGGACGCGGTGACCTTCCTCGCCGCGGTCGTGCTGTACTTCCTCGCCGTCGGCGGTGTCGCGGGCTTCGCGTTCGCGATGGGCCTGACCACGCTGATCGACGTCGTGGTGGTGTTCTTCTTCACCAAGCCGCTGGTGGCGCTGCTCAGCCGGACCAAGTTCTTCGGCCGGGGCCACAAGCTGTCGGGGCTGGACGCCAAGCGACTGCGCCGCACGGCGCAGGCGCGCGCGAACAGCACCGTCCGCCCGACGAGCCAGGAGGTCTGATCATGGGACTGCGTGCGGTCATCTCCCGGATCTACCGGGGCGAGATCAGCGCCGACATCGTCGGCAGGCCGAAGGTCTGGTACTCGATCTCGGGTCTGCTGATCGTGTTCTCCCTGGTCGGCCTGCTCGTCCAGGGCCTGACCTTCGGCGTGGAGTTCAAGGGCGGCTCGGTCTTCACCATCGCCAAGGCGTCGCACCACTCGATCGAGGACGTCCGCGGCGCGGTCACCTCGGCCGGGGTGCACCAGACCACCGTGCAGAAGGCGGGCGGCAACTGGCGCGTCACCACCGAGAGCCTCGACCCCAAGCACGTCAACGAGGTCAAGAAGGACGTCGCCCAGAAGCTGGGCGTCTCGGAGAACGACGTCAGCAGCCAGATCGTCGGCGCGTCCTGGGGTGGTGAGATCACCAAGAAGGCGTGGCAGGCGCTGATCGTCTTCATGATCCTGATCATCGGCTACCTGTCGGTCGCGTTCGAGTGGCGGATGGCGGTCGCCGCGATGGTGGCGCTGTTGCACGACCTGGTCATCACGGCCGGCATCTACGCCTGGTCGGGGTTCGAGGTCACGCCCGCGACCGTGCTGGGCTTCCTGACCATCCTCGGATACTCGCTGTACGACGCGGTCGTGGTGTTCGACATGATCAAGGAGGTCACCCGGCCGCTGAACGCCAAGTCCAGGATCACCTACAGCGAGGCGGCCAACCAGGCGCTGTCCAGCACCCTGGTCCGGTCGCTGAACACCTCGCTGGTGGCGATCCTGCCGGTCGCGGCGATCCTGTTCATCGGCACCACGCTGTTCGGCGCGGGCACGCTGAAGGACCTGTCGCTCGCCCTGTTCGTCGGCATGATCGTCGGCACCTACTCCTCGATCTGCGTGGCCACGCCGCTGCTGGTCCAGCTGAAGGAGCGGGAGCCGCGGTACCGCGAGCTGCGGCAGAACATCGCCAAGCGCGAGCAGAGCCCGAAGCAGCAGGCGAAGGTGGCCAAGGCGGCGGCGGCCCGGCCGCCGACCGACGACGAGGACGCCCCGCCGGCCGACGAGCCGTCCGCGGAAGGCCCGCAGGGCGAGGTCCCGGCGGGCGTCACCCTCCGCAAGGCGGTACAGGGGCCGCGCCAGCAGCCCAAGCGCGGCACCCGGCAGCAGCGCCGGGGCAAGTAGGCTGCTGGGACGACCTGCTCGAACGAGCATGACGGCCGTGTCCGTCCCCCCGATCACCGGTGGGGCGGGCACGGCCGTCGCACTGTGCCGGGACGGCCGCGCCGGCCGTCCCGCCCCCGACAGAAGACGCAAGAGGAGACCCGTGGACCTCGACAGGCTGATCCAGGACCGGATTCGCGACGTGAGCGACTACCCCAAGCCGGGCGTGCTGTTCAAGGACATCACCCCGCTGCTGGCCGACCATGTGGCGTTCGCCGGCGTGGTCGACACGGTCGTCAACCACCACGGCCGCGGCACCGTGGACAAGATCGTCGGCATCGAGGCGCGCGGCTTCATCCTGGCCGCCCCCGTCGCCTACCACATGGGCGCGGGCTTCGTCCCGGTGCGCAAGAAGGGCAAGCTGCCCGCGGCGACCTTCGAGCAGGACTACGAGCTCGAGTACGGCACCGAGACGATCGAGATGCACACCGACGCGTTCGAGCCGGGCGACCGGGTGCTGATCGTGGACGACGTCCTGGCGACCGGCGGGACCGCCCGCGCGGCGGCCGAGCTGGTCCGGCGCGGCGGCGGCGACGTGGTCGGGCTGTCGGTCCTGATGGAACTGTCGTTCCTGAACGGCCGCGACAAGCTGGACGGGCTGGACGTGCACGCCCTCGTGACCGTCTGAGAGCAGAACCCTCCCGGGACGTGCGGAATGTGCCGTCTCACGAGAATGTTCTACTGATCACGCGCCCGAGATCGCGGATTCGGCCGGGTGCGAAATAACGGCCGGATAGACTGGCCGAATCAGCGACCGGCGGGAACGGGCGCGCCCGCCCGGCGGCCCGAGGAGATCGCGCCCGCACGGCTTCGAGGAGGCTGGGTGCCCGGTGAGGTGGTATCGACCGACGCGGTGACCGGTCCGCGGACGGACGCCGAGCAGCGTCCGGCCGCGCCGGGGGGAGGCGCCGTGCGTCCTCCCGCCGCGCCCGCGGGCGCGCACGCGCCGAAGGGCGGTCGTGCGCCCGCG
>NZ_QURH01000879.1 GCF_003428695.1 Actinomadura logoneensis
GCGAGCGCCGCGCGGCCGTCGCCCGCCAGCGCCTCGAACCGCGCCGCGTCCACGGCCACGGCCGCGCCCCCGGCGACGTCAGAGCCGGTGCCGGTCAGCCGGTAGCCGGCCGGGGTGCTCTCGATGTCGGCGTGCGGGCGCAGGACGCCCCGGAGCCGCGACACCTGCGACTGGAGCGCGTGCGCCGAACCGCCCCGTCCGCCCCTGCCGTCGGAGCGGCCGGGGCCGCCGTCCGGGTAGAGCTCGTGCGCCAGGCCCTCGGCGGACACCGCCTCCCCCGGCCGCACCAGCAGCAGCGCCAGCAGGGCGCGGCGGGCCGGACCGCCCAGCGGGACCGGCGTCCCGTCCGGTCGCCACGCCGCCGTCGAACCGAGCACGCCGAACCGCATGATCCGTGATTATCGTCCTGAACCGGGCTTTGCGCAGGGAGGACCGCGGGCTGGCTACCATGCAGCCCATGACGAGCGGACAGGCACGACCGATCACCGTGGTGGGGGAGCCGATCCTCCACCGCTCCCTGCGCCCGGTGGAGAGCTTCGACGCCGACCTCGCGGCGCTGGTGGACGACATGTTCGCCAGCATGTACGAGGCCGACGGCGTGGGCCTGGCCGCGAACCAGATCGGCGTCGACCTGCGCGTCTTCGTCTACGACTGCCCGGACGCCGACGACGTGGCCCGCAAGGGCGTCGTCTGCAACCCCACGCTCGTCCTGCCCGAGGGCCCGGACCGGCACCTCGACGACGGCGAGGAGGGCTGCCTGTCGGTGCCCGGCCCGCACGCGCCGCTCGCCCGCCCCGACCGCGCCACCTGCCACGGGTTCGACGTCGAGGGCAACCCCGTCACGGTCGAGGGGACGGGCCTGCTCGCCCGCTGCCTCCAGCACGAGACCGACCACCTGAACGGCAGGCTCTACATCGACCGCCTCTCGACGCGCGCCCGCAAGAAGGTGCTGCGCGAGATGGAGGAGATGCGCGCGGAGGCCGAGCGGTCCGCCTGATCCGGCGCGCCCGCCCGGCCCGCCCGCCCGGTCCGGGGCGCGGTCAGTCCGCGTAGGGCGGCTCGGGGTAGTACTGCACGTACTTCTGGACGTTGCGGGCGTGCTCGACGCCGTGGAGCTGTCCGACCAGCCACAACGCCATGTCGATGCCCGCCGAGACGCCCTGGCTGGTGACGACCTCGCCGTCCACGACGAACCGCTCGTCCCGGACGAGCGTGACGTCCTCGCGCGCCTCCATCTCGTGCTCGGCCGCCCAGTGCGTCGCCGCGCGCCGTCCCCGCAGCAGGCCGGCGTCGTGCAGCAGCAGCGAGCCGGTGCAGACGCTGGTCAGCCAGCGCGCCTTCGGGCCGGCCGCCGCGAGCCAGCCGGTGATCACCGGGTCCTTGCCCGCCGCCACCCGGCCGTTCCCGCCCGGGACGAGCAGGACGTCCAGGTCAGGGTGGTCGTCGAAGGTGTGGTCCGGCAGCACCCGCATGCCCTTGTTGCACCGGACGGGACCGTCCGCGGCGGCGACGAGCACCGCCCGGTCCCCCTCGCCGCGGAGCATCGCCGAGGCCGTGAAGACCTCCCACGGCCCCACGAAGTCGAGCTCCTCCGCGCCCTCGAACAGCAGCAGTCCGTACGTCGTCATCGGACGTCCCTTCCCGTCGATCGGAACCGTTCCCGGTAGTCGGACGGCGCGACCCCGACCGTCCGGTGGAAGGCCCGGCGCAGCGTCTCGCCGGTGCCGAAGCCGAGCCGCCGGGCCATCGCCTCGACCGGCTCGGCGGTCTCGGCGAGCGCCCGCCGCGCCGCCTCGACCCGGACCCGCTCGACGTAGCCGCCGGGCGGGACGCCCATCTCCGCCGTGAAGCGGCGTTGCAGGTGGCGGGGGCTGAGCCCGGCCCGGCGGGCCAGCTCGCGCACGCCGTGCCGGTCGCCCGGGTCGGCGTTGATCGCGTCCACGGCCGTCCGGATCGGGTCGCTCTCCGGACGCGCCGTCCACAGCGGGACGCTGAACTGCGACTGGCTGCCGGGCCGCCGCAGGAACATGACCAGCTCGCGGGCGACGACGTGCGCCACCTCCCGGCCGAGGTCGTCCTCGACCATGGCGAGCGCGAGGTCCATCCCGGCGGTGACGCCCGCGGACGTCCAGACCCGGCCGTCCCGGATGTGGATCGGGTCGCAGTCCACCACGGCCTCGGGATGGGTCCGGCGCACCTGCTCGGCGCGCTCCCAGTGCGTCGTGACGCGCCTGCCGTCCAGCAGGCCGGCCGCGCCGAGCAGCAGCACGCCGCTGCACACCGACGCCACCCGCCGCGCGCCCCGCGCCGCGTCCCGCACCCAGCCGACCAGCGCCTCATCCCGGGCGGCGGCGTCCACTCCGGCCCCGCCCACCGCGACGAGCGTGTCGACGGGCTCCGCCGGGTCGAGGTCGGCGACGCCGTGCCGGACCACGAACGGCAGCCCGCTGCGCGACCGGACCTCCCCGGCCTCGGGCGCGACGACCACGCACTCGTACCGCCCGGTGAACGAGAAGACCTCGAACGGCCCGGTCAGGTCGAGCGACTGGAACCCGTCGAAGACGACGAACACGACTCGCTTCACGTCACCGAGCGTGCAGCCGCCCGCGGGACGGCGTCAACGCCGCACACCCCACACATCGCGCCATCCGCGCACCCGCCACGCGCCACGCGCCACGCGCCAACCACGCACAAGCTGCATCGCGCCATCCGCACCAGCCGCGTCGCGCCATCCGCGCATGGGCCATATCGCGGCACGCCCTCGCACATCGCGCGACAAAGGCGGCCGTCGACGAATTCACGAAATAGCGGTTGACAACTCCCCGGGGCGTCCCGCTAATATTCGGGGCATGGAGCTGTGATCATCTTCCGGGTTGAGCCGCCCGCCACGCGCCCGTCCTGACCGAGGACGCGCCCGTCCGCGGCCCGCTCCCCATCTCTCCCTGTCGGCCGTTCCCCGGCCTCGTCTTGTACGTCTGCCACGCCGTCACGCGTGCGTCCAGCCATGCCCGACATCCCCGTCCCGGGAAGCACCGTCCATTTTCCGCGGCCTTTCACCAGGCCGAATTCGAGCATGCCCGGAGGTGTCTCTTCATGCGAATCCACAATGACGACAACACGCCCTTCGCCAAGGCCCTCGCGAAGAAGAAGTCCAAGGACGCTTTCAAGAATCCGCGGACTGCCGCGATGGCCGACCGCGGGCGCAAGCACGCCGGCCGCACGCCGACCCGGCAGTTCAACCGGGGCCGGTAACGCCCTGCCCGCCCGTCCGGCCACCCGCCCGGGGTGCCCGGACGGGCGCCGCGCCTCTCCGGTCAGTCCGGAGGGATGGTCGGCACGCCGGACTGCGACGGGCTCTGCCCCTGCCCGTGCTGCTGCCCCGGGGCCTGCGCCTCCGCCTGTGCCTGGGCCTGGGCCTGTGCCTGCGGCTCGGCGGCGGCAGTCGCGGGCTGCCGCTGGAGGGCGTCGCGGAGCTGTTCCTCCAGCTCCTCCGACAGCGATGTCTGGATGACCTGGCCGCCGAACTGCGCCAGCTCCGGCAGCACCTTGTCCGGCGTGGTCTTCTTGACGAGCAGGAAGACCGCCGCCGCGCCGGGCCGCAGCCCCTCGCCCAGCCGCCGCATGAACTCGTCGTTGATGCCGAGGTCGGTGACCGCGCCGACGGCCGCGCCGGTCGCGCCGCCGATGGCCGCGCCCAGCAGCGGCTGGAGGAAGAGCAGCCCGATCAGGCCGCCCCACAGCGCGCCGCCCGCCGCACCGCCCGCGACCGTGTTGAGGGACTGGTGCAGCTTGATCTTGCCGTCCTCGCGGCGCTCCACCACCACGGCGTCCGCCACCTCGATGACGTGCCGCATCTGCAGTTCGCCCACCAGGTCGCGGACACGCTCGGCGGTCTCCACGTCGTCGTAGGCGATCGCCACGAGATCACTCATCGTCGGTTCCCCCCGAAGTCCGGACGGCCCGTCCGCCGTCCCCGGGAGGTCCCATACCCGGCTCCCCGCGCTCTTGCACGGCCTCCGACCTGCGGTTCCACCGTCGGAGGACGCGCACGCCCGAGACGGTCCGCCCCAAGCGCGGGGTGGGTCAGCCGCGGGTGTGCAGGGTGCGCTGCAGCTCCCGGATCTCGTCGGCGAACTCCTCCACCGGCCCGGCCACCGGCACGTCCGGCGCCACGTCGTTGATCGCGAGCGGCCGGACGGGCGACGCCCCGGACACCCCCAGCTCGCGCAGCCAGCCGACGAGCTGTTCGGTCGAGGACGCGTAGACGATCCGTCCCAGCCCGGCCCAGCCGTGCGCGGCGGAGCACATCGCGCAGTGCTCGCCGGAGGTGTAGACGGTCGCGGCGGCGCGCTCGGACGGCGACAGGTTCGTGCCCGCCCAGCGCGCGATCTCGAACTCCGGGTGCCGGGTGCGGTCGCCGTCCTTGACCCGGTTGCGGTCCTCGAACAGCACCTCGCCGGACGCCGAGACGAGCACCGACCCGAACGGCTCGTCACCGTCCGCCAGGGCCTCGGCGGCCAGGTCCACGCAGCGGCGCAGGTGGCCGCGCTCGGTCTCGGTCGGCTGGTACCAGGTCACGTCCGTCCCCCTTCGCGCGCTCCGGCGCGTCCCGCCCGGAGCCTCAGGCCGAGGGTAGACGATCTTCGTCGGCGGGCAGCGGGGAGACCCCGCGCTCGGCGAACACCCGCTTGGCGACGAGCGTCGCGTTGAGCGCGCGCGGAATCCCGGCGTAGACGGCCGAGTGCAGCAGGGCCTCGGAGATCTCGGTGGCGGTCAGGCCGACGTTCAGCGCCGCGTTGATGTGGACGTCCAGTTCGAGCTCGCAGCCGCCGAGCGCGGTCAGGACCCCGAGGGTGACCAGTTGGCGGTCGCGGGGCGGCAGCTCGGGCCGCGCGTACATGTCGCCGAACGCCCACGCGACGATCTGGTGGCCCAGTTCGGGCGACACGTCGGCGAGCGACTCCACGACCCGCTGCCCGCCCTCGCCGTCCACCTCCGTCAGGACCTTCATGCCGTGCTCGAAACGCTCGGATCGGTTCATCGCCGTACTCCTTCGTGTCTGTTCGGGACGACCTCGATCCTGCTCCGCCGAGCACGCGTCGCCGCCCCACAGGCATGAACACCTATGCTTCCCATGCCTGGGAGGTATGGATGGACATGGAGATCCGGCTGCTCGGATACGTCGTCGCGATCGCCGAGGAGGGGTCGGTCAGCGCGGCGGCGCGCCGCCTGCACCTCACCCAGCCGACGCTGAGCCGCCAGCTGCGCGACCTGGAGCAGGACCTCGGCACGCCGCTGTTCGAGCGGGCGGGCCGCGGCCTCGCGCCGACCCCGGCGGGACGGGCGCTGCTGCGCCGGGCCCGGGTGATCCTCGCCGAGTCGGCCGCGGCGGTCGAGGACGTCCGGCTCGCCGCGCGCGGGCTGTCCGGCCGGCTGACCATCGCGTTCGGGCCGTCCGGGATCAACGGCCCGCTCGGCGCCGCGCTCGGCCGGCTGCGCCGCGAGCTGCCGGGCGTCGAACTGCGGCTGGAGGAGAGCTTCAGCGACGCCGACATGTCCGAGGGCGTGCTGGACGGGCGGTACGACCTGTCGGTCCACCGGCTCCCGATGCGGGACGCGCGGCTGGCGGCGCGGGTGTGGTGGCGCGAGCCCATGTCGCTGTTCGTCCCGGAGAACCACGCGCTGGCGGCCGGGACGGGTCCGCTGCCGCTGTCCGCGCTCGGCGGCATCCCGCTGGTGCTGTGGCCGCGCGAGGCGTCCGCGCGCTCGCACGACGAGATCGTGGCGCTGTGCGACCGGGCCGGGGTCGTGCCCCGCGTCGCCGCCGAGGGACGCACCGTCCCGACGCTGCTCGCGCTGGTCGCGGCCGGGTTCGGCGGCGCGGTGCTGGCCGACTCGATGCGGTCGCTGCGCCGGGTCGGGGTGGCCGCGCGCCCGCTCGCCGGGACGTCCACGGCCCTGCACCTGGTGTGGCGCGCGGACGATCCGGATCCGCTGGTCGAACGGGCCCGGACCGCGCTCGCCGACCTCGGCGGGGCCGCCCGGCCGGCCGCCGGCGGGGGAACGGCGGCCGACCGGGGGTGAGGGG
>NZ_QURH01000878.1 GCF_003428695.1 Actinomadura logoneensis
CCGGGCGGCGCGCGCCGAGCGCGAGGGCGAGCCGGGCCTGCTGCGCCTGGGCCCAGGTCAGCGGCGACGCCGACCCGGCCGGGCCGCCGGACCGGAAGCCGATCGATGCGGTCGCGGGGTCGGTGCCGTACGGGGAGGCGGGCAGGTCCGGGTCCTCCCACGCCTGCTCGGGGACCAGGCCGGTGCCGGACGACATGCCGCGCATCGTCCGCAGCAGGTCGGCGGCGGTCCCGGTGTCGCCGGTCTGCAGCGCCTGCTCGGCGCGTTCGCCCGTGAGCACCGGCCACAGGTGCCCGGATCCGGTGTCGGACGGCGGCCACGGGCTTCCCGTCCGCTCGCACGAGGTCGGGTCGGGTTCGTAGCAGTCGCCGTAGCCGTCCTCGGTCCCGGCGGTGCCGGTGCCGTAGCGGTACCAGCCCGGGCCGGACGGGGTCGTCCGGCGCAGCACGCCGTCCACGACGCGGAGGGAGGCGAGCACGTCCGGGTCGCGGGCGGGCAGGACGCCGAGCCGGGTCAGTTCGAGGAACCCGGCGTCCACGACGCGCCGCTGGTCCTCGGTGGGGCCGCCGTTGCCGAGGTTGTAGGAGACGGCCGCGTCCGGATCGCCGGCGCGCGACAGCCGCAGGAAGTAGCGCGGCGCGTACGGTCCGGACGTGGTGACCGTCCAGCCCTTGACCGAGCGGGTGAAGCGGTCGGCGGTCGCGCGGTACAGCCGGGCGCGTCCCGGGTCGCCGTGCCGGTCGGCGACGTCCCCGGCCGCGACGAGGCCGGCTATCTCGGCGGCGATCGTGGACGGCGAGTACCCCGACTGCTCCTCCCAGCGCTCGACGCCGAAGGCCGGGCCGTGCGCGACGACGAAGTCCGCCGCGCTCCGGACGTGCGGCCAGAGTTCGGTGTCCCCGGCGAGCCCCGCCTGGTGGGCCATGAGGATCGGGTAGGCGGTCTCGTCCAGCTGGTCGCCCCCGGTGTCGGGGGCGATCCGGCCGTTCAGCAGCGAGTTGCGGGGCAGGCGGCCGTCGGGTTGCTGCTGCCGCAGCAGCAGGAAGCGGACGGTGGCGCGGGCCGTCCCGATGTCGCCCGCCGCGAGCAGGCCGGTGAACGCCTCGTACAGGTCGCGTGCGAACACCTCGCGGTAGGAGCCGAAGTAGACCGCCTTCCCGCCGGGGGCGTCGCCCGCGCCGACCGCCTGCCCCCACGGGCTGCCGAGGGACGCGGCGACCGCGCCGGGGAACGTCTTGTCCTCGCTGGCCTTCAGGACGTTCACCGACTGCCGGTAGGCGTCGCGCAGCCTGCCGTCCAGGCGGGCGGGAGGTCTGCGCAGGTGGGCGTCGTAGGCGCGCCAGCCCGCCTGGTAGCGGCCGAGGGTGGACGCGAAGGGCCGGGACACCGCGTCGGCCGCCGTGCCGAGCGCGGCGGACGGCGACCGTCCGAAGCCGAGCGCGAAGGTGACCCGGCCGTCGCGGTCGAGGGGGAGGCGCGCGGTCGCGACGACGTTACCGTGCGGGGCCGAGGTGTAGGCGGGCGTGAGGGCGCGCGCGGTGTCGAGTTGGGCCGCGCCGTCGCTGCCCGTGCCCGCGTAGCCGACGCTCGCCTCGGGCAGAGGGCGCTGGGCGCGGAGCGCGAGGTGGGTGGGGACGGCGTAGTCGCGGTTGGCGGCGTTGGTCACGGTGTTGGTGTCCGAGACGACGGGCGCGCGCGTCGCTCCGTCGATGACACCGCTGTCCGCCCCGCCGTTGGCGACCCCTCCCCCGCCGTTCCCGTTGACGTTGGTGTCGAGCCGCACGTAGAGCCGCAGGCCCGCGGGCTGGACGCGGGTGCTCATCACGACCGCGTCGCGGCCGGGATCGGTGACGTAGGTGGTGGTGATCCGGTAGCGGCCCCGCCTACTGGCCGCGGTGACCGTGCAGGCCATCCCGGACGGGTCGGTCGCGACGCTGTAGGTGGTGTCGCGCGCCTGCAGCTCGGTGAACGTCCGGCCGTCGGTGACCACGTACTGCATGCTCTCGACATCGGAATTGTCGATCGTCGGCTCGTAGACGTCCGACAGGGCGCCGTTCGCGACCGTGTACCAGACCTTCGACGCGCCGCTCCGGGCCGTCCCGACGCAGTCCTTGCGCGCAACGTCGAAGTGGGACGCCGCGCCCGGACCGCCGGGGGCGGGCGCCGCGTCCGCCCGGGCGGGGGGAACGCCCGCGACGGCCGCCGCGACCGTCACCGGCAGCGCCGCGACCAGCGCGAACCGGCGGAGAAGCCGTCCCGTGGGAGCTGACATCGCGCCTCCTCGGACGCCCGGACCGGCCGCCCGGACATAGCCGTCATCATGGACACCGGTGGGCCCCCTGTCACCCCCCGCGCGCCCCACCGGCCCCGCGTCCGCCGCGCCGCCACTTGCGCGGCCCGGTGGCACCGCCAAGGATGGGAGGCCGACCGTCCGAATCCGGCCAGGAAGGCGGCCCGTGCCCGGCACCCTGCTAGCGATCAGTGACCTGCACGTCGGGCACGCCGCGAACCGCGAGCACCTGGCGGCGCTCACCCCGGACGACCCGGACGACTGGCTGATCGTCGCGGGCGACGTCGGCGAACGCGCCGCCGACGTCGAGTGGGCGCTGGGCACCCTCGCCGAACGCTACGCCGGGGTGGTGTGGGTCCCCGGCAACCACGAGCTGTGGACGCCCCGCAACGACCCCGACCAGCGGCGCGGCGAGGAACGCTACCTGCACCTGGTCGAGGTCTGCCGCCGCCTGGGCGTCCACACGCCCGAGGACCCCTACCCGGTGTGGCGCGGCGCGGGCGGCCCGGTGCAGCTGGTGCCGCTGTTCCTGCTGTACGACCACAGCTTCCGGCCGGACGGCGCGTCCACCAAGGAGGAGGCGCTCGAGATCGCCTACAACGCCGGGATCATCTGCACCGACGAGTACCTCCTGCACCCCGACCCGTACCCGACGCGCGACGCGTGGTGCCGGGCGCGCCTGGCCTACTCCGAGGACCGCCTGGCGGCCCGCGGCACCGACCTGCCGACCGTCCTGGTCAACCACTGGCCGCTCGTCCGGGAGCCGACCCGCGTGCTGCGCTACCCCGAGTTCGCGCAGTGGTGCGGGACGGACCGGACGGCCGACTGGCACCTGAAGTACGACGCGGCGGCCGTCGTTTACGGCCATCTGCACATCCCCCGGACGACCGAGTACGACGGCGTCCGGTTCGAGGAGGTCTCGGTGGGCTACCCGCGCGAGTGGAACCGCCGCGGCGGCCCGGCGAGACCGCGCGCGATCCTCCCCGCCGCGCAGGGCTGACGGGCGTCCGGCCGACTCGGAATGACCCGCCTCAGGCCGGGCTCGGCACCGCCGCGGGGCGGGGCAGGCGCCCGGCGTTGTGGTCGGCGACGAGCTGCCGGACGGTCTCCCGGGCGCACGTCTTGTTGGTGCCGATGAAACCCGTCGGGCCGCGCTTGATCCAGCCGGTCACGTAGGTGCCGGGGACGGGCGCGCCGGTCGCGGGGTCGACGACCCGGCCCCTGTCGTTCGGCACCACCGCGCGCCGCTCGTCGAACGGCAGGCCGGGAAGCGGCCGGGCGCGGTAGCCGATGGAGGTGAGCACCAGCCCCGCCTCCAGGTGCACGGTCTCGCCGGTCGGGACGTACGTGGTCCGGCCGTCCTCGGTGTGCGGCGCGTTGCGGGTGAACGTGACGCCGGTGTCGGTGATCTCGGCGGGGGCGAGCAGGTAGCGGAGAGTGACGCGGCGTCCGCCGGACGGCTCGCGTCCGAGGTCGCGGATCGCGCGGTGCTTCAGCGAGGCGTCGTCCAGGCCCACCAGGTCGGCGGGCGGGACGACCACCTCGACGGCCGACCGCAGCCCGACCAGCTCGGGCAGGGTGAACGCCGAGTCGGCCGGCCCCCGGCGGCCCACCACGACGACCTCCTCGACCGCGCCGACCCGCAGCGCCTCCAGGGCGGCGCGGGAGACCGGCGTCCGCGCGAGCGCGTCGGGCGGCGTCGTGAGGACGCGGGCGACGTCCAGCGCCACGTTGCCGTTGCCGATGACCACGGCCCGGCGGTGGGAGAGGTCGAAGCGGTGGTCCGCGTGGTCGGGATGGCCGTTGTACCAGGCCACGAACTCGGTCGCGGTCGTGACGCCGTCCGCGCCGGGGACGTCCAGGCGGCGGTCGGACGACGCGCCCGTCGCGTAGAGCACGGCGTGGTGGTCCCGCAACAGGTCGGCGTGGCCGACCCGGCCGCCGACCTCGACGCCCAGGTGGAGGTGGAAGCCGTCCTGCCGGGAGATCCGGTCGAAGACCTCGATGACGCGGCGGGTGTCCACGTGGTCCGGCGCGACGCCCGTCCGGACCAGGCCGTAGGGCGTCGCCAGGCGCTCGTAGACGTCCACGCGCGCGCCCGGGATCGTCAGGATCTCGTCGGCGGCGTACATCGCGGACGGCCCGGACCCGACGATCGCGACGCGCAGCGGCTCCCGGGTGGTGACGTGCAGCGGCGGCTCGTGCGGCGCGAGGATGCCGCGGCGCGTCCGGCCGTCCTTGTAGAAGTCGGCGTTGATCTCCAGGAAGGGCCGCTGCGCCTCGTCCAGCCCGCCGTGCGGCCTGATCGCCCCGACCGGGCACGCGGTCACGCACGCCCCGCAGTCCACGCAGGCCGCCGGGTCGATGTAGAGCATCTCGGCGGTGCCGAAGTCGGGCTCGTCGGGCGTGGGGTGGATGCAGTTCACCGGGCAGGCGTGGACGCACGAGGCGTCGTTGCAGCAGGACTGCGTGACCACGTGGGGCATGGGGGGGTTCTTCCGGCTCGGACCGTGCGGAATGCGGACGGCGGGGGGCTCAGGCGGCGGGGCTCGGACGCGGGGGCTCGGGCCGCCGCCTCGGACGGCGGCGGGTCAGGCGGCGGGGACGCGGGCGGTGCGGTGGGGCTCGCCGCGGTACCGGGACGGCCGGCCGTCGATCTTCAGGGCCTTCCAGAGCCGGGCGGCGACCGGGTTCATCAGGCCGAGCTCGTCGGCGAGCATCCGGACGTCGCCGAAGTAGCTCCGCAGGATCTCGCGGGAGGCGGGGCTGTCCCAGAACGCCTCGCGCATGACCCGGCGCGGGATGCCGAACCGCTTCTCCAGGTCGCGCGGCGGGTTCATGATCGCGCCGGCGAGCCAGCGCATGATCACCGGGTAGGCGAGCGACGTCGCGCCCCGGCCGACCCGGCCCTGCCGCCGCACCTTGTCGTGCAGGAAGCGGTGCGCGAAGGAGATGTGCCGCGCCTCCTCGGCGATGTGGATCTCCATGGTCCGCCGCACCGCCGGGGGCAGCTCGCGGTCGCCCCGGATCGCCTCCTTCTGGAAGTGGTCGATCGGCTCCTCGCCCGCGAGGATGCCGATGAAGAAGACGATCGGCAGGTAGGCGGCCAGGTGCCAGAAGTGCGCCGTCCTGCGGTAGTCGGCGCGCATCCCGGGGACCGGGAGCCCGGTGCGGTTGACCAGCTCCTGGAACATCTGGATGTGGTTGCACTCCTCGGTCATCTCGTGGAGGCAGTAGCGGAACTCGGGCGTCCCGTTCGGCAGCCGCATCGCGTACTGCATCATGCCGCGGATCAGCACGCTCTCGAACTGCAGCCCGACCTTCTGGATGTTGGCGACCCGCCACATGCCGATCTCGATCCGGCGCCGCTCGGGCTGCGCCTTGTACCAGGGGTGCGCGCCGAGCGGGTCGCAGTCGGGGAGGATCCAGCGCGGGTCGTCCGGGTCGATCCGGAACTCCGGCGAGTCCCAGTCGATGTCGAGGTAGGGGTCGAAGCGCCGTGCCACCGAACCCTCCGACAGCACGCGCAGCACGTCCCGGTAGTCCTGGTCGATGGTCGTCACGACCGCCTCCGTCCGCGAGAGTTCGTTTACAGTTCGCGGCTCGACTGTAAGTACCTGATCACTTGCAGGTCAAGGGCGGACGATCTTCCGGCGGCGGTGATGTGGGACACTCGGAGCGGGCGGACGGAGCGAGGGGAGAACGGGTGCGCGGGCCGCACGGCGAGGCGTCCGAACGTGGGCGGCGGGCGGCCGGGGCGGCGCGCCGGACGGCCGGGACCACCGCCACCAGGCGCGGGAGCGGGGC
>NZ_QURH01000880.1 GCF_003428695.1 Actinomadura logoneensis
CCGCGTACCCGCCGCGCGCGACGAACTCCGCCTCGGCGCGGGCGTACCGGTCGGGGGCGCCCGGGTCGCCGGCCGCGAGGGCGGTCTCGGCGGCCCGCAGCGCGCGGACGGTCTCGTCCAGCCGCCGGGCGGACAGGATGCGGTCGGTGACGGTCCGGGACGGGTCGGCGGCGGCCGGGTCCTGGGGCAGGTAGCGGGGCGGGGCGGTGCGGGTGATCGTGCCGGCGGCGGGCGGGACGAGCCCGGCGAGGGCCCTGAGCAGGGTGGACTTGCCCGCGCCGTTGCGGCCGACCAGGCCGATCCGGTCGCCGGGAGAGACGTGGGCGGTGACGCCGGTGAGCAGCGGGCGCGCTCCGGCGCGCACGGCGACATCACGCAGGGTGATCATGGGTAGGACGCTCCGAGTCTGGCTGAGGACACACGTGTGGCGTGGAAGCGGTGTCGCCAGCTAGGCAATGCGGGGCGTAGCCATGCGCGTCAGGTTAGGCGACGGCCCCCGGCGGGAGGCAACCGGTTTTCCCGGGACAGGACGGACCGGAGGAGGCAAGGGCAAGTTGTGCCCAAAAGCCGGGCGAGTTCCTCGGACGGCGACGATGACCGGCGCGTCCGCCGCGAGGAACGTGTGGCAACGGCAGAGATCACCGTTGAGTGACCCGGAGGTGCGGATTGCCCAGGCGGCCCCTCGCAAGGACGCGCCGGAGCGCGACGCTGGCGGCGCTGACCGGCGTCGCCGTCGTGGCGGCGGGCGCGGTGCCCGCGGCGCACGCGGCGCAGCGCGCGACCACGCCGAGGATCGTGGTGAAGGACGGCGTGACCCAGCCCGTCTTCTCGTACCAGGACGCGATCCGCGAGCACGTGTACGTCCAGACGAACCTGGACTCCGACCATGACGGCAAGCCCGACCGGGTGAACGTGGACATCGTCCGGCCGCGCGAGACCGAGCGCGGCCTGAAGGTGCCGGTCATCATGGACGAGTCGCCGTACTACGACAACCTCGGACGCGGCAACGAAGGCCAGCGCAAGAAGTACGACGCGAACGGGAACCCGACCGCGTTCCCGCTGTTCTACGACAACTACTTCGTGCCGCGCGGCTACGCGTTCCTCGCCGTGGACATGGTCGGGACGACCCGCTCGGACGGCTGCCCGACCAGCGGCGGGCCGACCGACGTGCTCGGCGGGAAGGCCGTGGTCGACTGGCTGAACGGCCGCGCGAAGGCGTTCACGCCCGACGGGAAGCCCGTCAAGGCGTCCTGGACGACCGGCCACACGGGCATGATCGGCAAGTCCTACGACGGCACGCTCGCCAACGGCGTCGCGGCGACCGGCGTGAAGGGCCTGGACACGATCGTCCCGATCTCGGCGATCAGCAGCTGGTACGACTACAGCCGGATGAACGGCATCAAGTACTGGACGGGCGAGCAGGACGGCCTGGCCGAGGTGGTCGACACCGACGCCAAGACCAAGTGCGGCCCCGAGCGCGCCTACCTCGGCAAGGCCCAGGACGACGAGACCGGCGACTACAACGCCTACTGGGACACCACGAACTACCGGACCGGCGCGCTCACCAACGTCCGGAACGTGCGCGCGAGCGTCTTCGCCATCCACGGCGTGAACGACCTGAACGTCAAGGCCGACCATTTCTCGAAGTGGTGGGACGGGCTCAAGCGGCAGGGCGTCGCGCGGAAGGTGTGGCTGCACCAGCGCGGCCACGTCGACCCGTTCGACATCCGCCGCCAGGACTGGGTGAACACCCTGCACAAGTGGTTCGACCACGAGCTGCAGAAGATCCCGAACGACGTGCTGCGGGAGCCGCGCGCGGACGTCGAGGTCGGCCCGGACCAGTGGGTCCGGCAGGCCGACTGGCCCGCGCCCGCCGCCCGCTCGGTCCCGCTGCGTCCCGGCGCGGACGGCTCGCTCGGCCTGAAGCCCGCCGTGCGCGGCGCCACCGGCTCGTTCACCGACCTGCCCGGCCCGGCGGGCGCCGGGTACGCCGAGGCCGACCTGGTGGCCGACCCGACGACCGCCAAGGCGTACCGGGCGGCGTACGTGTCGGGGCCGCTGCCGAAGTCGGTCCGGATCTCCGGGACGCCCACGGCGCGGCTGCGGCTGAAGATGGACAAGCCGACCTCGGACCTGACCGTCCTGCTGGTCGACTACGGCACCGACACCCGGATCGACTACCTGGGCGCCGGGTCCGGCATCAAGACGCTGACCACGCGAAGCTGCTGGGGCGAGAGCACCGCCGAGGACAGCGCCTGCTACCTGGACACGCGCACCAACACCACGACCGCGCCGCTGAACATCGTGGCGCGCGGCTGGATGGACGCCTGGAACCGGTCGTCGCTGAGCCGCCAGGACCCGCTGGCGGCCGGGCGGTACTACACGATCGGCTGGAAGACGCTCAGCCAGGACTACGTCCTCAAGCAGGGCCACCGCCTCGGCCTGGTCATCGCGGGCACCGACTCCGACAACACCACCGAGACCCCCACGGGCGCGAACGTGACCGTGGACCTCGCGGGCAGTTCGGTCAGCGTCCCGGTCGTCCTCGCGCCGAACGGCGTGACCGCCCAGGTCGCCCCCGCCCCGACGGCCCCGTGGCGCGGCCCGTCGAAGGTGGACCTGCCGCGCCAGCAGCGGAGGTTCTACTGATCCCCTGACCGGCCGGGCCGGTGAGTCCGGCCGGTCACGCCGAAGCCCCGGGGACCCGTGGAGGTCTCCGGGGCTTCGGCGCGTCCGGGGGCCGCCGTCCGCGGCTCCCGGGGCGACCGGGGAGCGGCCGGTCAGGGGACGCGGACGGTGCGGAGGAAGACCGGGAGCAGCCACGGCCGCCTGCCGCCGACGCGGATCCGGCCGGTGAGCAGCGCGCGCGGCTTGGACATGCGGCCGAACATCATCATCGTGAACGCCGCCGGGTCGAACCGGAGCCGGACGTCGGGGGTGCGGCCGGGCTTCTCCACGCTCAGCTCACCGCGCCGGAGCACGAACGTGACCGGCGTGGTGTGGGCGGACCGGAACTCCACCACGACCGGGTCCTCGCGGGGCGGGCCGCCGCCGTCGAGCAGCGCGCCGACGCCGTTGCGGGCCAGGCCGACGATGAAGTCCTCGAAGAAGTAGGACGCGTCGCGCGGCGGGACGGTCCAGGGGCGGCCGAGGGCGCGGGCGACGTCGTGGCCGTGCAGCAGCAGCTCGTTCACCATGTGCGCGAACAGTCCGCAGATCGGGAGCCGTGCGCCGCCGATCCAGCCGACGGTCTCGGCCGGGTCGCGGCCGTCGGCCAGCGCGTCCATGGTCTTGACGCGTTCGCGCAGGTCGGCGGCGAGGACGGCGAGGTCGCGGCCGGGCATGGCGGCGAGCACGGTCTCGTTGAAGGCGTGCACGCCCTCGACGTTGCTCGTCGCGAGCCAGGTGTCGAAGCCGGGGACGGGCGGCGGGGGCGAGGAGGGGTCGAGGAGCCCGACGTCCATCCAGGCGATGGCGGCGACGTGCGCGGCGGTCTCGCCGACCGTCCAGGTGCCGTCGGTGCGGGTGCCGGAGTCGGGGCCGGGGCCGGCGGGCGGGTCGATGAGGTCCGCGAACCGGTCGGCGGCGTCCTGGAGGGCGGCGCGGACCGCCGCCCAGTGGGGGGAGGGAGTCATCTTCGAAGATGACCACGATCCCGTGGGCGGAGCAACCTCGAAGGGGTGCCGGACCCGGCCGCTCGGCTAGCCTCGGGAACCGATGATCAGCCCCGTGCTCCGGTCCAGCCGCCGGTACGCGCCCCGCCCCGGCACCGCACGGCGGGGAGGCGCCCGTTGAGTCCACGCCGTTCCGACCCCGACCTCCGCCCGGTCCTCACCGAGATCGCCGCCCGGCTGCTCCACCAGGAGGGCCCGCGCGCGCTCACCGCGCGCCGGGTGGCCCGGGAGGCGGGCTGCTCGACCATGATGGTCTACACCCACTTCGGCGGGATGAGCGGGCTGGTCCGCGAGATGGTCCACCTCGGCTTCGCCCGGCTGGAGCGCTGCTTCACCCGGGTCGCGCAGAGCCCGGACCCCGTCACCGACATGGCCGTGTACGGACGCGCCTACCGGCACAACGCGCTGGCGAACCCGCACCTGTACAACGTGATGTTCGGGGCGTCCTCGCTGCCGGTGTTCTCGCTGTCCGACACCGACCGGCAGTACGGCCGGTACATCCTGGTCGACATCGTCCACTGCGCCAAGCGCTGCATCTCGTCCGGACGGTTCGCCTGGACCGACGCCGAGCTGGTCGCGCACCACATGTGGGTCACCATGCACGGGCTGGTCAGCCTGGAGCTCGGCGACTACCTCACCGAGCCGTACACCGCCGACGCCTGCTTCGAGACCCAGCTTCCCGCGCTGATGGTCAGCGTCGGCGACGACCCGGCCGCGGCGGCCCGCTCGGTCCGGGCGTCCCGGGAGCGCTTCGGCGCCCACTTCCCGGGCGACCCCGGCGGAGCCGCCGGACTCGGCGGACCCGGCGGGCCTGGGGGACCCGGCGGGCCTGGGGGGCTCGGCCGGCTCGGCGGAGCCGCGGGGGCCGAGCCGGTCTGATCGCCCGGTCGGCCCCGGCGGCCCTCACTGGGGGCCGTTGCCGTGCTTGCGGGCGGGCTGGGCGACGCTCTTGTTGCGGAGCATCGCGAGCGCCCGGGCCACCTCGATCCGGGTGCGGGCCGGGTCGATCACGTCGTCCACCAGGCCGCGCTCGGCCGCGTAGTACGGGTGCATGAGCCGTTCCCGGTACCGCTCGACCAGCTCGCCGCGGAGCGCGCCCGGATCGTCGGCCGCGGCGAGGTCGCGCCGGTGGACGACGTTGACGGCGGCCTCCGCGCCCATCACCGCGATCTCGTTGGTGGGCCAGGCGAGCGACACGTCCGCGCCGATCGACCGGGAGTCCATGACGATGTACGCGCCGCCGTACGCCTTGCGCAGGATCACCTGGACGCGCGGCACGGTCGCCTCGCAGTACGCGTACAGCAGCTTCGCGCCGTGCCGGATCACGCCCGCGTACTCCTGCGCCGTGCCGGGCAGGAAGCCGGGCACGTCCACGAGCGTCACCAGCGGAATGCCGAACGCATCACAGAACCGGACGAACCGGGCGGCCTTCTGCGCGGCGTCCGCGTCCAGCACCCCGGCGAGGACGCTCGGCTGGTTCGCCACGATCCCGACGGTCTCGCCGTCCAGCCGGGCCAGCGCGCAGATGACGTTGCGCGCCCAGTCCTCGTGCACCTCCAGGACGTCGGCGTCGTCCACCAGCTCGGCGACGACCTCCAGCATGTCGTAGGGGCGGTTCGGCTCGGCCGGGACGAGCTCGGCCAGCCGGGGCCGCGGGTCGTCCGCCGCGCCGCGGGAAGGCGCGGACGGGGCGGGCTCCAGGTAGTTGGACGGCAGCAGCGACACCAGGTGCCGGACGTCGGCGAGGCAGCTCTCCTCGTCCGGGTGCACGAACGACGCGACGCCCGTCCGGGTGCCGTGCACCTGCGCGCCGCCCAGCTCGGCGTGCGTGACGCGCTCGCCGCTGACCGCCTCGATGACGTCCGGGCCGGTCAGGTACATCTGCGCGCTGCCCGCCACCATGAAGGTGAAGTCGGTCAGCGCGGGCGAGTACGCCGCTCCCCCGGCGCACGGCCCGAGCACCACGCTGATCTGCGGGACGACGCCGGACGCGGCGACGTTGCGGCGGAAGATCCCGCCGTAGCCGTCCAGCGCCATGACGCCCTCCTGGATGCGGGCGCCGCCGCTGTCGTTCAGCCCCACCAGCGGCGCGCCGTTGGCGACCGCCAGGTCCATCACCTTGTGGATCTTGGCGGCGTGCGCGGCGCCGAGCGAGCCGCCGAGGATGGTGAAGTCCTGCGCGTACACGAACACGCGGCGGCCGTCGATGGTGCCCGAGCCGGTGACGACGCCGTCGGTCGCCGGGCCCTCGCCCTGCCGCCGGAACAGGTCGAGTTCGACGAACGAGCCGCCGTCCAGCAGCAGGTCCAGGCGTTCGCGGGCGGTGCGCTTGCCCCGCGCGCGCTGCCGTCCGACGGCGTCGGCGCGCCCGGCGAGGATCTCGGCGCGGCGGTGCTCGCGGGCGTCCCGCAGCCCGGCCATGCCCGGGGCCGCG
>NZ_QURH01000881.1 GCF_003428695.1 Actinomadura logoneensis
CCCGCCGCCCGCCGCGCCCGCCGCGCCCGCCACCGGCGGCCGGCCTCCCGGCCGCCGGGACCCGCCGGAGCCGACGGGATCCGCCGGAACACATCTGAACTTCCAACTATCAGCAAGGAGGCTGAACCATGTCCTTCCACGTCGATTCCGAGGTCGGCCGACTCCGCCAGGTGCTGGTGCACCGTCCGGAGCTGTCGCTGAAGCGGCTCACCCCGTCCAACGCGGCGGACCTGCTGTTCGACGACGTCCTGTGGGTGCAGCGCGCCGGCGAGGAGCACGAGGAGTTCCAGCAGGTGCTCCGCTCCCGCGGCGTCAAGGTCCACCTCCTGCTCGACCTGCTGCGCGAGACGATCGAGATCCCGGAGGCCAAGAAGCACATCCTGGACTACGTGATCGACCCGCACTGGTTCGGACCACTGGCCACCGACGGCATCCGCAACGCCTTCGACGCCATGGACCTGCGGGAGCTCGGCTCCTTCCTCATCGGCGGCATCACCAAGCGGGAGCTGCTGGAGCGGATGGACGACATCAAGTCGATCGCGTTCCACGCCATCGAGCTGGACGACTTCGTCCTGCCGCCGCTGCCGAACCACCTGTTCACCCGGGACACCTCCTGCTGGGTCTACGACGGCGTGTCCATCAACGCCATGAAGAAGAAGGCCCGGATGCGCGAGACGGTGAACATGGAGGCCATCTACCGGTGGCACCCGGCGTTCGCCGACGGCTACAACAAGCCGGACACCGGCGGGTTCAACGTCTGGAACGAGGGCACCGCGATGGCCCCCGCCACGATCGAGGGCGGCGACGTCCTGGTCATCGGCAAGGGCGCGGTGCTGATCGGGATGAGCGAGCGGACCCAGCCGCAGGCCGTCGAGATGCTGGCGAAGTCCCTGTTCGCGCAGGGCTCCGCCAAGAAGATCGTCGCGCTGCGGATGACGAAGAAGCGCGCCTTCATGCACCTGGACACGGTCATGACGATGGTCGACCACGGCGTGTTCACCAAGTACGCCGGGATGGGCATGCTCCCGTCCCACACCATCGAGCCGGGCGACACCGAGAAGGAACTCAAGATCACCGACCACCCGGCCGAGGACATGCACAAGGCCATCGGCCGCGCGCTCGACCTGGACGAGATCAAGGTCCTCACGCCCACCCAGGACGTGTTCGCCGCCGAGCGCGAGCAGTGGGACGACGGCTCCAACGTCCTCGCGATCGAGCCCGGCGTCGTCGTCGCCTACGAGCGCAACACCACCACCAACAACCACCTCAGGAAGAACGGCATCGAGGTGCTCACCATCCGGGGCAGCGAGCTCGGCCGGGGCCGCGGCGGACCCCGCTGCATGAGCTGCCCCCTCGAGCGCGACGCCTGACGGCGGCCACCGGGCGGACGGGCCGGCGCGCCCGGCCCGTCCCGTCCGGACCGCCACCGCGGACGCACCGCCCGCCCGCACACCGTCCCACCGACCATCGCGTGCCCCCGGACCACCGGCGCGGCGCCAGAGCGCCCCGACGCGGGGACCGGCCCGAACGGCCGCCCCGCCCGAACGGAGAGACCATGGCTTACAACCTGCACGGCCGCAGCTTCCTCAAGGAGCTCGACTTCACCCCCAAGGAGTGGGCGTACCTGCTCGACCTGTCGGCCGAGCTCAAGCGCGCCAAGTACAGCGGCGCCGAGAAGCCGACCATGGTCGGCAAGAACATCGCGCTGATCTTCGAGAAGACCTCCACCCGAACCCGCTGCGCGTTCGAGGTCGCCGCCTACGACCAAGGCGCGCACGTCACCTACCTCGCCCCGTCCGGCTCCCAGATGGGCCACAAGGAGTCGGCCAAGGACACGGCCCGCGTGCTGGGCCGCATGTTCGACGGCATCGAGTACCGCGGCGACAGCCAGAAGACCGTGGAGGAACTGGCGCAGTACTCGGGCGTCCCGGTCTGGAACGGCCTGACCGACGAGTGGCACCCGACCCAGATGCTCGCCGACCAGCTCACCATGCGCGAGCACGCCAACGGACGGCCGCTCAACTCGCTCTCCTACGCCTACCTCGGCGACGCCCGCAACAACATGGCGCACTCCTACATCGCGGCGGGCGCGCTGTCGGGCATGGACGTGCGGATCGCCGCGCCCAAGAGCCTCTGGCCGGACGAGGAGATGGCCGTCAAGCCCGCGCAGGAGCTCAACGCCAGGACCGGCGGCAGGCTGCTGATCACCGAGGACGTCGAGGCGGCCGTCCGCGGCGTCGACTTCGTCCTCACCGACGTGTGGGTGTCGATGGGCGAGCCGAAGGAGATCTGGGACGAGCGCATCAAGCTGCTCAAGCCGTACCAGGTCAACGCCGAGGTCATGAAGGCCACCGGCAACCCCGGCGTCCGGTTCATGCACTGCCTGCCGGCCTTCCACAACCGCGAGACCACCGTCGGCGAGGACATCTACCAGAAGACCGGCCTGGAGGCCCTGGAGGTGACCGAGGAGGTCTTCGAGTCCGAGGCGTCCATCGTCTTCGACGAGGCCGAGAACCGGATGCACACCATCAAGGCCGTCATGGTCGCGACGCTCGGCTGACCCCACTCCCTTCGACCACGAGGACATCCGCCATGAGAGTCGTCGTCGCACTGGGCGGCAACGCCCTGATGCAGCGCGGGGACAAGCCCGACGCCGAGACCCAGCGCGCCAACGTGCAGACCGCGGTGAAGTCGCTCGCGCCGCTCGCCGAGCGGCACGAGCTGATCATCACCCACGGCAACGGCCCCCAGGTCGGGGTGCTCTCCCTGGAGAGCATCAACGACCCCAACCTCACCCGCCCCTACCCGCTGGACACCATCGGCGCCGAGACGCAGGGCATGATCGGCTACTGGATGCTGCAGGCGCTGCAGAACGCCCTGCCGGGCCGCCAGGTGCTGTCGCTGATCAACCAGACCCTGGTGTCGGCCGTCGACCCGGCGTTCGAGAACCCCACCAAGTTCGTCGGCCAGGTCTACACCCGGGAGGAGGCCGAGAAGTTCGCCCGCGACTACGGCTGGGCGGTCCGTCCGGACGGCGAGTACTGGCGGCGGGTGGTCCCCTCGCCGCACCCGCAGCGGGTGATCGAGACCCGGCTGATCCGGCAGGCCCTCCGGACCGGCACCGTGGTGGTCTGCGCCGGCGGCGGGGGCATTCCGGTCATCCGCAACGACGTCGGCCAGCTGGAGGGCGTCGAGGCGGTCATCGACAAGGACCTGACCGCCGCGATGCTCGCCGAGACGCTGGAGGCCGACGCCTTCCTCATCCTCACCGACGTGCCGAACGTGGTGCGCGGCTTCGGCACCCCGGAGGCCGAGCCGATCAGCCACACCACCCCGTTCGAACTGCGCTCGGAGGACTTCCCGGCCGGATCGATGGGCCCGAAGATCGACGCGGTCTGCGGGTTCGTGGAGAAGACCGGCGACATGGCGGCGATCGGCCGGCTCGACCAGTGCATGGAGATCCTGGACGGCTCGGCCGGGACGATCGTGACGCCGAACGCCACCTGGCCGCTCGCGAGCACACTGTGACACACGGTATATGATCAATGACGAAGGGTGACCGATTCGAGGCGCGCGAATCGGGCACCCTCCCGTCGTCCCTTTGATCAACGGCCTCACGGCTCCGAACGAAAGCAGCGACCACCGTGGCCACCGCCTCATCAGGCTCCATGCTGCACAGCCTGTTCCGGACCAAACCCGTCGACCAGATCGTCGACGAGGGCGGTCAGGGAGAGCTGAAACGCTCGATGTCCCTGCTCCAGCTGACCATGTTCAGCGTGGGGGCGACCCTGGGCACCGGCATCTTCGTGGTGCTGGGGGAGGCCGTGCCGCTCGTCGGGCCCGCGATCGTGCTGTCGTTCGTGCTCGCCGCGGTGACCGCGCTGTTCTCCGCGCTGTCCTACGCCGAGCTCGCCGGGACGATCCCGGTCTCCGGCTCGTCCTACTCCTACACCTACGCGACCATGGGCGAGCTGATCGCCTGGGTCAGCGGCTGGTGCCTGCTGCTGGAGTACGCCGTGTCGGTCTCGGCCGTCGCGGTCGGCTGGGGCCAGTACCTCAACGACTTCTTCCAGCAGACCTTCGGTTTCACCCTGCCCGCCGCCATCAGCAACCCGCCCGGCTCCGGCGGGTACGTCAACGTCCCCGCCGTCGTCGTGGTCCTGCTGGCCATGCTGATGCTCCTGCAGGGCGCGTCGGAGTCCGCCACCGTCAACACCATCATGGTGCTGCTGAAGATCGGCGTGCTGGTGTTCTTCTGCGTGCTCGCCTTCACCGCGTTCAAGACGAGCAACCTCACGCCGTTCGCGCCGATGGGCTGGGCCGGGATCCAGGCCGCCGGATCCAAGGTGTTCTTCTCCTACATCGGCTTCGACGCCGCGTCCACCGCGGGCGAGGAGGCCAAGAACCCCAAGCGCGACCTGCCGCTCGCCATCATCGGCTCCCTGGTCATCGTCACCGTCGTCTACGTCGCGGTCGGCCTGGCCGCCGTCGGCGCGATGCACTGGACCGAGTTCAAGCAGGGCGAGACCGAGGCGTCGCTCTCGCTGGTGCTGGAGCGGGCGACGAACATGTCGTGGCCGTCGGCGGTGCTGTCGCTCGGCGCGGTCATCGCCATCGCCAGCGTCGTGCTGTCGGTGATGTACGGCCAGACCCGCATCCTGTTCGCGATGTCCCGCGACGGCCTGGTGCCGAAGATCTTCCAGCGGGTCAGCGCGAACCGCCGGGTGCCGGTCGCCAACACCCTCATCGTGTCGGCGTTCATCGCGCTGCTCGCCGCCGCCGTCCCGCTCGGCCACCTCGCCGACGCCACCAGCATCGGCACCCTGTTCGCGTTCGGGCTGGTCAACATCGGCGTGATGGTGCTGCGCCGGACGCGGCCCGACCTGCCGCGCAGCTTCCGGACCCCGGTCTACCCCGTCACCCCCATGCTCGGCGTGCTCTTCTGCGCCGGGCTGATCTTCACCCTGGACCGCGTCACGCAGGAGATCTTCCTGATCTGGATGGCGGTCGGGCTCGTCGTCTACTTCCTCTACAGCCGCCGCCACTCGCGGCTCGGCCGGGCAGCCGGCGGCGCCGCGCAGCCACCGAACCCGAAGGGGACGCCATGACCGCCGCCACGTCCGCCACGTCCGCCGGGGCCGGGAAGGGCCGGCCCGTCCTGGTCGGCTACTCGCCGGACGACCGGGGCGACGACGCCCTGGTCCTCGCCGCGCTGGCCGCCCGGACCGCGGGCGTCGAACTGGTCGTCGCCAACGTCCACCCGCCCGCCTGGCCCAGCCGCGGGCCCGGCTCGGTGGACGCCGAATGGCTGTCCTACCTGCGCGAGCAGGCCGCCGCGGCGCTCGCCCAGGCGGCCGAGCGGCTGGCCGCGATGAAGTTCCCCAAGCGGGGCGTCGCCTACCGCGTGACCGCCCACCGGGGCAGCGGGCGCGGCCTGGTCGAGCTCGCCGGGGAGGTCGGCGCGTCGCTGATCGTCATCGGGTCGGGGCCGCGCGGACGCCGCGACCGCATCGCCATCGGCAGCACCGCCGACCAGCTCCTGCACGGCTCGCCGGTCCCGGTCATGCTCGCCCCGCGCGGCTACGCCGAGGACCCGCCTGCCCGGTTCCAGCGGCTGAGCGTCGCCTACTACCGGCAGCGCGACGTCCAGGCCACGATGGAGATCGTCACCACCTTCGCCAACGACTTCGGCCTGCCGGTCCGGCTGCTCACCCTCGTGCTGCGGCCCTCCGGCCTGCCCGCCCGCTTCCTGCGCGCAGGCGACATCGTGGAACGCCAGGTCGAGCAGGCGGAGAAGGACCTGGCGCACGCCCGCAAGATCCTGGCCGACCGCGGCGTCGCGGACGTCGAGACCGAGGCCGTGCAGGGCACCCACATCCACAAGGCCCTCGCCGCGGCCGAGATGCTGCCGGGGGAGCTGCTCACCACCATGTCCAGCCGCGAGGGCCCGCTGCGCAAGGTGTTCGTCGGCGAGAGCTCAGGCAAGATCGTCCGGGGGTCGGACGTGCCCGTCCTGGTGCTCCCGCGGGGCTATGCCGGATAGCGGCGCGGTGGGCTCGGGCGGCGCCGCCGTCATGGCCGGCGCCGCGGCGGGCGAGCCGAGGCCCCGCCGCGG
>NZ_QURH01000882.1 GCF_003428695.1 Actinomadura logoneensis
GCTGGTCGCGGTGACCGTCCCGGCGGTGCTGGTCGCCGGGCTCGTGTGGCTGGTCGGGGACCGGCGCGCGGGCGGACGGCACGCGCGGCGGCTCGCCGGGGTCGCGTACGGGATCGGGGCGGGCGCGTGCGCGGGGCTGGCGGAGGCGGGCGTCCGGGGTATGGCGCTGGCGTTCGAGGACTCGGGCCGCGATCTCCCGGCCGTCCTGGACACGCCGTACCCGTACCTGACGCTCGGGCTCGCGGCGCTGGCGCTCGGGCAGTTGCAGGTGGCGCTGCAGCGGTGCCGCCTGGTGATCATCGCGACCGTGCTGACCGCCATCGGCCGCGGCTACCTGGTGCTCGCGGGCACGGTGCTGTTCCACGAGGGCTGGCCGACCGATCCGGTGCCGTTCGCCCTGCGCACGGGCGGGTTCGCGCTCGCGCTGGCGGCGCTGGTGTCCTTCCCGCGGTACGAGCGGCGGGACGCGGCGGACCGGCGAAACGGACGGAAGGGGCGGAATGCCGTGCGGTCGGTCCGGTGATTACCTACATTCGCTGCATGGCACTTCCCTCCCCCCTGCGCCGTGCCGCCCTCACCGCCGCCGCCGCGTCCGTCGCCGCCGCCCTGCTCCCCGCCGCGTCCGCCTCGGCGGTCGTGCACGGACGGGAGGTGTCCGCCGCGCGCTACCCGTGGCTGGGGTCCGTCGGCTCGCCGTTCTTCTTCGTGCGTCCCGCCGGGCAGTTCTGCGGTGGCGCGCTCACCGCGCCCGACAAGGTGCTGACCGCCGCGCACTGCGTCGCGTCCGTCCGGAGCCTGCCGGCCGTCCTGCGGGTCACGTTCGGGCGGAGCGACCTGCGCGGCAAGGACGGGGAGACCGTGGGCGTGAAGAGCGTCTGGGTCGATCCGCGCTACCACGAGAGCAGGTTCAGGACCGAGGCCGTGCAGCACCACGACGTCGCCGTGCTGACGTTGAAGCGGCGGGTGGACCGGCCGACCGTCGCGACGGGGCGTCCGGGTGACGCGGCGACGGGCGAGGTCGTCGGCTGGGGCACGACGTCGGAGTCGGACCTGTTCAACACGCGCTTGCGTGCGGCTTCGGTTCCGCTGCGCGGGGACGCGGCCTGCGTGGCGGCCTACGGGTCGTCCTACGACGCGTCCGACATGCTGTGCGCGGGGTCGCCGGACGGGGACACGTGCCAGTTCGACAGCGGTGGGCCGCTGCTGGTGAACGGCCGCATCGTCGCGCTGACCTCGTGGGCGTACGGGTGTGCGCGGCGCGGGTATCCCGGGGTGTACGCGCGCGTCTGACGCGTTCGCCGCCTTGCCTGGTTGACCGCCTCGGTGCCGGGTGCGTCCGTCCTTGGCTTGTGGGGGCGGGACACGCCTCGGGTCGTTGCCCGCATCGGTGTCGCTGGTCATGCTGGGCGTATGCGGGTGTTGGTGACGGGCGCGGCGGGTTACGTCGGGTATGCGGTCGGACGTCGGCTGGTGGCGGCCGGGCATGAGGTGGACGGGCTCGTGCGCGCGCCCGACCGGACGCTGCCGGACGGGGTGCGTCCGGTCGTCGCGGATCTGCTCGGCCCGTTCGCCCTGGACGGGACGTACGACGCGGTGTGCCATCTGGCCGCGCTCACGCGGGTGCGCGAGTCGTTCACCGAGCCGCTGCGGTTCTACACGGCGAACGTCCAGGGCACGGTGCATCTTCTGGACGCGCTCCGGGGCGAGCCCACCGTCGTGTACGGCTCGACCGGCGCGGTGTACGGGGCTCCGGAGAACCAGCCCATCGGTGAGACGGAGCCGACCCTGCCGTCGAACCCGTACGGGGCGTCCAAGCTGGCAGCCGAGGACGTCGTCCGGTACCACGCGGCCACCGGGCGCATCGGCGCGGTGGTGCTTCGCACGTTCAACGTGGCCGGTTCGGTGGACGGACGCGGCGACCCCGACCCGACGCGGCTGATCCCGCGCGCGCTCGCCGTCGCCGCCGGGGCGGCCCCGCACCTGGAGGTGAACGGCGACGGCGCCGCCGTCCGGGAGTACCTGCACGTGGACGACCTGGCGCGGGCGTACGAACTCGCGCTGACCGCCGGGAGGCCCGGCGCCCACCGCACCTACAACGTCGGCTCCGGGGTGGGCGCGTCCGTCGCCGAGGTGGTCGGGACGGTGGAGACCGTGACCGGGCGGGACGTCCCGGTGGTCCACCGGCCGCCGGCACCGGAGCCGCCGGTGCTGCTGTGCGACACGACGGCGATCCGCCGCGATCTCGGCTGGGCGCCGGAGCGGTCCGGTCTGGCGGAGGTCATCGGGAGTGCGTGGGAGGCGCTGAACGCGCGGTGACCTGGGAATATTCGGCCTCTCGTTTTGGTTAGACCAACTAAAGAGAGAGCGTCGGAGGAGCCGTCCCGTGACCGTTCAGCCCATGTCCGCCCCGATCGTCCCCGCCACCCCTTCCTCCCCGGTCCCCGATCCCACCGCCACCTCCGCTCCGGCGCCTGTGACGCCGCTCACTCCGGCGGCGTCCGACCGGCAGGACGGCCCCGCGCCGGTGCTGGCGCTGAGCCCGGGCGAGGAGATCACCACCGATCTGCACCTGGACGCGCTGGCTCCCGGCGAGCACCACCGCGACACCCTCGTCGTCCGGTACCGGGCCGAGGAGGACGCCGTCGTCGCCCTGCGCGTCGAGTGCGCCGACCCGGCCGCCGCGTCCCGGGACGTGCGCGTCGGGGTCTTCGAGCACGCGGGCGAGCTGATGCCCTTCCCGGTCTTCAGCGGCACCCTGCTCGACCTCGCCCGCCGGGACCGGGCGTTCGGCCGCTGGACCGGCCGCGGCGACGGCGACGACCACGAGGTGGTCTACGAGATCTCCACGTCGGTGGCCCGGGACGCGGCGTTCCCGAGCGCGCCCGCCGACGTCACCCTCCACTTCACCGCCACCCGCGACTGAACGCGGAGGCCGGTTCCGCTTCACCGTCGCCCCCGGCTTCAGCGTCCGGCTGCGGCTTCAGTGTCCGGCTGCGGCTTCAGTGTTCGCCTGTGACTGGGCGCGGAGTTCCTTCACATGCCCGCCGGTGCGTCGCCCGGCGGGCTTTTCGTCGCGGGCGGGTTCTTCCAGGGGCCATCGGGTGATCGCGGACGGTTCGCGCGGGCGTAACCGGCGGGGACGACGCTGTCCGGCGGTTCCCGATCCGGTTGGAGGCCCGCATGCGGCGGCGCGACGTTCTCAGGCTCTCGGTGATCGCGGGCGCGGGTGTCCTCACCCTCGACCCGGTCACGTTCACGCGCGCGGACGCGCGGGGCGCGGCGCCCGGCGGAGCGCCGGGGTCCGGGGAGGTGGCGCGGACGGTGACCGGGCACCTGCCGACCGGCGCGGCCGACTACGTGTACCTGCCGGTGGAGGTGCCGCACGGCGTCCGGGAGATCGCGGTCTCCTACTCCTACGACCGGCCGTCCGTGCCGGCTGGGACGCAGGGGAACGCCTGCGACATCGGCATCTTCGACGAGCGCGGGACCGAACTCGGCGGGCTCGGGTTCCGCGGCTGGTCGGGCGGGGCGCGCACCGAGTTCGCGATCAGCGCCGAGCAGGCGACGCCGGGGTACCTCGCGGGTCCCGTCAACGCGGGGACCTGGCACGTCGTCCTCGGGCCGTACACGGTCGCGCCGCAGGGAGTGAACTACAGCGTGACGGTCACCCTGCGGTACGGGACGCCGGGGACGGCGCCGCGTCCGGTGTACCCGCCCGCGCGGGCGAAGGGGCGGGGCCGCGCCTGGTACCGGGGCGACTGCCACCTGCACACCGTCCACTCGGACGGGAAGCGGACGCCCGCCGAGGTCGCCGCCGCCGCGCGGGCCGCCGGGCTCGACTTCATCACCACGACCGACCACAACACCACGTCGGCGCACGGCGCGTGGGGCGGGCTGTGGGGCGACGACCTGCTGATCCTGCCGGGCGAGGAGGTCACGACGCGCAACGGTCACGTCCTGGCGATCGGCGTCGATCCGGGCACGTTCGTGGACTGGCGCTACCGCGCGCGGGACGGCGAGTGGGAGAAGTACGCGCGGCGGATCAGGCAGGCGGGCGGGATCGTCGTGCCCGCGCACCCGCACGGGACGTCGATCGGGTCGTTCTGGAAGTACGGCTACGAGCAGGCGGACGCGATGGAGGTGTGGAACTCCACCTACTCCCCCGACGACGAGATGTCGGTCGGCGACTGGGACAACCGGCTGGTGGCGGCGGCGCGCGGGCACGGCCGGTGGCTGCCCGCGATGGGCAACAGCGACGCGCACCGCGAGCCGCAGGTCGTGGGGCTGCCGCAGACGGTGGTCCTGGCGGACGAGCTGAGCCGGCCCGCGATCCTGGCCGGGCTCCGCGCGGGACGCAGCTGGATCGCCGAATCGTCCCAGGTCGAGCTGGACTTCGCGGTCTCGGCCGGGAGCCGGCGGGCGGGCATCGGGGAACGGCTCACGGCGCGCGCCGACCGGCCGGTGACCGTCCGGCTGGAGGTGTCGGGGGTCGGGAAGGGCTGCGCGGTGCGGTTCGTCACCGACCAGGGGCCGCTGTTCTGGGCCGCGGTGCCCGACTCCGGGACGGGCGCGTTCGAGTGGCAGACCACGCCGTCCTACGCGGCGTACGTGCGGGCCGAGGTCCGGCACGCGGCGGGGGCGGACGGCGCGCCCGGTCCCATGGCGGCGCTGACGAACCCGATCTGGCTGGACGTGCGCTAGAGAGCGTCCACCCTGGTCAGAGCCTTTTCTCCAGGTCGGCCAGGCGGCGGCGCAGGTGGGCGCGCTCGGGTTCGGTCCCGGCCAGTTCCAGGGCGGCGCGGTAGGCGGACGCGGCCTCGGGCAGGCGGCCGAGGCGGTCCAGGAGGTCGGCGCGGACGGCCTGGTACGGATGGTGCCCGCGCAGCCGGGGCTCGTCGCGCAGGTCGTCCAGCAGCGCGAGCCCGGCCTCCGGGCCGTCCCGCATCGCGACCGCGACGGCCCGGTTCAGCGCCACGACCGGGGACGGCGCGAGGGCGAGCAGGACGTCGTACAGCGCGACGATCTGCGGCCAGTCGGTGGACGCGACGCCGTCCGCCTCGGCGTGCAGCGCGGCGATGGCCGCCTGCACGCCGTAGGGGCCGGGCGGGCCGCCGGTGAGCGCGGCGACCGTGAGGGCGCGGCCCTCCTCGATCATGCCGCGGTCCCAGGCGGTGCGGTCCTGGTCGTCCAGCAGGGCGAGGGTGCCGTCCGGGCCGACGCGGGTCGCGCGGCGCGCGTGGACGAGCAGCATCAGCGCCAGCAGCCCGGCGGTCTCCCTGCGGCCGGCGAGCAGGCGGTGCAGGATCCGGGCGAGGCGGATCGCCTCCTCGGCCAGGTCCACGCGCTGCAGGCCCGGTCCCGAGCTGGCCGCGTAGCCCTCGGTGAAGATCGAGTAGAGGGCCTGCAGGACGGCGGGGAGGCGGTCCGGCAGCTCGTCCGGGCCGGGGACGCGGAACGGGATCCGCGCCTCGGCGATCTTCCGCTTCGCGCGGGTGAGCCGTTTGGTCATCGTCTCGGGCGGCACCAGGAACGCGCGCGCCACCTCGGCCGTGCCGAGCCCGCCGAGGAAGCGCAGGGTGAGGGCCACGCGGTCGTCGGCGGACAGCGCCGGATGGGCGCAGGTGAAGAACAGCCGCAGGCGCTCGTCGGGGAAGTCGGCCCCGCCGCCGGAGGCGTCCCCGGCGGCCGGGTCGGGCACGGGCTCGGCGCGTTCGGCCTCCACCCGCAGGACGGCCAGCCGGACGGCGAGCGCCCGGTCCCGCCGAAGCCGGTCCACCGCCCGCCGCCGCGCCGTCGTCATCAGCCACCCGCCGGGGTTGGGCGGGACGCCGTCCACCGGCCAGCGGGCGACCGCCGCCTCCAGGGCGTCGGCGGCGGCCTCCTCGGCCAGGTCCAGGTCGCCGAACCGGCGGGCGAGCGCGGCGAGCAGACGCCCGTGCTCCTCGCGGAACACGTCCTCCACGCGCGGCCCCGTCCCGGACGTCCCGGTGCCGTTCACCGGGACGCCGTTCGCCGGGTCGCCGGACGCCGGGACGCCGGTCGTCCGGTCGTCGGCCGCGCGCCCGTCGGGCGCCCGCTCGCCGGTCACGGGGTCAGACCCCGAAGTCCGCGACCGGACGCACCACGACCGCGCCCGCGCC
>NZ_QURH01000884.1 GCF_003428695.1 Actinomadura logoneensis
CCGCCGACGCGGCGGAACTCGCCGCGCGGATGCGTGCCGCCGCGACCGCGCAGGCCACCACGCCGCGCCCCGAGCGCTGCCAGCTCGGCGGCGCCCAGGGATGCGCCGGCCCCGCCGAAATCAAGATCGCCGACTCGTGGGGCGACGCGGCGTGGGGTTGCCCCGCCCACGTCGAGGAGGCCCTCATCAACGTCCGCTCGGTGTTCCTCGCCACCGAGGAAGCGGACGGCCTCGCCGCCTACCTCAACCGCTGACCGGCACCCGCCCGCCCTGGCAGCCACCGACCGGGCGGTTCTCCACCCACCCTCCACCCCGTCACCACAGCCGGGACGGCGTCTAAGCCAGCGTCGCCCTGGCCAGGACGTCCTCCAGACCGGGCGTCCGCCAGAAGTCGGCGATGACGATCTTGGAGTCGGGCAGGTACCAGACCCGCTCCGTGTAGGTGTCGGGCGTCCGCGTCTTGTAGTAGCCGTCTCCGAACTCGCCGTAGTCGCGGGTCCAGCAGGGTACCGTCCATTCGACGTACCGTGCCGTGCGGGAGCCGACCCGGGCGGTCCTGTCGACGGTCTTGCGGGCCCCGTGGTCCTTCGCGCTCCCGCGCAGCTCGGTGTGGCCGGGGCAGCTCAGGCCCTCGTCCTGGCTGAACCGGGAGGTGAAGGTGTCGTCGGGGGTGTACCGCTCCCCGATGTAGTAGTCAGGATGGTCGGCGTAGCTCCGTCCCATGACGACGAACCCCTTGCACCAGGGCAACGGCAGGTAGTACGGGAATCCGCGCCCGGCGAGCCTGCGGCAGGGGCCGTCGAGCGTGACCATGTAACTGTCGGCGACAGGGGCTCCACCGAGATTCAGCGAGATCGGCTGCACCCGCCAGGACTGCGGCGCGCGGACCGAAAGGCGGCCGATCGTCATCGCCTGTGTGGGGGACGCCGCCGCGACCGGCCGGTGCTTCGGCTGTCCGGAGGGGCTGACGGCCTGGTACACGCCGTAGCCTCCCGCGGTCGTCGCCAGCACCGTCGCCGCCACGATCGCCGCCCCCGCCTTCCCGCCGATCACCCCGGCCGCTCCGGACGTCGCGACCCCGGCTCCGGTGGTGGCGCCCGCGCCTGCGGTCGCCGCGCCGGCCGCCCCCGCACCGGCCGCGCTCGCGCTGATGGCGGCGAGCGGGAACAGCGAGGCGAGCGCCATCGCGATGCCGGCGAGGAGGTGTGTGCCGCGCGCTTCCCAGTCGGGTCCGTAGGAGGCGCGGGCGAGGTCTTCCAGTTCGCGGACGAACGCGGCGGCTCCGGGTGGGCGTTCCGCGGGATTCTTGGCCATGCCGCGCGCGATGAGGGGTCGCAGGGGCTCGGGGACGTCCTCGGTGGGGACGGGGCCGGTGAGGTGGCCGTTGCGCGGCGCGTCGGCGAACGGGCGGCGTCCGGAGACGGTTTCGACGAACACGCAGGTGGCGGCGTAGACGTCGGCGGCGGGCCCGGCGGGTTCGCCGAGCCATTGCTCGGGGGCCATGTAGGCGGGTGTCCCGGCCCCGGACGTCGTTCCCTCCAGGGTCGCGACGCCGAAGTCGATGAGCTTGGAGTTGCCGTCCGCAGGGACGATCACGTTGGACGGCTTGTAGTCGCGGTGCACCACCCCCGCGCTGTGGGCGGCGGACAGTCCGAGAAGCGACCCCTTCAGGACGGTCAGCGCCGCCTCCGGGGCCAGTGATCCGTAGCGGGCGAGGACCTCCCGGAACGAGACGCCGTCCACCGCCTCCATCACCAGCGCGAGCCCCTGCTCGCGCTCCACGAGCTGGTACAGCCGCGCCACGTGCGGGTCACGGACCCGCCCCAGCAGGACGGCCTCCTCCCGGAACCGCTCCCGGGCCGCCGATCCGGAACCCGCCGGCAGGTACTTCACCGCCACCAGGTCACCGGAGGCCGCGTGCCGGGCCAACACCACCCGGCCCTGCCCGCCACGACCGAGTTCCCGAATCTCCTCGAACCCCTCGATACGCCACACCACGCCCTAAGGACGCACCAGCCCCGTCCCCGGTTGCGTCCCCTCGGGGCGACCCGTCCCGACCACGGCGGCGACGGCCCCGGTGGGCGAGAAGGCGACCGGGAGTGCCAGCGAGTCACCCGGTGTTGGGCGCGCTGCGTCCGTAGCGCCCCACCTCTCCTGTCCTCCTTGAGGACGGGGCGTCCCAGTTAATACTTCGTGGTCCGATGGAGGTTGGTAGCCCGGGAGCATGATGCCGCTGGGAGCACGGTGCCGCGGCGGAGCGCGGGGCCAGCCGCTCGGCGGTCGAGGGCCCGGCTTGCAGGACCAGGACGTCGGCCTCGCTCCGGACGACGGCTAATACGAGCGGGTGTGGTGGCGGGAACGGAACTCGGCGAGGAGCTCGTCGGTGACCGTGGCGCCTGCCGCCACCGCCGCGTGGACCTCGCGGAAGTAGCCCTCGTAGCCGGCGGGCGTGTAGAGGCACAGGGCACGGACCGGCGCGGTTCCGGCGTTCCGGAAGCCGTGAGCCGTCCCGCGTAGGGCGGCGAGCAGGTGCCCGGGACCGACGCTCGTCTCGCCGTCCCCGGTGTGCAGGGTGAGTTCACCGTCCAGGACGTAGAAGTACTCGTCGTGCTGCTCGTGGACGTGCGGACGCGCGCCGACGATTCCGGGCTCGAGCCGGAACTCCTCGAAGGCGAAGCGTCCGCCGGTCTGCTCGCCGGTCAGCCGGAACAGGTGCGCGACTCCCGCCACGTCGATCAGTTCACCTTCGCCGGGCGCGCTGAGCAGCGCCCGCTCACTCGTCTCGGTCATGGACCGGATCATGCTCGGCCGCGGGGCCGCACGTCCACTTCATACTCGGCTGAAGCCACTGCGCCGGAAGCGACACCGGCCCGGGACGCAGGAGGGAACGGCATCAGCAGCAGGTCAGGTGTTGACGGCCTCGACCTTGCGCCAGCGGGCCTCGAAGAAGGAGTACACGCCGAAGATCGTCAGGCCCGCCGCCACCGCGACCAGCAGCCACGGGCCGGCGGGCGTGTCGGCGAACTTGCGCAGCGTGCCGTCCAGTCCCTTGGCCTTACCCGCGTCGAAGGTGACCGCGGCATAGATCAGGAAGGTGCCGATCCCGCCGAAGACCAAGGCGCGCGCGACCTGCCCGGTCACACCCACGATCGTGGCGACCCGGCGTACCTGGCGGGACATCTGCTCGGTCTTGAGTTCCTCCAGGAACTTGCGCCTGACGGCTTTGAAGAGCATCACCACGCCGACGGCCGCGATCGCGATGCCGATCGCCAGCACCAGCCAGCGTCCGCCCGGCTCGCCCATCGCCTTGGCGGTGAAGGACTGGGACTGCTGATCGGACGACTTGCCCTTGCTGCCCAGCGCGAAGCCCAAGGTGCCGGCGAGCGTGGCCGTGTAGACGATGGCCCGGCCGAGCGAGGTCAGCCGCTTGCGCGGCTTGTGGCCGCCGGGGACCGGCTGCCCGTACAGCGCCTCGGCGTACTGCCACAGGGCCAGGCCCGCGAACCCCACCACGATCACCCAGAGCACCACCTTGCCGCCGGGCGTTCCCACCACGGTCGCCAGGGCGCCCTTCTGATCGGCCTCACCGCCTCCCGAGCCGAAGGCGACCTGCACGGCGAGCACACCGATCAGCACGTAGATGACCCCGCGACCCGCCAGCCCGATCCGGGCGAGGTGATGGAACCATGAGTGGCCCGCGGCTTTCCGACCCGTCAGCCGCACCTGCTCCTTCGCCCCATTGGACGACATATCGCCACCTTCCTTTTGCGAGGCGATGCGTCCCCTGGCTACGCCCCACCAAACCCGCCGCCCCGAAGCGGACGCTCCTCAACCTCTGGAACAGCGTGGCGGTGACGTGCCTGCTGACGGCAACAGCTGGACGCGTTGGGTAGTCGAGATGCGACTATGAGTGAGACAGATCCGATGGTTCCCGAGAGGGGCACCACATGCACCGATCCATCATCCGCCCAGCCCTGGTCGCAACGTTCACCACTGTCGGGATCGCCCTCGTCGCGCCGCTGGTCGCCGCCACCCCGCCCGATGTCACCGGACAGCAGTGCGTCGCCGGCGGCGGCTACGTCATGGGGGACGACCCGCTCCCGCCGGGCTGGTGCGTCGGAGGCAAGTACGACGGTCAGCGGATCATCGACAACTGACGAACGACTCCAGCAGCCACGCTCCCACCTGGCCCGCTTAGCGCCCTGGTCCACACCGACCATCGATGCTGGCTGATCCTCCCAGCACGCGCGCCAACAGCCTCCGGTCAGCATCCGGATCGGAGCCCGTTCGCTGAGCGTGCTGCGCTGCCCTGACCCGGACCATCTGCGTTGGGCCGCTCGCTCCCATTCTGTTGGCTGTGGGCCGGTGTCGGCGGCTGAAGTTCGATCTCGCGGACGAATGACGGACAAACGATCAGAGGCCGGTTCCTGATCTCCAGGAACCGGCCTCTGAGCTGGTCTTGCAGGGTGGGCGATACTGGGTTCGAACCAGTGACCTCTTCGGTGTGAACGAAGCGCTCTCCCACTGAGCTAATCGCCCCTGCTGGTCGGCCTTGCGGCGTTCCCGGCAAGAAGAACTCTAGCGCATCTCGGAGGGTGGTCGCGCATCGTCGGGCGGGTGGCGGCGGGGATCGGAGGGCGGGGTGTGGTCGCCGTGTCGACCGGGCCGTCTGGGGTGGTCGCGGTGGAGTGGGGGCCGTCTTGATCGAGTGCAGGGTGTGGCCTTGGCGGCGGGATGCCGGGGCCTCGGGTGATCTTTGAGGGGCGTTTTTGCGGAAGCCGGGGGTGGGGATGGGGTGGGGCTTGTGGCTCTGATCTGCCTGGATTGCGACGATCGTAGCGATCGGTGACAGGAGGATGGCATGGAGTCGCGTCTCAATCCGTACCTCGTCTTCGGCGGGCAGGCCCGCGCGGCGATGGAGTACTACCAGAAGGTGTTCGGCGGGGAGCTCAACATCCAGTCGTTCGGGGACATGGGGCAGACCGATCCCGCGCTGAAGGACAACGTCATGCACGCCATGCTCGTGACCGGGTCGGGATTCACGATCATGGCGTCGGACACGCCGCCGGGCATGGAGGCCCGGGGGGCGGGGAACGTGGCGATCGCGCTGAGCGGCGACAACGGGGAGGAGTTGCGGCGGTACTGGGCGGGGCTGTCCGACGGGGGCTCGGTGCAGACGGCGCTGGAGAGGCAGATGTGGGGGGACGAGTTCGGGCAGTGCGTCGACCGCTTCGGCGTCGAGTGGATGGTCAACATCGCCTCGCCCTGAGGGGGTTCGGGTGACGCGGCGGCTCCTGAGGGGGCCGCCGTTTTCGTTTGCGTGCGGTGATTGGTTTTGATTGGAGATGGTAGGTTAGTGAGCGATAGAGGGGTGGGTTGGTGACCGAGGGAACGCAGACGCGCTTCGCCGCCGAGCGGCACGAACGGTTGCTCCGGCTGCTGCGCGAGCGCGGGGCGATGCCGCTGCAGGCACTCGCGGACGAGCTGGCCGCGTCCGAGGCGACGATCCGCCGCGACCTCCGCGCGCTCGAGGCGCGTGGGCTGCTCGCCCGTAGCAGGGGCGGGGCCGTGCCCGTCGCCGGCCTCGCGCACGAGCCCACCGAGCGGGACAAGGCCACCGTCGCCGTCGCAGAGAAGGCGGCCATCGCGGAGGCCGCCGCCGAGTTCGTCGGGCCGGACGACGCGGTCGTGATCGGGCCGGGCACCACGACGCGGCAGCTCGCCCTGCGGCTCGCCGCCGTCCCCGGCCTCACCGTCATCACCAACTCGCTGGCCGTCGCCGAGGCCCTCGCCGACTCGCGCACCGCGCAGGTCGTGCTGACCGGCGGGGTGCTGCGCGGGCCGATCCGCGCGATGGTCGGCGCGGAGGCCGAGCGGTTCCTCGGGACGGTCCGCGTGCGGCACGCGTTCCTGTCGGGCAACGGGCTGACCGCCGGACGCGGCCTGTCCACCCCGCACCTGGCCGTCGCCGCCGCCGACCGCGCCCTGGCCGCCGCCGCCGAGGAGCCGGTCGTGCTCGCCGACCACACCAAGATCGGCGCGGACGCGGTGTTCCAGACCGTCCCGGCCGCCCGGATCGCCCATCTGGTCACCGACGGCGCCGCGCTCGCCGCCGAGCTGGACGCGCTGGCCGAGGCGGGC
>NZ_QURH01000883.1 GCF_003428695.1 Actinomadura logoneensis
AGCCGCGCCAGGTCCGGGAGCAGGGCGGCGGCCCGGGACGCGGCGGACGCGGGTTCGGCGTGCCGGACGGCCCCCGCGGCGTCCAGCAGCAGCGCCCATCCGCCCAGCTCGCGGGCGAGCCGGACGATCACGGCGGCGGGCCCTTCGAGCGCGGCGCGGGACAGGGCGCGCTGGGCCTGGAACGCGCGGGTGACGTCCTCGTACCACTCGGCGGCGAGCATCCGGGAGACGGCCTTGCCGACGGCGATGAACGGCGTCGCGCGCGGGACCTCCAGCAGCGCCAGTCCGTGCGTGCGCGCGGCGGCGACCAGGGCGGGAGGGACCGCGTCGTGCACGACCCCGACGCCGAAGCCGACCCCGGCGACGCCCCGGCGCACCAGCCGCGCGACGTACTCGGCGGCGTTGTCCGGGGTCAGCCGCATGCCGGTGGTGAGCAGCAGCTCGCCGCCCTCCAGGTAGGCGGCCGGGTCCTCCAGCTCGCTGACGGCGACCCAGGCGACCGGGGCGTCCGCCGGGACGGGCGTCAGCGGGCGCAGGCCGAGCCGGGGGAGCGCGGCGACGGCGGCGAGGCGGGGCGGCACGTCCGGGTCCTTTCCGTCGGGACGGGCCGGGTCGGCACGTCCGGGTCCTTCCGCCAGGGCGAGAGGGGCGGCGGCGATTCGCCGCCGCGGCGAGTTCAGCCTACGGCCCGGCCGGTCTACCGTCGGCCGCATGACCAGCGAAATCGCGCAGGAACGGCGCATCGTCACGGAGATCCCCGGCCCCCGCTCCCGGGAGTTGCAGGAGCGCCGCCGGGCGGCCGTCCCGCCCGGCGTCGGCAGCGTGCTGCCGGTGTACGTGACGGACGCGGGCGGCGGCGTCGTGGTGGACGCAGACGGCAACTCGCTGATCGACTTCGGCTCCGGCATCGCCGTCACCAACGTCGGCAACGCCAACGCGCGCGTGGCCGAGCGGGTGAAGGCCCAGGTCGAGCGGTTCACCCACACGTGTTTCATGGTCGCGCCGTACGAGTCGTACGTGCAGGTCTGCGAGGCGCTGAACGCGCTCACGCCGGGCGACCACGAGAAGCGGACGATCCTGGTCAACAGCGGCGCGGAGGCGGTGGAGAACGCCGTCAAGATCGCCCGGTACGCGACCGGGCGGCAGGCCGTCGTGGTGTTCGACCACGGCTACCACGGCCGGACGCTGCTGACGATGACGCTGACCGCCAAGAACATGCCGTACAAGCACGGGTTCGGCCCGTACGCGCCCGAGGTCTACCGGATGCCGCTGGCCTACCCGTTCCGCTGGCCGTCCGGGCCGGAGAACTGCGGCGAGGAGGCGGCGCGGCAGGCGATCGACCAGATCACCAAGCAGATCGGCCCGGAGAACGTGGCCGCCGTGGTGATCGAGCCGATCGCGGGCGAGGGCGGCTTCATCGAGCCCGCGCCGGGCTTCCTGCCGCGCATCGCCGAGTTCGCCGAGGCCAACGGCATCCTGTTCGTGGCGGACGAGGTGCAGACGGGCTTCGCGCGCACCGGCGACCTGTTCGCGTGCGAGCACGAGGGCATCGTCCCGGACCTCATCACCACCGCGAAGGGCATCGCGGGCGGCCTGCCGCTCGCCGCCGTCACCGGACGCGCCGACATCATGGACAAGGTCCACGGCGGCGGCCTCGGCGGCACCTACGGCGGCAACCCGCTCGCCTGCGAGGCGGCGCTGGCCGTCCTGGAGGAGATCGAGGCGCGCGGGCTGGTCGAGCGCGCCCGCGCCATCGGGGACACGATGCTGCCGAGGCTGCGCGAGCTGGCCGCCGCGCACGAGGCGATCGGGGACGTCCGGGGGCGCGGCGCGATGGTCGCGATCGAGCTGGTCAAGCCCGGCACCAAGGAGCCGGACCCGCAGCTCACCGCCGAGGTCGCCCGCCGCTGCCACCAGGCCGGACTGCTCGTCCTGACCGCCGGGACCTACGGCAACGTGCTGCGCTTCCTGCCGCCGCTGGTCATCCCCGACCACCTGCTGAACGAGGGCCTCGACATCCTCGCCGACGCCTTCACCGCCGCCACCGCCTGACAGGCGGACGGTCCCCTCCACGCCGTCGGCACTGATTCCCGGAGCGCATCGAATTCGCTCCGGGAATCGTCGTTTCAGATAAGGAATGTTTCAGTATCAAGTCAGTGACCCTGATGAGCCCGGGTTCTGACGGAGAAGGGCCTGGTTCTCCCTCTTTGTCCTCACTTCGATTCTGCGGCAAGTCCATGCGCGCTGGAACGAAAGGCTGCCCTGACGTGGGCGCCGATTGTTTCCATGAATTGACCGGCGCAACATGGCATAGAGAAGCAGACGCTCGAGAAAGGGGAACCGATGGCCAAGTGGACTCTGCCAGTGAAGGTCACCGTGAACACGGGCGCGGAGGTCACCAATCTCCACGTCCAGCATCGTTACGACAGGGACCACTACGATGACAAGGAGTGGACCGAGGCAAAGGACGGCGACGTCCTCACCGGGCTCAGCGCCACGTTCTGGACCGGGTTCATCAGGACCGGGGTCGACTACTGGTGGATCAAGTTCACCTGCGAGGGGAAGACCTACACCTGCAAGGACGATTTCTACTGCTACCTCACGGCGGACGACGGTGAGAGCGGCGGTCCCGTCATGATCACCTTCAGCCGGGGCAGCATGACGGTCAACCCTCCCAAGTCGTCGTCCTGCCAGGTCACCGTCTACGAGACCTGAGCGGCGACGGTTCCCACCGTCCGCGGCACGCCGGCGGGCGGTGGGCGCCTCGTCGCCGGGAGGTGCGGGGGGAGCACGTGATCGCCCGCGAAGGCCGCTCGGTGGGAGCGCGGGGGGAAGCCGGGGCGGTTCTTCGTCGATGGCTCGAAGAGAACATCGACCTTTTCCTGCCGCGCGTCGGCGCGTCCGCGCACCCTGTCGAGCACATGCTGCGGCTCAGTGAGATGTCGCTGATTCTTCTCGGCATGAGCCGCCGGAGTGTTGCGGGGGACGAGTGCTATGGCGCCTGGGCGAAGAAAATGGCGTGCATTCTCGCGGACGGCCTGCGTGCGGTAGAGGAACCGATCGTGGCGGAATTCAGTGCCCGCTCGCCCGGCGTCCGCGCTCTGCTGATCGCGTTCCCGGCTCTGGAGATCTGCACGGCAACGCGTTTCCGGACGCACGACCTGGTGGACCGGGCACTCGAGTCGGGCAATAGCGACCATCGATCGGGCACCGACCTGGAGTTGGCCTTCGCCCGCGATGTGGCCGGACTCCACGCCTGTCGCGCGACCATTTCGGCCGAGTTCGCCAAGGTCGCGTGCGGAGGCGCGACGTCACGGGTCATGGGCCGCCGCGAACTCTACGACCTCAGCCATTTGGTCTTCTACGCCACCAGGATGGGACGTCGGAAGCCCGGCTGGAATGCCGTCCAGGCCGCATCGGTTCGTCAACGCCTGCGGACCGGCGGGGCGGCCCGGCTGCGAGCCCGGGATCTGGATCCGGCCGCCGAAGCGGTCATGGGCCTCTTGATGGCGGGGTTTCCCCCTTGCGTCTTCGTCGACGAGGCCACCGCCGCTCTTTCGGTCGCAGCTGAGACATTCGGCTACGTCCCCGCGCAGTCGCCCGAGGCGGGGCAGATGTCCCACCGCCTCCGGCACTATCACTCCACCCTGGTGGGGCTGTCGGCCCTCGCCGAGTTCGAGCGGCTCCAGACGACGGCAGGACGTTGAGCCGAGCAGCCCCGGCTGGGCCCTCCGCTCAGAGCGCGGTTCGTGCCCTGAAGAGAAGAGGGCCGCCGGCAAGGTGCCCGTTCCCGGGTCCTTTCCGACGGCCCTCCGAGCTGTCCGGGTGAGGATTCCCCGCAGTCGGCTCTCGGTACTTCCCGGTGACGGGGGTCAGCGGAGGCGGAGGCCGATCACGACCGGGTCGTGGTCGGACGAGCGGTACGCGTCCGGGTGGTACAGGTACGGCGGGTTGTACTTGGTGGCGTAGCCCTCGGCGAGCGGCTCGTCCGCGTTGATGTGCCAGATGGCCGCGCCGGTGACCCGCTTGGACAGCGCCTTTCCGGTCAGGACGTGGTCCAGCTCGCCGGACTGGCCCTGGAAGACGTAGCTGTAGCGCTGCGCCGGCTTGACGAACCGCTCGGTCTGGCCGACGAGCCCGCCGCCGACCAGCGCCTTGACCGGGTCCTCGGCGGTGTAGGCGTTCAGGTCGCCGAGCACGACCGGGTTGGTCTCCCCGGCGGCCAGCTCCGCGACGGCCTTCGCCTGCGCGACGCGGCGCGGGTTGAAGCAGCCCTGCCCGTCGCCCTGGTCCTTGTCCGCGCCGGTCGCGCCGGTGCAGCCCTTGGACTTGAAGTGGTTGGCGATGAGCGTGAAGCGCGCGCCCTTGCCGTCGGCGCGGGAGAAGGTCTGCACGAGCGGCGGACGCTCGAACACCGGCGCGTCGGACGAGCGCGGCGCGCCCTCCGGCCGGACCCTGGCGGGCTTGTAGATCGCCGCGACGTGGATCTCGTCGGTGCCGGGGTTCGGGTGCCGGATCCACGCGTAGGTGCCCGCGCCGACCTCGGCGTTCAGCTTGTCGACCAGGGTCTGGATGGCCGAGTCGGCGCCCGCGGCGTCGTTGTTCTCGACCTCCATCAGGCCCGCGACGTCCGGGTTCAGGCCCTTGATCGCGGCGACCAGCTTGGCGAGCTGCCGGTCGCGCTCCTCGACGCTGGTCGCACCGCGCTTGTTCAGCGTGGTGAACCAGTTCTGGGTGTTGAAGCCGGCGACGCGCACGTCACCGCCGACCGGGGCGGGTTTCGCGTGGCGCGGGTTGGTCCGGGCGAACTTCGGCAGCTTCGCCGGCTCCAGCCGGTAGCTGCCGAACCCCTGCGACATGATCGCGGTGAGTCCGGTCGTGGAGTCGCCGACGCGCAGCACCCTCGGCCGGGTGTACGGCGGGACGGGCGGGTTCTGCACGTTCGAGCCGTCGTCGAGCAGGACGCGGTGGGCGTCGTTCCACTCCTGCGTCCGGCCGCGGCCCTCGGTGGGGTTGAACAGGCGTCCGGCGGACGAGAGCGACACCTCGCCGTAGCGGCCGAGGTCGTACACCTCGGTGGCGGTGAGGCGCTGCGGGAAGCGGACGAGCATGCCCTCGTACCGCTCCATCGTCACCCCGTCGGGGAGCGGGAGCCGGACATCGGTCGGCCGGACGGCCGGACCGGTGCCGCAGACGTCCACGGCGGACGCGGGCGACAGCTCGGTCAGCCCGCTGTACTCGGTCACCTTGCCGGTGACCAGGACGTGGTCGCCCGCCTTGACGTCCTGGGTGGAGTAGACGAACAGGCCCTCGGAGGTCGCCGGGTCGGCGTCGGGGGCCGGGTCCTGGATGTAGAACCCCTTGAGCTGGTCGGTCCGGCGGAAGTCGCCGGTGACGACACCCTCCACGCGGACGGTCTGCCCGGCGAGGGGAGAGGCGGCCGCGGAGCCCTGGACCTGGGCGATCCGGTGGTCGGCGGGCGTCTCACAGGCGGCCGCCGGGGTCTCGGCGCGGGCGGGGCCGGAGTACCCGGCGAGCCCGGCGGCGGCGACGGCCGCGGTCGCGAGTGCTGCTGCTTTTCGGCGCATGGGACGGGAGCGTAGGGGCGCGGGTCCGTCCCAAACAGAACCAAGCGTGAAGACTCCACCAATTTGTAATGAGATGTGGTGAATTCAGGGGATGCTGCGACGCGCGGGACCGAACCGGACCACAGGGACCACATCGCAGGTCGGTACGGCGCGGTGTCCGGGGGCGGGGCCGGGGCGAGCGCGCGGCGGCCGGATGCGAGAGGCTGCCGGGGTGACCCCCACCTCACTGCGCTGCACGCTGCTCGGCACGCTGACGGTCCGGCGCGGCGCGACCCGGATCCGCACCGGACCGCCGCAGCAGGGCGCGCTGCTCGCCGCGCTGCTGCTGCGCGGCGGCCGGACGGCGGGCGTGGACGAGCTGGTCGCCGCGCTCTGGGAGCGCGAGCCGCCCGTCCGCGCCGTCGGCACGATCCGCACGTACGTGTCGCGGCTGCGCGGCGCGCTGGAGGAGGACCGGGCCCGGCCGCGCCTGCTGGTCTCGGCGGACGGCGGGTACGCGCTGCGCGTCCCGCCCGAGTCGGTGGACGCGGTGGTGTTCGAACGGCTCGTCCGGGACGGGCGCACCGCCGCCGAGCGCGGCGACCACGCCGAGGCGCGCCGCCTGCTGCGGGAGGCCGACGCCCTGTGGGGCGGCGAACCG
>NZ_QURH01000886.1 GCF_003428695.1 Actinomadura logoneensis
GCCGGTCCCGTGGGCGGGACGGGCGGGACGGCCGGACCCACGCCGGCCGGACCGGCCGGACCGGGCGCGACCGTCTCCGCGACCGCTCCCGCGGGGCCGTACTCGCCGCGCCGGGCCTTGGTCCAGATGTAGACCACGACACCGATCAGCATCGCGAGGATGCCGAGCATGACGGCCTGCTCACCGGAGCTGTAGACGATCGCGAAGGAGAAGACCAGCGCGATGATCGCCATGGTCATGTCCTTGGCCATCCGTGCCCGGTTGACCGTCCGCCCGCCGGTGACCAGCCAGAACAGCTGGGCCGCGGCGGAGAAGAAGTACGGGATCGCGGTGGTGAAGGACGCGAAGAGCAGGATCGTGTTGAAGGTGTTCTCGGACGCGTAGGCGAACAGCAGCATCAGGGTGGTCAGGCCGGTCCCGACGAGGATGCCGACGACCGGGGCCTCGCGGCGGGACAGCCGGGCGAACGACTTGGGGAACATGCCGTCCCGGGCGGCGGCCATCGGCATCTCGGCGACCAGCATCGTCCAGCCGTTCAGCGCCCCGATGCCGGAGATGATCGCGCAGACCGCCATCACGTTGCCCCAGAGGGCGCCGCCGAACATGTTGTTCAGGGCGTCGGCGAACGGGGCGGTGGAGTCCTTCAGCTGGTCGTGCGGGACGGTGCCGAAGACGGCGAGGGTGGCGAGCAGGTACATCAGGCCGCAGGCGAGGACGCCGTAGACGCTGGCCTTGCCGACGTTGCGCTCGGGGTTCTTGATCCGCTCGGCGACGATCGTCACCGACTCCATGCCGGAGTAGATGAACAGGATCAGGCCGAGGGAGAGCGAGATCGCGCTCCAGATCGAGCCGCCCTCGGCGTTGAACGGGCCGAAGTTGGACGTCTTGATGAAGAACAGCCCGATGATGCCGACGAAGATCAGCGGCACGAACTTGAGCACGGTGGTGATGCTCTGGAAGAGGCCGATGTTCTTCACACCGGTCAGGTTGACCAGCGCCGGGATCCAGATGCCGACCAGGCCGATGGCTATCTGGCCCGCCGTGTTGTCCCAGTGCAGGAAGTGGTTGACGTAGCCGACCCAGGCGACCGCGATGCCCGCGTTGCCGCCCCAGGCGGTGAGCCAGAACGACCAGGCGCTCCAGAACCCCATGAACTCGCCGAAGCCGCTGCGCGCGTAGGCGTAGGGCCCGCCGGACGCCGGGATGCGGGCGCCGAGCTTGCCGAACACCAGGGCCAGCGCGATCGCCCCGATGGTGGTGGCGATCATGACCGGGAAGCTGATCGTCCCGATGGCCGCCAGCGAGGCGGGCAGCAGGAAGATGCCGGTGCCGACGATGTTGCCGATGACCAGGGCGGTGGCCTGGGGGAGGCCGAGCTTGCCGGCCTCACCGAGGATCTGGCCGGGCTGCGGTTCCCCGGCCCTGTCGAGTTCGCCGACCTCCCAGGCCGGCGATGTCGCAGGCTCGCTCATATTCGGGTGCCCCCCTCGACCGATCGGTCCGCCCGCGCCGCACAGCGATCATGTGGCATGCGGGGAATTACCCCTGGGCGGGTTGACGAAAACTCGCCAACGATCAAGACGGTAGTACGTGGAAAATACGAGAGAGTTGGGGCGCATTTCACATTTACTGCGCTGACGTCGCGCCTTTGCCTGCTCTTTACCTTGAAGTACAAAGGACCAGGGCCATTGGTCCCTGGTCCGCCGTCTCCGCAGGGTCGAAGGTCACCTGAGCGAGATTGCTTCTTTGCCTTCTCTTTACCGAGCGTCCTCGGGCCGCGCTCCGGCGTCTTGGTGGCGCACAGCACAAGGGGTGACCGAGGTCATAGAATGGATCATATTTGAAAGGAAAAAGAAGTGCCCCGGTCGGCGGGTGCCGACCGGGGCGAGGTCCGTGAAGACCGTGGGTCCACGCAGGGACCGGGTGGTGCGGGGTTCAGTCCCGGCAGTTCCCGGCGAGCGCCTGCGCGGGGTACCCGATGCAGGACGACGCCCCGGACCGGTCGTCCGCGCTCGTCCCTGAGGCGGGCCTGCCCGCGCTCACCACCGACATCACCAGGAAGGCGCCGACCAGCAGGGCCCCGACGAGGGCGACCGGAACGAGGGTCCAGCGCGAGGGCATCCCGAGGACGCTGGTCTCGTAGCCTCCGAAGGCCGACAGGCGGCGGCCCAGCTCGGGATCCTCGGCGGTCAGCCGTCGCGCGATCTCCGCCAGCGTCCTGTGCTCACCCGCCGTCAGCGCCATCTGTCCCGTCCCCCGGTCCGCGTTTGCCATGGTGTGAGGGATGGTTTTAGCCGGTTTTGGTGCTTAGCGTCCAGTCTTTTGGGCAGGTTTTACTGTTGGCCTCGCGGCGGGCGGAGCTCAGTCGCCGCGGGCGGAGCTCAGTCGCCGCGGGCGGAGCTGAGCGCGTCCGCGCCCGCCACGATCTCCGAGAGCTCCATCGTGATCTCCTCCTGGCGGGCCTCGTTCGCCTGCCGGGTGAGCTTGTCGATCAGCTCGAGGGCGTTGTCGGTGGCGGCCATCATCGCGGCCCGGCGGGCGGCGTGCTCGGACGCGGCCGACTCCAGCAGCATGTGCCACAGGCGGCTGTTGACGTACTGGTGCAGCAGGCCGTCCAGCAGCGTGAGCGGGTCCGGCTCGAAGTCGTAGGTGGACGCGGCGCCCACGCCCCCGTTCCCCGAGGCGTCGCCGGCCTCGCCCTCCGGGACGTCCTCGACCTCCAGCGGCAGGATCCGCCGGACGGTCAGCCGCTGCGTCAGCATCGACACGAACTCGGTGTAGACGATGTGCACGCCGCCGACGCCGCCCTCGGCGGTCGGGCGGTCGAACGCCTCCAGCAGCGTCCGCCCGATCTCGGCGGTGGTCGCGAAGTCGGGCCGTCCTGAGTCGCCGTGCCAGGCCCGCTCGAGCGGGACGCCCTGGAACCGGAAGTGGTCGATGCCCCGCTGCCCGGTGACGTACAGGACCGGCTCGCTGCCCTTCTCGCGCAGGTTCGCCATCAGCGCCTCGCCCTGCTTGATCGCGTTGGTGTTGAACGCGCCGCAGAACCCGCGGTCGCTCGTCACCACCAGCACCGCGACCCGCGACGTGTCGGGGTCCTCGTTCAGCAGCGCGTGGTCCATGTGGACGTGGTGGCTGATCAGCGACTCCACCGCCCGCGTCACCTGCCGCGCGTACGGCCTGGACTGGGCGAGCCGCTGCTGCGCCTGGGAGATCCGGGCGGCGGCGATCAGTTCCTGCGCCCGGGTGATCTTCGCCGTCGACTTCACCGAGCGGATCCGGTTGCGCAGTGCGCGTAGCTGAGCGGGCATGGCCCCACCGTCCCACCGCCGGGACCCCGCCCCTACCCCGGGGCCCGTTCCATCACCGAAGCTTTATCAGGACTTTCCACCCCGAGCGGCATGGGTCACACCCGCCGCCGCGCGGGCATGGCGGCGGTCACACGACCGGGGTCGCGCCCGCCGCCCGGACGTGGCGACCGTCACGGCGCGGCGCGGGTGCCCGGGGCCGGAGCCCCGGGGGCCCGGTCATAAACTCGGGGGCATGGCAGCACCCCCCGGAGACGACACCCGCACGTCCGGCAGCGCGCTCCGGCTCGACGGCCTCGTCAAGCGGTACGGCGCGAAGACGGCGGTGGACGGGCTGTCCTTCGGGGCCGCGCGCGGCGAGGTGACCGCGCTGCTCGGCCCGAACGGGGCGGGCAAGACCACCACGATCGAGATCTGCGAGGGCTTCCGGCGGGCCGACGCGGGCACCGTCCGCGTCCTCGGCCTCGACCCCGCCGCGGACGCCCGGGCGCTGAAGCCGCGCGTCGGGGTGATGCCGCAGTCCGGCGGGGTGCCGGGCACCGCGAAGGCCGGGGAGTTCCTGCGGCTCGTCGCGGCCTTCCACCGCCGTCCGCTCGACCCGGCGGCGCTGCTCGAGCGGCTGGGCCTCACCGAGCACGCGCGCACCCCGTACCGGCGGCTGTCGGGCGGCCAGCAGCAGCGGCTGTCGCTCGCCGTGGCCCTCGTCGGGCGCCCCGAGCTGGTCTTCCTGGACGAGCCGACCACCGGCCTGGACCCGCAGGCCCGGCACGCGACCTGGGACCTGGTCGCCGACCTGCGCGCGGCCGGCGTCTCGGTGGTGCTGACCACGCACTACATGGAGGAGGCCGAGCGGCTGGCCGACCACGTGGTGGTCGTCGACCACGGCCGGGTCGTCGCTCAGGGCTCCCCCGCCGAGCTGACCGGCGCGGAGCGGCAGTTGCGCTTCCGCGCCCGGCCCGGCCTGGGCCTGGAGGAGCTGCTGGCCGCGCTCCCCGCGGGCAGCGCGGCCAAGGAGTCGCCCGCCGGGCACTACCTGGTCGAGGGCGACGTCCGGCCCGAGCTGCTGGCGACCGTCACCGCCTGGTGCGCCTCGCACGGCGTCCTCGCCGAGGACCTGCGGATCGAGCGCCGCACCCTGGAGGACGTCTTCCTGGAGCTGACCGGACGGGAGCTGCGCTCGTGACCACCACCGCATCCGCCGCCGAACGGCTCGACCTGGCGCCCGCGCCCGGGGCCGTCCCGCTGCCCCGGATGATCGCGGCGCAGACCGGCTACGAGCTGCGCGCGCTGCTGCGCAACGGCGAGCAGCTGCTGCTCACCCTGATCATCCCGGTCGTGCTGCTGACGCTGTTCTCCGCGACCTCCCTGCTCGACCTCGGGCCCGGCAGGCGGGTGGACTTCCTGGCCCCCGGCATCCTCGCGCTCGCGGTCATGTCCACCGCGTTCACCGGGCAGGCCATCGGCACCGGCTTCGAACGCCGCTACGGCGTGCTCAAGCGGCTCGGCGCGACCCCGCTGCCGCGGGCCGGGCTGATCGCCGCCAAGACCCTCACCGTCGTCCTGGTGGAGGTCCTGCAGGCCGTCGTGATCGGCGGGGTGGCGCTCGCGCTCGGCTGGCACCCGCACGGCGACCCGTTCTCCGCCGCCGCCCTGCTGCTGCTCGGCACCGCCGCCTTCAGCGGCTTCGGGCTGCTCATGGCCGGAACGCTGCGCGCCGAGGCGACCCTCGCCGCCGCCAACCTCGTGTACATCCTGCTGCTGGCGGTCGGCGGCGTCGTGTTCCCCCTGACCAAGTTCCCGGACGGCGTGCGCGCCGCCCTGGAGCTGCTGCCGATCTCCGCGCTCGCCGACGGGTTGCGGCAGGTCCTGCAGCACGGCGCGGCGCTGCCCGGCAAGCCCCTGCTCGTCCTCGCGGTGTGGGCCGTGGCCGGTCTCGTCCTCGCCGCCCGCCTCTTCCGCTGGGAGTAGTCCGTTGGCCCTCGCCGAAGCCCCTGGTTCGGCCCTTCCGGCGGGCGGCGCGAGCCGCGCCGCACGGTTCTCGCTCGGCGCGGTCCCGCCGCCCGCGCTGATCCTGCTGGGCATCCTGTCGCTGCAGGTCGGCGCCGGCATCGCCAAGCACCTGTTCGGGCAGCTGCCGCCCGCCGCGCTCGTCCTGCTGCGGCTGGTCACCTCCGCCGTCGTGCTGGGGTTCGTGGCGCGCCGGGCGCTGCGGACGATCCTGCGCGACCACTCGCGGCGCAGCCTCGCGGTCGCGGCGGGCTTCGGCCTGACGCTCGGGCTGATGAACTTCGCGATCTACCAGTCGTTCTCCCGCATCCCGCTCGGCGTCGCGGTCACGATCGAGTTCCTCGGCCCGCTGGCGGTGGCGGTGTTCGCGTCCCGCCGTCCGCGGGACCTGCTGTGGACGGGGCTGGCCGCCGCGGGCGTGCTGCTGCTGGCGCGCGGCAGCGGCAGCGCCACCGACCTGGTCGGGATCGGCTTCGCGCTGCTCGCGGGCGTCGGCTGGGCCCTGTACATCCTGCTGAGCGCCGCCACCGGGCGCCGCTTCTCCGGCTCCACCGGCCTCGCCGTCGCCAGCATCGTCGCGACCGCCGCGGTCCTGCCGGTCGGCGTCGCCACCGGCGGTGCGAAGCTCCTCGACCCGCGCCTGCTGCTGCTCGGCCTCGGCGTCGGCCTGATGTCCTCGGTGATCCCCTACTCGCTGGAGCTGGAGGCGCTGCGCCGGATGCCCGCGCGGGTGTTCGGCATCCTGATGAGCCTGGAGCCCGCCGTCGCCGCGCTCGTCGGCGTCGTCCTGCTCGGCGAGGTGCTGTCCGGGCTGCAGTGGCTCGCGATCGTCTGCGTGATGGCCGCCTGCGCGGGCGCCACGCTCGGCGAGAAGCCGCCGCCCGAGACGCCCCAGCCCTGACCCGCCGCCCCTGACCCGCCGCCCCCCGGCCCGCC
>NZ_QURH01000887.1 GCF_003428695.1 Actinomadura logoneensis
ACCCTCCCAGCCCCCCGCACCAGCCGAGTTCTTCGAGGAGCAGCCCCCATGCGCACCCGTCCCCCGAAGACGACCCTCGCGGCGGCGACCGCCGTCACGACCGCGCTGACCCTGCTGGCCCCGGGGCCGTCCGCGCTCGCGGCCCCCGCCCGCAGCACGGCCCTCACCGGGTCGGCCCTCACCGGGTCGGTCTTCACCGGGTCGGTCTTCACCGCGGCCACCGCCACCCAGGCCGCGGACGGCTCGTACACGGTCACCTGGCAGGCGCCGGACGCCGGGAACGTCACGGTCACGGCGGTCACCGACGCGTCCGGCGGCGGCACGGCGCGCCCGGTCGGGACCGGCGGCGCGTCCGGCACGCTCACCGCGAGCGGCCTGCCGTCCGCCGCCCGCTGGTACTTCCGGCTCGTCCCGGCGAACGGGACGCCGCTGGTCGTCGCCGACCGCTCCCTGCACCTGCCGCACGCCCGCAACCTCCGCGACGTCGGCGGCTACCGGACGGCCGACGGGCACTGGGTGCGGATGGGCGTCTTCTACCGCTCCAACAAGCTGAGCGACCTCGACGCCGCCGACCAGGCCACGCTCGCGGCCGACAGGATCAAGCTCGTCGTGGACCTGCGCAACCTCCAGGAGCGCCTCGACGCCCCGGACAAGCTCCCCGCCGGCGCGTCCTACAAGGTCGCGGACCTCATCGACGTCACCAAGGGCCTCCCCACCGGCGACGGCCTCACCCTCGCCCTGCTCCTGGCGCTGCCCAAGCTGCTCTCTTCGGCCAAGGACGCCGAGCAGAACCTCGGCTACCGGCTGATGGTGAACGCGCCGAGCGCCCGCGCCGCCTACCACGACCTGCTCACGGCGCTGGCCGCCCAGCCCGACTCCGCCCTGTTCCACTGCACGGCGGGCAAGGACCGCACCGGCTGGGGCGCCGCCGTCCTGCTGACGATCCTCGGCGTGGACCGCGCGACGATCTACAACGACTACCTGGCGAGCAACACCTACTACGGCTCCGACAGCGTCCGCGCCAACTGGCTGGACGCCGCGTTCGCCGAGGTCGACCGCTCGTTCGGCTCGTTCGACGCCTACGTCCGCCAGGGGCTCGGCCTGTCGGACGCCACCATCGCCGCCCTGCGATCGCGCCTGCTGGCGTCCTGACCCGGGAGGACCTCCATGAAGCGACGCATCACGCGCCCGCTGACCGCCGCCGCCCTCGCCACGGCGCTCACGGCGGCGGTCACCACGGCGCTCACCGGCACGGGCACCGCCACGGCCGCGCCCGCCTCCGCCGCCGACGCCTGGCAGCAGGTCTCCAGCGACACCTTCTACCTGACCGACGCCCTCCAGCGCTCTCAGGGCGTCACCACCGACGGGAACGTCTGGTATTTCTCCTGGCAGTACGGGCTGAGCAAGGTCTCCCTCAGCGGGGGCACGCTCGCGTCCAACCGGGCGGCGATCCCCGCCGCGCTGGCGCTCCAGGGCGACAACCACATCGGCGGGATCGACTACTACGACGGCAAGCTGTACGTGCCGATCGAGGACGGCAGCAAGTACCAGCACCCCTACATCGCCGTCTACGACGCCGCCACGCTCTCCTACACGGGCACCGCGTTCGCCTTGCCCCAGGACGTCCAGCGTGACGGCGTCCCCTGGACGGCTGTCGGCGACGGCTACCTCCTGTCGTCGGAGTACGATGCCACCGCCGTGAACTTCTACAGCCTCACCGACGGCAGCCTGGTCAAGCGCGTCCCGCTCAGCAGCCCCGTCCCGCACGTCCAGGGCGCGAAGGTGCACGAGGGCGCCCTGTACGCCTCGTCCGACGGGACGACCAAGGCCGTCTACCGGATCGACCTCGGTACCGGCGCGGTCACCCGGGTGCTGACGCCGAGCCTGCCGGGCGGCACCGAGGTCGAGGCCCTGACCTTCCTGCCCCGCCCGGACGGCTCCCTCATGCACGTCCTGGACGTCGCTCCCAACCGTCTCTCGGTCAACTTCCGGCACTACCGGCCATGACCGGCCGCCGCCCGAGCGCACGGCTCAGGGCGGCGGCCATCTCGGCCCGCGCGCGCCGCGCGATCTCCGTGTGCGGCGCCACGTGGTCGAAGACGTGGAAGGTCCCTGGGACGTGGTGCAGCTCCACCGGCACCCCGGCGTCCAGCAGCCGCAGGCCGTACCGGTGGCCCTCGTCGCGCAGCGGGTCGTGCTCGGCCGTCAGGACGAACGCGGGCGGCAGGAGCGACAGGTCCTCGGCGTTCAGCGGACCCGCGTAGGAGGCGTCGAGGCGCGGTTCGGCCCCGGCGGGCAGGTAGAGCGCCCACATCTGCGCGACCGCCGCCGCGTCCAGGGCCGGGACGTCGGTGAACGCGGACGCCGAGCGGGTGCGCATCAGGTGGTCGGTCGCCGGGCAGATGAGCAGCTGGAACGCGATCGCCGGGCCCCCGCGGTCGCGGGACAGCAGCGTGACACCGGCCGCGAGCCCGCCGCCTGCGCTGCCGCCCATCACGGCCACGCGGCCGGGGTCGATCCCGAGCTCGGCGGCGTTGGCGACCGTCCAGCGCAGGGCCTCGTAGCAGTCCTCGAGCCCGGCGGGGAAGGGGTGCTCGGGTGCGAGGCGGTAGTCGACGGAGACGACGACGAAGCCGGTCCGGCGCGCCAGGTCCAGGGCGCGGCGGTGCTCGCTGTCGAGGCTGCCCATGACGAATCCGCCGCCGTGGAAGTCCAGCACGACGGGGGACGGGTCCTGGGCGTCCACCGGACGGTACACGCGCACGCCCGGGCCCGTGGTCGCCATGTCGGTGATCCGCACGGAGTCGTCCGGCGGGAGGGCCGCGACGGCCGCCCGCGCGGCGGCGAGCGCGGCCTCGCGGACCGCGACCGGGTCGGTGAAGTCGGTGCGCGGCAGCGTCGCGGCGATCCCGGCGAGTTCCGGGTCCAGGTACATGTCGGTTCTCCTCTGGTCTCAGTGGTTCGGCAATTCGGTGGTTCGGTGCTTCAGTGGGCCTGGCGGTGGCGGGCGAGCAGGCGGGTGAGCAGCCCGGTGACCGCGGCCAGCACCAGGACGGCCGCGGTCGTCACGGCGGTCGCGTGCGCGTAGTCGGTGAAGGGGACGCCGGGCGCGCCGGGCGTCGAGCCGAGCGCACGGGCGAACAGCCCGCCGATCAGCGCGACGCCGGCCGCGTTGGCGATCTGCGTCGCGGTCAGCAGGACCCCGCTGGCGGCCCCGGCGTCCGAGGGGTCCACGCCGTCGAGCACCCGGCCGATGAGCGGCGCGGCGACCAGGCCCTGCCCGGCCCCCGCGACGGCCAGCACGGGCAGCAGCCACGCGGTCTGCGCGTCCCGCGGGACGCCCAGGACGATCGCCAGGACGCCGGCGAGCCCGGCCGCCATCAGCACCGTCCCGAGGGTGAGCGCGCCCCGCTCGCGCCCGGCGAGGCTGGTGACGGCGAACCCGACGCCGAGCGGCGCGAAGGCCAGGCCGCTCTGCAGCGGGGTCAGTCCGAGCCCGGCCTGCAGGTGGTAGGCCAGCAGCAGGAAGAACCCGGCGTTGCCCGTGTAGAACGCGAGGACGGTGAGCAGCCCGCGGACGATCCGGCGCTGCCCCAGCAGCCGGGGCGGCACGAGCGGGTCCGCCTGCCGCCGCTCGACCAGCGCGAAGACCGCCAGGAGGACGGTGCCGACCGCGGCGCCGGCCACCACGAGCGGCCAGCCCCGCTCCAGGACGGGCGGCAGCAGCAGCGCGACGAGCGCGACCGCCAGCAGCCCCGCCCCGGCGAGGTCGATCCGCGCGCGGACGCCGTGGCTCTCGCGCACCGTCCGGCCCGCCACCGCCAGCGCCACCGCGCCGACCGGGACGTTCACCAGGAACACCGACCGCCATTCCAGGCCGAGCGGGTTCCAGGCGAGCAGCGCCCCGCCGACGATCTGCCCGGCGATGGACGCCAGCCCGATCGTCGCGCCGTACGCGCCGAGCGCGGTCGCCCGGGCGGGCCCGGTGAAGGCGTCCTGGACGATCGACAGGACCTGCGGCAGCATCACCGCCGCCGCCAGCCCCTGCGCGACCCGCGCGCCGACCAGCGCCGGCGCGGACGGCGCGGCGGCGCACGCCAGCGAGGTGAGCACGAACAGCACGACACCGGCCAGGAACATCCGGCGGCGTCCGAACCTGTCGCCGAGCCGTCCGCCGGTGACCAGGCCGACCGCGTACGCCAGCGTGTACCCGGCGGCCACGAACTGCACCTCGCCGAAGGGCGCGCGCAGGTCGTGCTGGATGGACGGCACCGCGACGGTCACGATGCTGACGTCCAGCAGGCCCATGAAGGTGGCCAGCAGCACCCCGGCGAGCGCGACCCACCGGTGGACGGGCGCGCTCCCGGCGGCGCGCGGCCGGGAAACGAGTGTGTCGGTCATGGGACCATTCGGCCACCGGCGGGAGCGCCGCGTCCAAGTCCGGGTCCTTCGTCTGTGAGAAGCCGCGGTTATCACCGCCGGATAAGGTGACCGCCATGGAACTGCGGCATCTCCGATATTTCGTGGCGGTCGCGGAGGAACTGCACTACGGCCGCGCGGCGCAGCGGCTCCATGTCGCCCAGCCTGGCCTCAGCCAGCAGATCAAGGCGTTCGAGCGGGAGCTCGGCGTCGCGCTGTTCGCGCGGAACCGGCGCGGCGTGGCGCTCACCGACGCCGGGACCGCGCTGCTCCCCGCGGCCAGGGACGTCCTCGCCCGCGCCGACGCCGCCGTCGAACTGGCCCGCGGCTTCGCGGCGGGGGAGGCCGGACGCCTGGCGATCAGCCTCACCCGGTCCGCGCCGCGCAGCGTCGTCACCGACCTCGTCGACACCTTCCGCGCCGCCGACCCCGCCGTGGACGTCTGGGTGACCAGCGGCTTCACCGCGCGCGACGAGCAGCGGCTGCGCGAGCGCTCGATCGACGCGGCGTTCCTGCGGATGCTGGACGACCCGCGCGACGACCTGGCCTGCCGCACGGTCGGCGAGGAGCCGGTCGTGGCGGCGGTCCCGAGCGGCGACCCGCTCGCCCGCAAGCGCCGGCTGCGCCGCCGCGACGTGGCCGGGCGCCCGCTGGTCTGGTGGCCGCGCGAGCACGGCCCGAGGATGTGGGACCGGATGCTCGATGAGGTCTTCGGCGAGGGGGTGCGCCCCGAGGTCGCGCACTCCGAGCCGGAGGAGGAGCACATGCTGTTCGCCGTCGCGCAGGGCCGCGGCATCAGCTTCGTCACCGAGGGCAAGGCGGCCACGCTGCACGTCCCGGGGGTCGCGATCCGGCGCTTCGCCGAGCCCGTCCCGACCGTCCCGATCACGCTGGCGTGGTCGCGCGACAACCCCAACCCCGCGCTGCGCCGCTTCCTGGCGCACGTCGCCGCCCGCACGGCCCCCGACCGCCGGCCCTGACCCGCGTCCGGGCAAGGTGAGGCCCGGGCGTCCGTGGGGCGAACACGGACACCCGGGCCGTCACGCGTCAGCGGGCCGTCACGGGACCGCCGCGGCGGTCACCGGCCGGATCAGGCGGGCCTGGGGAGCTGGCAGCCCGCCTGGGTCAGGTCGATGTCGTTGGTGGCGGTGAGGCACTGCGTGAGCAGGTAGGTCTCCTGCCCGTAGCCGATGCCCTGGTGGATGGTCGTGGTGCCGTTCTGGTCCACCTCGCACGGGTTGTCGAGGGTGCACTGCTCGCCGTTCTCGTTGCTGGTGTTGTTCACCCCGACGACCAGCCCGGACGCGGTGTCGATGACGGGCGACCCCGACGTCCCGCCGATGGTGTTGCAGGACGAGGTGTACCGGAGCGAGTCCTTCCAGACCCAGCTCGCCTCGTGCAGCCGGTACACGAACGCGTCGATCTTGCAGTTGTAGGTCGTGCGCCAGTACCCCGACACGACGCTGATCGACGTCCCGGCCTGCGGGTGCGCCGCCGACAGTCGCAGCGCGTCCGTGCCGTACTGCGACTTGAGCTGCGCGTACGTGGTGCGCAGCTTGTACAGCGTCACGTCGGTGTCGGTCATCGTGCTGTACTCGATCTGCGACGCGCGCAGTGTGCCGAGCGAACCCGTCCCGGTGCGGTTCAGCAGCGTGAACGACCGCGAGGAGCTGCGGTTCACGATGACCTGCCCCGGCCCGGGCATCCCGAGCTCGCTGCAGTGGCCGTTGGTGAGCACGAGCGCCGGGTCGTTGTCGGTGGACAGCGGACCCCGCACGACCGACCCCGAGCAGTTGCTCAGCGCGACGATCGCGTGGTAGTCGGTCGCGGCCAGCGGGGCGGTGGGAGCGGGACGGGCGGGCCGGGGAGCGGTCGGCGCGGGGTCGGCGTTCGCGGCGGCGGTCGGGCCGGCCAGGAACGC
>NZ_QURH01000885.1 GCF_003428695.1 Actinomadura logoneensis
CCGGGGCCGTGCGGCGCGGGCGCGGGGGAGAGGGCGGCGAGCGCGGGCAGGAGCCGGGCGACGGCCTCGGACCGCGCGGGCTCCGGCGTCCCCGACAGGTCGATCAGCTCCGGCGCGTCGCAACCCGCCTCGATCCGCTGCCACGGGACGCCGCCGGACTCGGCGAACCGGGTCCGCAGCGCCTCGTGCCGCTCGGCGGTGGCGCGCCACGCCGCGTACAGGGCGGGGACGTCCAGCGCGCCGGAGAGCGCGTAGGCCCGGCACACGGTGCCGGCGGACGGTTCGGCGGCCAGCCCCTCCAGGTACCACAGGCCCTGCTGGGTCCGGGAGGCGGGCGCCAGGGCACCGGACCCCAGTTCGTCGTTCATCCTGAGCGTCCTCACTGCCGATCAGTAGAAGTAGCTGATGTAGGGGGCGCGCTCGGGCGTGGCCATGGTGTCCCAGAGCTGCGCGGCGCGCGGGTCGGGGGCGCTGATCCGGCCGCCGCGCGCCAGGTCGGTGGCCGCGGTGCCGCCGAGCAGGATCGACCCGACGGCCGCGACCTGCATCTCCAGGTCGGGTTCGGCGGTGGTGCGGCGGCAGGTCGCCTTGCCGTCCTCGGCCTCCAGCCGGAACGTCCCGCCGGTGTACCCCTCCGGGTCGTGCACCCGCAGGGTGAGCGCGCCGTCGGCGGCCCAGCCGCGCGCCTCCAGCAGCGCCGGGACGTCCAGCGGGCGCAGCCACAGCCCGTCGTGCCGCCGCGCCCGCAGCTTCCGCGCGTCCGCGACCCACCAGGTCAGCGGGTTGTCCACGGGCGAGTACCAGACCTGGACGCGGGCGACCATGTCGATCGACAGCAGGTACCGCCAGAGCGCGGCGGCGGCCTCGGCGTCCACCGCGAGCAGGTCGATGACGTGCACGATGTTCTGCGGCGTGGTCTCCGGCGCCCAGTCCGAGGTGATCCGGTACGACACCAGGCCCCGGTCGCCGACGGCGACGTGGTCGCGCGGCGCGCCGCCCATGCCGATCGCGAGCATCTGCTCCAGCCGCGCGTCGGCGGGGTCGTGCGCGAGCCGGTCCCAGTAGCAGGACGGCGGGACCACCTCGCCGGGCGTCCCGGGCGCCTGCCGCTCGTAGATCGACTGCGCGAGCGTCCGGGCCTCCGCGCCGTCCACCCGCCGGACCTCCAGGTCGCCGCCGGGCGCGTCGGACCGCCAGCCGACGCCCTTCACGTCGATGTCGAGCGCGTTGTAGGACGTCGCGGGCCCGTACCCGAAGCGCCAGTAGATCGGCCACTCCGAGACGCCGCCCGCCGCGATCGGCTTGCCCTCCTCCACGGCCCGCTCGTGCAGCCGCAGCAGCGTCGCCCGCATCAGCCCCCGCCGCCGCAGCGTGGGGTGGCAGGAGCCGCCGGTGCAGGCGGCCAGCGGGACGGCCGCGCCGCCCGGCAGCACCAGGTCGCGGTGCTGGGAGCTGTTGGTGGCGACGTAGCCGGTGCCGTCGTCGATCGCGATGGCCCGCTCGGGCGGGTGCGTGCGGCGGTAGAAGTCCACCACGGCCGGGTCGCCGCCCGGCGGCGACGCGAACGCGCCGAGCCAGGCGTCGAGCCATTCGGAGTACCGGTCGCCGGTCACCTCGACCAGGCGCATGCCGGACGGCAGTTCGGAACGCATCGGCACCCCCTCAGCTCGTCGTCTCGGCGGCCACGGCCGCGCGCCCGGACGCGTGTACGGACCCGGCTCCGGACCCGCCGCCGGACGCGCGGACGGACGCGGTCAGCTCGTCGAGGCGGATCTCCGGATCGCCGACCCCGGCGCGCAGCACGCGGGTGAACTCGTCCGCCATCGCGTCCATGGACTCCTGGTCGAACCGGTCCACGCTGCTGTTCACCGCGAACAGCAGCTCGCCGCCCGCGCCCAGTTCGGCCGTCCAGAGGATGGCGTCGTCGGGGACGTCCGGGCCGAGCGGCTGGGACCTGCGGCGCTGGGCGGCGACGCAGCCGACGCCGCCCGCCTCCTGCTCGCGCAGCACGAACGGGTTGGGCGACATCTGGAACCCCGGCCGCGCCCGCTCGGCGATCCGGTCGGACTGCTCCAGCGCGGCGATCTGCTCGCCCGCCTCCGCCGCCAACCGGACGAACGGGACCTCGTGCGTGAACGCCGACAGGCAGCTCTCCCGCACCCGCTCGACCACGTCGCGGAACGTCCGGCAGCCGGTCAGGTCGGTGCGCAGCGGGAAGAAGTTCACGAAGTAGCCGACGGTGTCGGCCATCCAGCGGCGCCGCCGGCCCGGCCCGGGCGACAGCGTCCACACCACCGCGTCGGCCTGCCCGGTGCGGGCCAGCAGGTGCACCCGGTACGCGGCGAACAGCACCATGAACGGCGAGCAGCGCAGCGAGCGGCCGAACTCCACCGCCGCCGTGCCGAGCTCCGCGTCGATCGCGAACCGGTCGCAGCGCGTCCCGGACGGCTCGCCCGCCACCGGCGGCCGGTCGGTCGGCAGCGCCACCGCCTCCGCGCCGCTGAGCCGGTCGCGCCAGTACCCGTAGGACCGGGCGGCCTTCGCCTCGTCCGCGCCGGTCCGCTGGTGCGCGGCGTACTCGCGGTACTGCCGGATCTCCGGCAGCTCGGGCGCGCGGCCCGCGCGGCGCGCCGCGTACAGCTCGACGAGGTCGCGCATGACCAGGCTCAGCGACCACACGTCCACGACGGGCAGGTGCGCGACGAGCACCACGATCCAGTCGTCGTCCGCGAGCCGTCCCACGTGCGCCCAGAACGCCGGGACGCGCGACATGTCGAAGGTCCCGGACTCGACGTCGTTGAGGAATGCCTCGGAGCGCTCCTGCCGGGACGCGTCCCCGGCCGTCAGGTCGTGCACCTCCAGCGCGGGCGACGGCCCCGGCGGGTGGACGAGGTTGCGCCAGCCGCCGCCCTCCCCGCCGTCCTCCCCGGCGGCCTCTCCGGGCAGCAGCTCGGTGCGCAGCGCCTCGTGCCGGGCGACGACGTCGTCGAGCGCGCGCCGGAAGTCCTCGACGTCGAGGTCGCCGGTCAGCCGCCACCCCCCGCTGGAGATGGGCCGGGGGCCGAAGTCCCCGGCCGATCCGTCGTTCTGGTGCTGCAGGCGCAGGAACTCCTGTTCGAGCGAGAGCGGGAACGGTGCTTCGGACGGCATCGGCTCTTCCTCTCCGTTCGGCGGGGCGGCGGCTCGGGCGGCGGCTCGGCCGCGGCTCGGGCTGCGGGTCGGGCGTGGGCTCGGGCGGCGGGTCGGCGTCTGGTCGGCGACGGGTCGCGCGGCGGTCAGGCGGCCGGTTCGAGCGAGGCCACCACCAGGCGGGTGAACGTCGCCAGGTCCGGGTCGTCGAACAGGTCGTCCACCCCGACCCCGGTGACGCCCAGCTCGTCCTCCAGCCACGCGGTGATCATCAGTGCGGTGATCGACTGGCCGCCGAGCTCGAAGAACGTGGCGTCCGGAGCGTCCTCGGGGACGTCCAGCGCCTCGCGCCAGATGGCGGCGATCTGTGTCGGCAGGTCCACACGGCCGATCGTGGCACCGGCCGCCGGGCCGCCACATCTTCCTGATTGCCCGGCCCCGGCGGGGGTGCGCGGGCCCTTCCGCAGGCTCGAAGAAGCACCCGGGCCGCCGCCGCTCCTAGCGTCGGAGACGCCCGGCCGGCGGGTGCGCCGCGACGCCCCGGACCGGGCCCGACCTGCCTGGAGGAAGCAGATGGCTGGTGATCGCAAGTACCACGAACGGACCGTCGCCCCCGTCCCCGACCCGCCGGCGGCCGTCCGCCGGCTGGCCGCGGAGGCGGCCGGCGACCACTTCTGCTACGAGGGACCGGACGGCTTCGCGGTCGCCCTGGACCCGGTGGCCGAGCTGGTCGCCGACCGCCGCCGGCTGCTGCTGCGCGGCCCGGACGGCGACGTCGAGCGGGCCTGGTCGGCCGAGGCGCTGCGGCGCGTCCCGGACCTGCTGGACGAGCTGCCCCTGGAGGCGTGGCGCTGCTACGGCTGGGCCGGGTTCGAGCTGGCGGCGGCCCGCGACGGCCTGACCGGGCTGGCCGGCGACGAGCCGTTCCTGCACCTGGTGATCCCGGCCGCGGAGGTGCGGTTCCACGCGTCCGGCACGCTGCTGCGCGCGCTCGACCCCGCCGTCCTGGACGTCCTGCAGGAGCGGGTGGAGGCCGCGCCGCCGCCCGCCGCCGAGGTCCGCCCGCGCGCGGTCCCCGACCAGGACGCCGGCGCCTACCTGGACGCGGTGGAGAAGGCCGTCCGGTACATCCGCGACGGGCGGCTGCAGAAGGTCATCGTGTCCCGGACGGTCCCGGTCGGCTTCCCGGTGGACCTGCCCGCCACCTACGAGCTGGGCCGCCGCGCCAACTCGCCCGCCCGCTCGCACCTGTTCTCGCTGGACGGCCTCGCCTCGGCCGGGTTCAGCCCGGAGACGGTCGTGGAGGTGTCCAAGGAGGGCGCCGTCGTCACCCAGCCGGTCGCGGGCACCCGTGCCCGCACCGGCGAGCGGGACCGCGACGACGCGCTCCGCCACGAGCTGCTGAACGACGCCAAGGAGGGCTACGAGCACGCCCTCTCCTTCAAGATCGCGGTGGACGAGATGGCCGAGCTGTGCCCGGACCACCCGGTGACGGTCCGCGAGTTCATGGCCGTGCGCGACCGGGGCACCGTGCAGCACCTGGCGTCCTCGGTCGGCGGGACGCTCACCGCCCCGGCGCACGCCTGGGACGCCTTCGCCGCCCTGTTCCCCGCCGTCACCACCTCCGGCGTGCCCAAGCGGGACGCCTACGAGGTCATCCACGAGCTGGAGCCGTCCGGGCGCGGCCCCTACGGCGGCGCGGTCCTCACCTACGACGCCGACGGCACCCTCGACGCGGCCGTCGTGCTGCGGACGGTCTTCCAGCGCGACGGCCGCGCCTGGCTGCGCGCCGGGGCGGGGATCGTCGCGCAGTCCCGGCCCGAACGCGAGCTGACCGAGACCCGCGAGAAGCTCGCCAGCATCGCCCGCCACCTCGTCCCCCAGGCCGGGTGACCCGCATGCCACCCCTGGCCGCCACGGCCCCCACCGCACCCACGGCACCGAAGGCCGCGCGGGAGGTGTCCCGATGCTGGTGACCGTCACCGGAGGGTCCGGGTTCCTCGGTTCGCACACGGTCGCCGAGCTCGTCCGGCGCGGCCACCGCGTCCGGCTGCTCGCCCGGTCCGCCGCGCGCGTGGACGCCGCGCTCGGCCCGCTCGGCGTGGACCGGTCCGCCGTGCGGATCGCGCGCGGGGACGTCACCGACGCCGCGTCCGTCCGGCGCGCCGTCGAGGGCGCGGACGCCGTGCTGCACGCCGCCGCCGTGTACTCCTTCGACAGCCGCGACCGCGCCCGCATCCGGGCCGTCAACGCGCCCGGCACCGCCGTGGTGCTGGAGGCCGCCGTCCGGGCGGGTGTGCCGCGCGTCGTGCACGTCTCGACCGTGGGCGCGCTGTTCCCGGCGCGCGGCCGGGAGCTGTCCGCCGCCTCCCCGGTCGGCACGCCGCGCGGCGCGTACCTGCGCGGCAAGGCCGACGCCGAGCGGGTCGCGCGGTCCTGGCAGGAACGCGGCGCGCCCGTCGCGATCAGCTACCCGCCCGCCCTGCTCGGCCCGCACGACCCGCGCCTCGGCGACCAGACGGCCCGGCTGCGCGCGGCCCTGCGCGGGCTGATGCCGGTCTGGCCGTCCGGCGGCTTCCCGGTCGGGGACGTCCGCGACACCGCCGCCGCGCACGTCCGCCTCCTGGAGCGCCCGCCCGCGCCGTCCTCGGCCCCCGAGCGGGTGTTCGGGCCGTCCCGGTACCTGCCGACGCAGGAGTACCTGGCGGTCGCCCGCGAGGTCACCGGCCGCCGCCTGCCCGCGCTGGTCCTGCCCGCCCGCGCCGTCCTGCCGGTGGGGGTCGCGGCCGACCTGGTCCAGCCGGCCTGGCCGTGGCACATCCCCGCCGAGTTCGGCGCGGTCTACACGTGCGCGCACGCCGCGCCGGTGGCGGCGGACGCCGACACCTGCGGCGTCGCGGCCCGGCCGGTGCGGGAGACCGTCGCCGACACGGTCCGCTGGCTGGCGGCGGAGGGGCTGCTGACCCGGCGGCAGGCCGGACGCGCGGCGCGTCCTACCGCCGTGGCCGCCGACTCCGCCGGAGCGGGAGCAGCCGGAGCGGAAGCCGCCGCGTTCGTCCCCGAGGGAGGTGAGCTGTGAGCACATCCGAGGCCGACTACGTTCCGGTCCCCGTCCCGCGGCTGAAACCGGTGCCCCCGCCGCCGCCCGCGGCCCCGGGCATGGCCGGGCTGCGGGACGCCCGCGAGCACCGCCGCGCCGAGATCCTCGCCGGGCGCGC
>NZ_QURH01000888.1 GCF_003428695.1 Actinomadura logoneensis
CCGCACCGCCCGCCACCGAGCACGCCGCCGGGCACACCACCGACGCCGCCGCCCGCGCCGCCGACGCGGAGTCGGTCCGCGCCCGCTACGCGGCGCTGCGCGACTCCGCCCCGCAGATCTGACAAGGAGACCCATGAGCGACTACACGCCCGTTCCGGAGGACCGGTTCTCGTTCGGCATCTGGACGGTCGGCTGGCAGGGCGTCGACGTGTTCGGCCCCGGCACCCGCGCGCCGATGCCCGCCGACCGCGCCGTCCGCAAGCTCGCGGAGATCGGCGCGTACGGCGTCAACTTCCACGACAACGACGTGTTCGACTTCGACGCCTCGCCCGCCGAACGCCAGGGGAGGATCGACGCGTTCAGGAAGGCGCTCGACGAGACGGGCCTGGTCGTCACCACCGCGACGACCAACCTGTTCTCCCACCCGGTCTTCAAGGACGGCGCGTTCACCGCCAACGACCGCGACGTCCGCCGGTTCGCGCTGCGCAAGGTCATGGACAACCTCGACCTCGCCGCCGAACTGGGCGCCCGGACCTACGTGTGCTGGGGCGGCCGGGAGGGCGCCGAGTCGGGCGCCGCCAAGGACGTCCGCGCCGCGCTGGACCGCTACAAGGAGGCGTTCGACGTCCTCGGCGCCTACGTCGCCGACCGGGGCTACGACCTGCGCTTCGCCATCGAGCCGAAGCCGAACGAGCCGCGCGGGGACATCCTGCTCCCCACCATCGGCCACGCCCTCGCCTTCATCCAGACCCTCGACCGGCCCGAGAACGTCGGCCTCAACCCCGAGGTCGGCCATGAGGAGATGGCCGGCCTCAACTACGCGCACGGCCTCGCCCAGGCGCTGTGGCAGGGCAAGCTGTTCCACATCGACCTGAACGGCCAGCACGGCCCTCGCTACGACCAGGACCTGCGGTTCGGGGCGGGCAACGCGCGCGGCGCCTTCTGGGTCGTCGACCTCATCGAGAACAGCGACTACGCCGGTCCGGTCCACTTCGACTTCAAGCCGCCGCGCACCGAGGACGACGAGGGCGTCTGGGAGTCGGCGCGGGCCTGCATGCGCAACTGGCTGATCCTGCGGGAGAAGGTCCGCGCCTTCCGCGCCGACCCGGAGGTGCAGGACGCCCTGCGCCGCGCGAAGCTGGACGAGCTGGCCGTCCCGACCCTCGCCGACGGCGAGGACTGGCGCTCCGTCCGGGACGCGTCCCCCGACATCGAGGCCCTCGCCGCCCGCGGAGCCGCCTTCGAACGCCTCGACCAACTGGCTCTGGAACACCTCTACGGCGTGAGGTGAACCCATGCTCTCCTCGCTGGGCGGCCCCTGGCGGGCCGGGCCGCCCAGCGAGGAGATGCTGCCGAACACTTTTGTGATCTCATCTGTGACAGGCGCGGTGGCGGCTGATGGCCGCGCACGCGCCGGTGTAGCGGCCCGCACCGCGTAAGGACGCACACGTCCGCGCCCTGCTGATAACGGAATCACCCTTAATGGGACACGTGGGGGAGTCGTTCATCGCGGCGAGGTGATGCGCCTTGGACGGCCCCGCCCATCGTGCCGCGCCCCCCGAACCACCGAGCGGCCGGGCCATGCGGCCAGCGCCGCCGCACTGCAGCCGCGAAAACTCTTCGCCGGGATCGGTGCGACGCTGACAATGTGTCGCGCCACCGACCCGCTCTTGCCGCCCCGTTTTCCGGACATCTTCCAGGAAATTCACGATGGCGTCCCCGCAGCCGTCCAAATGAGGTGGCGTGCCGTCTTCGCGCGCCAGAGAAAAAGGCGCCCAAGGGGCCGTCTATTCGCTTTTCCTGAGTCAACTTCTTGGGGCTTGAAAACCGGGCTGCCGGGTTTCTGAGGCTGGCGGCGGGCTCTGGCCTGCGGGCCGGCCGCCGACCGGGGGCGGCGAAGGGGCCGCCCGGGGCGTTGTCCCAGAAGCTGATCTTGTTGTCTTCGGTCGCGGTGTCGGCTCCTGCGGATACGGGCTCGAGAAGCCGATAGTAAGCGCTTCGTTGCCAAATAGACAACAACCTCGCCGAAGTGCAGGAGAAGTGCGAGAGAAATCGCCGCGAGGTGTTGTGCATATGACATCGCTGTTGTAGCTTCACCGATCACCGCAGCTCACCGACCCACGGGGACCTATCGATGGAACTTGACCTCACCGGAGAACGCACCGAACGCGCCCGCCGCGTCGCCGAGGCCGGCGGAGTGGACCAGGCCCTCGACAGCGGGGCGCTCCCGGCGCGGGCGAGCCTCACACTGTCCGAGGCGCTGGTGCTCGGCCTGCTCCGGCAGCACGTCCGCAAGTTCGTGGTCGTCTTCGGGCACGGGTCCACCGAGCTGGCCGAAGTGCTCCGCATCTACGAGGAGGCGGGGGTGGTCAGGACCTACGCGGTGCGCCACGAGACCGAGGCGTCGCACGCCGCCGCGGCGCTGCGGTGGGTCACGGGCGAGAAGGCGGCGGTGGTCACCTCGATCGGCCCCGGCGCGCTGCAGGCGATGGCCGGGTCGCTGGTCGCCAGCAGCGACGGCCTCGGCGTCTGGCACCTCTACGGCGACGAGACCACCGAGGACGAGGGCCCCAACATGCAGCAGATCCCGAGGCCGGAACAGGGACTGTTCCTGCGCCTCACCTCCGCCATGGGCCCCGCGTACTCGCTCCACACCCCGCGCGCGCTGCCGACCGCGCTGCGCCGCGGCCTGAACACCGTCGACCACCCCTACCGGCCGGGCCCGTTCTACCTGCTGCTCCCGCTCAACACGCAGCCGCAGGTCATCACCGACTTCAACCTCCGGGAACTGCCGACCGGAGTGCCCCCGCGCCTGGGCGCGGCGGCGGCCGACTACCGGGCGGCGGCGCGGCGGCTCCTCGACGCCGGACGGGTCGTGGTGAAGGTCGGCGGCGGCGCCCGGGGCTGCCGGCGTGAGCTGGAGGAGCTCGCCGACCTCGTCGACGCCGTCTTCGTGATGTCGCCCGTCAGCCTCGGGGTCGTCCCGGCCAGCCACCCGCGCCAGATGATGGTCGGCGGCACCAAGGGGTCGCTCAGCGGCAACTTCGCCATGGAGAACGCCGACCTGCTGCTCGCCGTCGGGACGCGCTCGGTGTGCCAGGCCGACTCGTCCCGCACCGGGTACCCGCGCGTCCGCCACGTGGTGAACATCAACGCCGACCTCGACTCCGCGACCCACTACAACGAGACGACGGCCCTGGTCGGCGACGCCCGGGAGACCCTGGCGGCGCTGGTCGAGGCCGTCCGGGCGGAGCTGGCCGGGGCCGGCGGGGGAGCCGAGGCGTCCACCTGGCTGGACGAGTGCCAGGACGCCCGGCGCGCGTGGGAGCGGGTCAAGCAGGACAGGCTCGACCGGCCGACGCTCCACGACCCGGTCTGGGAGCGGGAGGTGCTGACGCAGCCCGCCGCCGTCCAGACCATCGCCGAGTGGGCGGAGAGCGCCGACGCGGTCACGTTCTTCGACGCCGGGGACGTCCAGGCGGTCGGCTTCCAGATGTCGGCGGAGGAGGAGCCCGGACGGTCGTTCACCGAGGCGGGGGCCAGCTACATGGGCTTCGCGACCAGCGCCGTCCTCGCGACGGCGATCGGCGACGAGCCCTGGTACGGCGTCGCGGTGACCGGGGACGGCTCGTTCACCATGAACCCGCAGGTGCTGATCGACGGGGTCGCGCACGGTGCCAACGGCTGCGTCGTCGTCCTCGACAACCGCCGCATGGCGGCCATCTCCAGCCTCCAGATCGACCAGTACGGCATCGACCACGCCACCTCCGACGGCGTCGCGGTGGACTACGTCGCCTGGGCCGGTTCGGTGGAGGGCGTCACGGCGCTGCACGGCGGCTACACCCGCGAGTCCCTGCGCGCGGCGCTGGACGAGGCGCGGGCGCGGGAGGGGCTGTCGCTGATCCACGTCCCCGTCTACTTCGGCGACGACCCGGCGGGCGGGCTTCCCGCCTACGGACGCTGGAACGTCGGCAACTCGGTGGCGGACACCCAGCGGCTTCGACACGAGATTGGACTCTGAGTTGACCGGCACCAAGGACCGCGCCCCCCTGGACCGCACCCCGCTGGACGGCACCGCGCTGGACGGCACGCCCCTGGACGGCGCCGCGCTGGACGGCACCGGCCTCCGCGACGTCCTGCCTCCCGCCCGCCTGTTCATCGACGGAACCTGGCGGGAGTCGGGAGACGGCCGGACCCGGGCGGTGGAGAACCCCGCGACCGAGACCGAGCTCACCGCCGTGCCGGTCGCGACCGCCGCGGACCTCGACGACGCCCTCGCCGCCGCGGCGGCCGGGTTCCGGCGGTGGCGGACGACGTCCGCCTGGGACCGCTCGGACCTGCTCCGCCGCTTCGCCCGGACGATCCGCGCCGAGGCCGACCGCTTCGCCCTGGTGATGACCCTCGAGCAGGGCAAGCCGCTGGCGCAGGCGCGCGGCGAGGTGCTGGCCTCGGCCGACCAGTTCGACTGGTACGCCGACGAGGCCCGCCGCGTCTACGGCCGCAGCGTCGACGGACACGACACCTCCACCCGCATCCTGGTCCGGCGCGAGCCGGTCGGGCCGGTGGCCGCGTTCGCCGCCTGGAACTTCCCGTCGCTGCTGACCGCGCGCAAGATCGCCCCGGCGCTGGCGGCCGGCTGCTCGATCATCGTGATGGCGCCGATCGAGGCGCCGCTGAGCACCCTGCTGTTCGCCGAGGTCGCGGAGCGGACCGGGCTCCCGGCGGGCGTGCTGAACGTCGTCACCGGCGAACCGGCGGAGGTGTCCCGGCACCTCGTCGCGTCCGACGTGATCCGCAAGGTGAGCCTCACCGGGTCGGTGCCGGTCGGTGTCCACCTGTCCACGCTGGCCGCGCAGGGGCTGAAGGAGACCGCCATGGAACTGGGCGGGCACGCGCCCGTCCTGGTGTTCCCGGACACCGACGTCCGCCGCGCGGCGGAGGTCTGCGCGCGGGGCAAGTTCCGCAACGGCGGCCAGGTGTGCATCGCCGCCAGCCGATTCCTGGTCCACGAGTCGGTCGCGGACGAGTTCACCGAGGCGTTCGTCGCGGAGACCCGCAGGCTCCGCCTCGGCGACGGGCGGGACCCGGACACCGACGTCGGGCCGCTGACCACCGCCGCCCGCCGCACCGCGGTCGGCGAACTCGTGGACGACGCCGTCGCCAAGGGCGCGCGGATCGAGCACGGCGGCGGCGCGCCCGAGGACTTCCAGGTCGGCTACTACTTCACCCCCACCGTTCTGACCGGCGTCAGCGCCGACATGCGGGTGATGCGGGAGGAGCCCTTCGGCCCGGTCGCCCCCATCGCCGCCTTCGCGACCTTCGACGAGGCGATCGCCGTCGCCAACGCGACCCCGTACGGCCTCGGCGGCTTCGTCTTCACCGGTGACCTGACCACCGCCTTCCGCGCGTCCGAGGAGCTGGAGGTCGGGATGGTCGGCGTCAACCACCTCACCATCGCCACGGCGGAGGCGCCGTTCGGCGGGGTCAAGCAGTCCGGCCACGGCCGCGAGGGCGGCACCGAGGGAATCGACGACTACACCGTGACCAAGTACGTCAGCATGCGCCTCGGAGACCTCGCATGACCGGCCCGACCAGCGCGAACGGGACGACCGGCGCGCACGGGACGACGGGCGCGACCGAGACGAGCGGTGCGGACGGCGCGCGCGTCCAGGGCGTCGACCGCGGCCTCACCTCCTACGGCGACCCGGGGTTCAGCAGGTTCCTGCGGCGCGCGTTCCTCGCCTCGGCCGGGTTCGACGCCGACGACCTGGACCGTCCCGTCGTCGGCATCGCCGACACCGGCAGCGACTACACCACCTGCCACCGCGAGATGCCGGGGCTGGTGGAGTCCGTCAAGCGGGGCGTCCTGGAGGCGGGCGGGCTGCCGCTGGTGTTCCCGACGATGTCGCTGCCCGAGATCCTGCTGTCGCCGACCTCCATGATGTTCCGCAACCTCCTCGCCATGGAGACCGAGGAACTCGTCAAGGCCCAGCCGATGGACGCCGTGGTGCTGCTCGGCGGGTGCGACAAGACCGTCCCGGCGCAGCTGATGGCGGCGGTGTCCGCGGACGTGCCGGCGGTCGAGGTGGTCGCGGGACCGATGCTGACCGGTTCGTGGCGGGGACAGCGCCTCGGCGCGTGCACCGACTGCCGCGGCATGTGGGCGCGGCACCGGGCGGGCGAGCTGGACGAGGCCGAGATCGCCGACGTGCGGTCGGCGCTGGCCACCACCGGCGGCACCTGCATGGTCATGGGCACCGCGTCCACGATGGCCTGCGTCGCCGAGGCCCTCGGGCTCAGCCCGGCGGGCACGGCCACCGCGCCCGCCGCCAGCGGGGACCGGCTCCGGGCCGGGACGACGGCC
>NZ_QURH01000891.1 GCF_003428695.1 Actinomadura logoneensis
CGTCGCCGTCACCGCCGTCGCGGCGGTCGTCGCGGCGCTGGCCGCTCCCGGCCAGGCCACCGCCGCGCCCGCGCCCACCGCACCCTTCGCGCGTGAGTCCACAGCGCCCTTCGCGCCCGCGCCCACCGCGCCCGACGGCAAGCAGCCCGTCGCGACCGGTTACGGCGGCGCCGTCTCCACCGTCGACCCGGACGCCAGCCGCAGCGCGATCGAGGTGCTGCGGAAGGGCGGCAACGCGATGGACGCCGCCGTCGCCGCCACCGCGACCCTCGGCGTCACCGAGCCGTACGTCGCGGCGATCGGGGGCGGCGGCTACTTCACCTACTACGACGCCCGCAGCCGCCGCGTGTACACGATCGACGGACGCGAGAAGGCGCCGGGGGCGATGCGGGAGACGTCCTTCCTCGACCCGGCGACGGGCAAGCCGCTCGCCTTCGACGAGGCCGTGACCAGCGGCCTGTCGGTCGGCGTGCCCGGCACCGTCGCGCAGTGGGACACCGGACTGCGCCGCTTCGGGACGCGCTCCATGGCCTCCCTCCTCCAGCCCGCGATCCGCGTGGCCGAGCACGGCTTCACCGTGGACCAGGAGTTCCAGGACCAGACCGCCACGAACGAGGCGCGGTTCCGCGACATCGTCCCGACCCGCGAGCTGTTCCTGCCGGGCGGGAGGCTCCCGCAGGTCGGCTCGACCTTCCGCAACCCCGACCTCGCGCGCACCTACCGCGAGCTGGCGAGGCGCGGGCCGTCCTGGCTGTACGGCGGGGAGCTGGGCAAGGAGATCGTCCGGACCGTCCGGCACCCGCCCAAGGACCCGGCCGCCACCCGCAACGTCCGGCCGGGGCTGATGAGCGACGCCGACCTGCCCGCCTACCGGCCGGTGTGGCGCGACCCGACGCACGTGAGCTACCGCGGCGTGGACGTCTACGGCATGGCGCCGTCCTCGTCCGGCGGGACGACGGTGGGCGAGGCGCTGAACATCCTCGGCAACTACCGGCTCAGCCCCAAGGACCCGGTCACCGCGCTGCACTACTACCTCGAGGCGTCCAAGCTCGCCTACGCCGACCGGGGCGCCTACGTGGGCGACCCCGACAAGGTGGACGTCCCGGTCCGGGAGCTGCTGTCGCGCGGCTACGCCCGCGAGCGCGCCTGCCGGATCAGCCCGGACACCGCCGCGACCGCACCCGTCCCGCCGGGCAGCCCGGACGGACGGTACGGGCACTGCCGGCCGCCCGCCGCCACCGCCCGGCCGCTCGGCCAGGAGGGCCCGCAGACCACGCACCTGGTCGTCGCCGACCGGTGGGGGAACGTCGCGTCGTACACGCTGTCGATCGAGCAGTTCGGCGGCAGCGGGCTGACCGTCCCCGGCCGCGGGTTCCTGCTCAACAACGAGCTGACCGACTTCAGCTTCCAGCCGCCCGCCCCCGGCGCGGCGCCCGACCCGAACCTGCCCGGCCCCGGCAAGCGTCCGCGCAGCAGCATGTCCCCGACCATCGTGCTGCGCCACGGCCGGCCGATGCTCGCGGTCGGCAGCCCCGGCGGTTCGACCATCATCACGACCGTGCTGCAGATCCTGCTGAACCGGGTCGACCTCGGGATGGACCTGCCGGACGCACTCGCCGCGCCGCGCGCCACCCAGCGCAACACCCCGCAGGTGTTCGCCGAGCAGGGGTTCCTCGACCGGTACGGGCCGGCGCTGACCGCGAAGGGCCACCGGCTGGCGCTGTTCCCCGGCCCGCCCGCCGGGCAGATCGGCGCCGCGACCGGCCTGGAGTTCCTGGCTCCCGGCCTGGTCAGGGCGGTCGCCGAACCCGTCCGCCGGCACGGCGGCAGCGCGCTCGTCGTGTGGCCGAGCCGGTGACCGGGCGCCCGCCGGGCTACGATCGGTGCACGGGGGAAGGAGCTCGGTGATGGCCGACGCCTACGTTCAGGTGACCACGACCACCGACTCGCGCGCGGAGGCGGCGGCGCTGGCGAAGTCCGCCGTGACCGAACGGCTCGCCGCCTGCGCGCAGCTGGTCGGCCCGGTCGCCAGCACCTACTGGTGGGAGGGCGAGATCGAGGCGGCCGAGGAGTGGATGGTCGTCTTCAAGACCACCGTCGACCGCTTCGACGAGCTCGCCAGCCTGATCACCGACGAGCACTCCTACGACACGCCGGAGATCATCGCCACTCCGGTCGTCGCGGGCAGCATGGACTACCTCGCCTGGGTGGCCGAGCAGACCGGCCCCCAGGACACCGAACCCGACGACGCCTGACCTCGGCGCCTGAACCCGACGGCGCCTGACTCCGGCGGCGCCTGACTCCGGCGGCGCCTGACTCCGGCGTCCGCACGGCCGCTCCGCGCGCGGTGTGAGGCCCGCCATATCCGGGAAATAAGTGGTTACTTGCGTCACCGGACGTGGTTTCCTCGAGGCGTGCGCGCGGCGCCGGCCGGCGCGCGGACGGTGCGGGAGAGGAGCGGGCGATGGCGATCGACGCGCACCCGGACAGCCGGGCGGTTCCGGACGGCGGGGACCCCGGTGCACACCTCGCCGAGGACTTCGGCGAGGATTTCGGCGGGGGCCTCGGGGAGGAGCGCGGCGAGGACTTCGGGCTGTTCGGGCCGGGGTCGGTGACCTGGCGGGTGATGGGGGAGCCGGTGCTGGTCGTCGGCGGAATCCGCGCGCTGCTGCTCCAGGCGCTGCACCCGCACTCGATGTGGGGGACCGCGCAGAACTCCGAGCTCATGGACCCGGCCACCGCGTGGGCGCGGCTGGGGCGCACGGTCGAGTTCGTCCGCGTCCGCACCTACGGGACGCGCGAGGAGGTCGAGCGGGTCGGGCGGCGCGTCCGCAAGCTCCACTCCAAGCTCACCGGCACCGACCGGCGCACCGGCGAGGTGTTCCGCGTGGACGAGCCGGAGAGCCTGCTCTGGGTGCACATGGGCGAGGTCGACTCGTACCTGGACGTCGCGCGCCGCTCCGGCGTCCCGCTGAGTCGCGCCGACGCCGACCGGTTCGTGGACGAGCAGCGCCTCGCGGCGGCCGTCGTCGGGCTCGACCCGGCGGACGTGCCGTCCAGCGTGGCCGAGATGCGCGACTACTACGCCGGGATGCGCCGCCACGTCTGGGCCTGCGAGGAGGCCAGGGAAGGGTTCCGGCGGATGTTCAACCCGGCGCTGCCCGGCAGGCTGATGCCGCTGAAGCTCGCCGCGCCCGCCGTCGGCGTGCTCGTGGTGTCCACGCTGCCGCGCTGGGCCCGCCGCAAGTACGGGCTGCCGGGGCTGCCCACGTCCGACCTCGCCGCCACGCTCACGCTCAAGGGCCTCTACCGGACGACCCGGGTCGTCCCCGAGCGGTACCGGTACGGCCCGGACGCCCGCCGCGCCCGCGCGCTCATCCGCGAGCACGCCGCCGGCGCCTCCGGCTGGGCCATGGCCTCCTGAATCCGGACGGGGCCTCCTGGCCAGGACGGGACCTCCTGGCCCGGACGGCCCACGAGGCGGCACGAGGCGCGGTACGAGGCGGCACGAGCCGGCCGCCGGCGGTGGGGTCAGCCGCGGCGCATGAGGCGGCCGACGGCGGCCATCAGCTCGGTGGACATCATCTCGGACTTGCCCTCCTGCGAGCCCTCGGCCACGCAGTGCCGGACGTGCCCGTCCAGCAGGCCCAGCGCCACCTTGTCGAGGGCGGCCTGGATCGCACTGATCTGCGTCAGGATGTCGATGCAGTAGCGGTCGTCCTCCACCATGCGCTCGATGCCCCGCACCTGGCCCTCGATGCGGCGCAGCCGCGTGCCGAGCTGGTCCTTGGTGGCGGTGTAGCCGCGGGTCGGGGTCTCGCTCGTCGCCATCTCGTCCTCACAGTCGCCGGCGTGCCGGGGGGCTCGCCCACGATACCCCCCGGGGGGAACCCCCCTGGGGGTATATTACCCGCTTCGCGGCGGGACGTTCCAGGTCGTGATGACCGGGCGGTCGTGCTCGTGGCCGAGGGTGGAGACGGTACCGGTGCCGAGGGCGAACAGCCTTCCGTCGGTGGGGTCGAGACCGAGCCAGCGCGCGGTGAGGACGCGGAGCACGTGCCCGTGGGCGACCAGGACCACGTCCCCCTCGGCGAGCAGCGGGCGGACGCGGGTGAGGACGTTGTCGGCGCGCTTGCCCACCTGCCCGGCGCTCTCGCCGGGGTGGTCGGCGTCACCGGGGATCACCCCGTCGTCCCAGAGGTACCAGCCGGGCCGCGACGCGCGGATCTCCTCGCTGGTGATCCCCTCGTAGCCCCCGTAGTCCCACTCCCAGAGGTCCGGGTCGGTCTCGTCCACCGCCAGGCCGGCGAGCTCGGCGGTGCGCCGCGCCCGCTCGGCCGGGCTGGAGACGACCTTCACCGGACGGAGCCCGGCCAGGGCGGGGGCGAGGGCGCGCGCCTGCGCCTCGCCCGCGGCGGTCAGCGGGACGTCGGTGCGTCCCGTGTGCCGCCGGTCCCGGCTCCACTCGGTCTCGCCGTGCCGAAGGACGATCAGTTCCCCCATGGGGACACCCTACGGGTCAGGCGGCGGCGAGCCAGAGGTCGGGTCCGAAGACCTCGTAGTGGATGTCCGACGCCGGGACGCCCCGCTCGATCAGCTGGGCCCGGACGGAGCGCATGAACGGCAGCGGGCCGCACAGGTAGGCGTGCAGGCCCTCGGGCAGCTCGACGTCCGACAGGTCCACCAGGCCGGTGCGCTCGGCCGGCCAGGGCTGCTCCGGGTGCTCGTACCAGGTGAGGTCGGTGCCCGCGGGCAGCTTGCCGACCAGGCCGGCCCGCTCGTCCCGCAGGGCGTGCGCGTCCGGCGCCCGGTCGCCGTGGACGGCGATCACGGGGGCGCGGTGCCCGTCCTCGACGAGCTGCTTGAGCATCGCGACGATCGGGGTGCAGCCGATGCCCGCCGAGGCGAGCAGCACCGGGCCGTCGGCGTCGTCCAGCACCAGGTCGCCGTAGGGGGCCGACACCTCCAGCGTGTCGCCCACGCGGACGGTGTCGTGCAGCCGGTTGGAGACCTCGCCCGCCGGGTCGCCCTCCTCGCGCTTGACGGTGATCGTCCGCTCCCGGGCGCCCGGCGCGTCGGTCAGGCTGTACTGCCGGATCTGGCGCGCGCCGTCCGGCAGCGGCACCCGCACCGACACGTACTGCCCGGCGCGGAACGGGGCGACCTCGGCGGAGTCGTCGGCGGGACGCAGCCGGAACGTCGCGGTGACGCCGGTCTCCTCGACGCGCTCGGCGACGACCCAGGTGCTCCAGACGTCGCCGGCCAGCACGCCCTGCTCGGCGTACAGCCGCCGCTCGATCTCGATGAGGGCGTTGGCCATCAGCCAGTAGACCTCGTCCCAGGCGGCGGCGACCTCCTCGGTGACCGCGTCGCCGAGGACCTCCACGATCGCCGCGAACAGGTGCTCGTGGACGATCGGGTACTGCTCGGGCAGGACGCCGAGGGAGGCGTGCTTGTGCGCGATCCGGGACAGCATCGCGTCCGGGCGCTCGTCGGGGTGCTCGACCAGCGCGGTCGCGAAGGCCGCGATCGACCCGGCCAGCGCCTGCTTCTGCGTGCCGGCCGCCTGGTTCCCCCGGTTGAACAGGTCGCGCAGCAGCTCGGGGTGCGCGGCGAACATCCGCGGGTAGAACACGGCGGTGATGTCGTTGATCGCGCCGCCGACGACGGGGAGCGTGGCACGGACGACCTCGGCGGACCGGGGGGAGAGCATGGCGCCTCCAAATTGGTATCTGATCTACTGATTTAACGGCGGACGGGGAGTGGGGGGCAGGAGGTGGCTGCCGAGCGCTACCCGGAGGGCGGGCGCCCGGACAGTCCGAGGAGCACGGGGCCGGTCGGTGAGGCGACCAGGTCGGCGAGCGTCACCTCGTCCAGGGACGCGAAGAACGCCTCCTGCGCCCGGCGCAGCGCCGACCGCAGCCGGCACGCCTGCCGGAGCGGGCAGGGCACGTCGCCCTCGCACTCGACGACGTCCCTGGCGCCCTCCAGCTCGCGGACGAGCCGTCCGACCGACGCCGTGCGGCCGGCGTCGGTCAGGCTGAGCCCGCCGCCGCGTCCGCGCCGGGTCTCGACCACGCCGAGCCGCTGCAGCCGCGCCACCACCTTGGCGAGGTGGTTGTAGGGGACGCGCATCTCCTCGGCGATCCGCCGGGCCGTGCTCGGCTCCGGGTCGATCGCCGCGAGACTCATCACCACGCGCAGCGCGAGGTCGGTCGCCTTCGTCAACCGCATGATCCAAGCGTAGGAGAACTTGCATGCGAGATGCGCCTTTTGGGCCGTGGGGGTGGTCACATGACCTACCGCGTCCGCGGCGCCGCACCCCGCGCCCTGGTCCGCGCCGCCTCCCGCCGGGCGCGGGCCGTCCCGGAACGCGCGACGGCCCG
>NZ_QURH01000890.1 GCF_003428695.1 Actinomadura logoneensis
CCGCCCGGCGGACCGACCGCTGCCCGCGCGGACCGGGCCGCTGCGGCACGCGGTCTCGCGGCGCGGCCCGCCGCGGGCGCTCTCCATCGCCTGACCGACCTTTCGTCCCACCCAGTTCACGTGGAGAGTTCTCGCATGCGCGCGATCGTTGCGCTCGGGCTGGCCGGCGTCCTGCTCGGCGCCGCCGCCTGTTCCGGCACCAGTGGATCCGAGGCCCCGGCGGCGGCCGAGCGGCCCGCCGCCAAGGGCCCCTACAAGTCCACCCCGCTGCCCGCGTCCTACAAGATCCCCGGCGTCCGCCTGACCGACCAGGACGGCCGCCCCTACGACCTCGCCGCCCGCTCCAAGGGCAAGGTCACGATGCTGTTCTTCGGCTACACGCACTGCCCCGACATCTGCCCGACCACCATGGCGGACGCGGCGGGCGCGATGAGCCTGCTGTCCCCGGCGGAGAAGGCCCGCACGCAGGTGCTGTTCGTCACGGCCGATCCGGCGCGGGACAAGCCGAAGGCGCTGAAGGACTTCCTCGGCAGGTTCGACCCGTCCTTCGTCGGCCTCACCGGCCCCTACGCCGAGATCAAGAAGGCGGCGGCGGACGCGCGGACGTCGATCAGCCCGCCGCCGACGAACGCCGAGGGCAACTACGCCGTCCAGCACGGCAGCAACGTCATGGTCTACAAGCCGGACGGCTCGGGCGGGCTCCTGTTCCCCTACCAGTTCGGCAGCGCGGACATGGCGCACGACCTGAAGGCGCTGCTGGCGGCGTCCTCGGCGCCGGGGTCGTCGCCCGCCCCCGCCGCGGGGACGGCCGACTCGATCAAGGTCACGGGCGCGCAGGTCCGGGTGCCGTCCTCGCCGGACGTCACCGCCGGGTACATGACGATCACCAACACCGGCCGGCCCGACACCCTCACCGGCGTCGACTCCCCCGCCGCCGCGAGCGTCGAGATGCACCGGATGGTGATGAACGGCGCCAACGGCATGAAGATGGAGCAGATCATGTCCGTCCCGATCGGCAAGGGGACGGTCGAGTTCGCCAAGGGCAGCCTGCACCTGATGCTGATGAAGCCGAAGGGCCTCAAGCTCGGCCAGGACGTCCCCCTGACCCTGCACTTCGCCGGTGCGGGGGACGTCGCCGTGACGGCCAAGGTCGTCCCGGTGAACGGCTAGGACCGCCGCCGGGCCGGGCCGCCCGAACAGGAACGGCGCGGCCCGGCCCTGCCCGAGGGTCTGTATCGACGTTCCGCGCCCGGGAAAGCCCAGGTCAGGAGGCGAAGACGGCGAGGGGCTTGGCCGCCCGGCCCTGCTCCTCGACGAGCGCCAGGAGGGTCCCGTCGGGCGCGAAGACCCCGACGGGGCCCGGTCCGAGACCGGCCGCGGGCAGCCGGCCGCCGTGCGCGACCGTGCGGGCGTCGTCGGCCGACACGTCCCGGCGCGGGAACGCCGCCGCGACCGCGTCCCCGATCGGCAGGATCTCCAGGTTCTCCGCGAGCTGGTCGATCGTGCGCGCCATGCCCAGGTCGTACGGGCCGACCCGGGTGCGCCGCAGGAACGTCAGGTGGCCGCCGCAGCCGAGCGCGGCGCCGAGGTCGCGGGCCAGCGCCCGGATGTAGGTGCCGGACGAGCAGGTCACCGACGCGTCCACGTCGACCAGGTCGCCGTCGCGGCGGATGCCGGTCACCTCGAAGGCGTGCACGGTCACCGGACGCGCCTTGAGCTCGACCTCCTCGCCCTTGCGGGCCATCTTGTACGCCCGCTCGCCGTTCACCTTGATCGCGCTGACCTGCGGCGGGACCTGGCTGATCGGCCCGGTCAGCGCCGCGATCCCGGCCTCGACCATGGCGTCGGTGACGTGCCCGGCGGACGCGGACGCCGTGATCTCGCCCTCCGCGTCGTCGGTGTTGGTGGTCTGCCCGAGCCGGATCGTCGCGTCATACTGCTTCTCGGTCAGCGCGAGGTGGCCGAGCAGCCGGGTCGCCTTCTCCACCCCGACCACCAGCACGCCGGTGGCCATGGGGTCCAGGGTGCCCGCGTGCCCGACGCGGCGCGTCCGGGCCAGCCGCCGCATCTTGCCGACGACGTCGTGCGACGTCCAGTCGGCGGGCTTGTCGACGATGACGAGTCCAGAGGTGGTCACGCGATGCGCTCCGAGTCGGTGGTGAAGCGGGATTCGGTCTCCCCGGCCACCCGCAGCGCGGCGCGGAGCCGGTCGATGATCTCGGCGGGTTCCCCCGCCGCGTTGAACGCCGCCGCCGTGCGGTGCCCGCCGCCGCCGAGCAGCGCGCAGGCCCGGCCCACGTCCACGGCGCCCTTGGAGCGGGTCGAGACGTACCAGTCGCCCGCGTCGGTCTGCTTGCAGACCACCGCGACCTCGGCCTCCTCGGTGCGGCGGAGCTGGTCGATGACCCCTTCGAGCTGCTCGTAGGTGACGCCGCAGACGGACCGGTCGCCGCGCTGGACGGTCGTCCAGACCAGGCCGCGGCCGGCGGCGGCGGAACGCTCCAGCCGGGCCCGGCCGAGCGCCCCCGACAGCACCTGGAGGTAGCCGAACGGCGCGCGGTCCCACAGCTCGCGGCTGACCTTGTCCGGCCGCACGCCCGCCTCCAGCAGACGGCGCGCCAGGTCGTGCACCTGCGGCGTGGTGCACGGGTACTTGAACGACCCGGTGTCGCTGGCGAGCCCCGCGTACAGGCCCTGCGCGACGTCCGGGGTGAGCGGGACGCCGAGCCGCCGGATCAGCTCGTCGGCCAGGACGGCCGTGGCGGCGGCGTCCGCGTCCGCCAGCATCACGGTCTCGCCGGACCGCCCGTCGGCGAACGACCGTCCGGACGCGTGGTGGTCCAGGACGACCAGCGCGCCGGCGCGGGCGGCGGTCGCGGCGAGCGAGCCCAGCCGGTCCGGGCCGGCCGCGTCCAGCGCGATCATCAGCGCGGGGCGCGGCGGCAGCTCGCCCGGACCGGCCAGCAGCTCCATGCCGGGCAGGAAGCGCAGGCTGGCCGGGACCGTGAACGGCTCGCCGAACGAGGCCGCCACGGACTTGCCGAGCCCGCGCAGCACCTGCGCGACCGCCAGCATCGAGCCCAGGGCGTCGCCGTCCGGGCCGATGTGGCACGCGAGCACGACCTCGTCGGCCGCGTCGATCAGCTCGAGGGCCCGGTCCCAGTCGAGTCCGGCCCCGGCGCTCACGAGGAGGCTCGGGCGGCGCCGCCGCCGGTGCCGTCGTCGCCGTCCTCCTCCTCGTCGTCGTCCGCGTCCTCCTTGTAGGGGTTCGCGTCACCGGCGTGCTTCGCCGTCGCCGCGGACGCGGCGACCTCGGCGTCCTGGCGGCGCGCCTTGGCCAGCAGGTCGTCGATGTGGGCGGCGTTCTCCATGAGGGAGTCGAGCTTGAACGTCAGGCTGGGCGTGTGCCGCACGCCGGTCTGCCGACCGACCTCCGACCGGATGATCCCCTTGGCGCTCTCCAGCGCCGCGGCGGTCCCCGCCCGCTCCTCCTCCGTGCCGTACACCGTGTAGAACACGGTCGCGTCACGCAGGTCGTTGGTGATGCGGGTGTCGGTCACGGTCACGAAGCCGAGCCGCGGATCCTTGATCCGCCGCTCCAGCATCTCGGCCACGATCTGCTGGATGCGGTCGGCGAGCTTACGCGCCCGGGCTGCGTCCACCATGATCGCACTCCCTTTCCACGGCGCCCCGAAGGGGGCGCCTAGTCCTCGTCGTTGAAGAGCCGCCGCCTGGCCGACAGCAGCTCGATCTCGGGGCGGCCGGCGACCAGCCGCTCGCACTGGTCCAGCACGTGGGCGCAGTTGTCGGCGGTCCCGGACACCGCCGCCACCCCGATCTCCGCCCGGCGGTACAGGTCGTGGTCGCCGGTCTCGGCGACCGCCACCCCCGGGAAGTGCTTGCGCACCTCCGCGATGATCGGGCGGACCACCGCCCGTTTCTGCTTCAGCGACCGCACGTCCCCGAGCAGCAGATCGAGCGTCAGAGCGCCTACGTACAGAACGATCACCCCGTTTTCATAGCCTTGAACGACGGCGGCCACACCGCCTGTTCCCGCGATCGCGGCACGCGAACACGGGAACGCCGAAAGGTGACCACCGACATGGAGAGCGCCAGGCTAGTTGATCAGCCTGACGCTCTCACCAGCTTTTTCGTGACTTCTCAGCCGTTCGGCCGGGACGGGTGCCCGGCCGGTCGCGAGCACGCCGCCGACCGTGCGCGGCGTCGCCGGAGGCGGGCCTCACACGGTCGGTCGGGAAGTGCCGTCGTGCCCGCACGAGCCCCGCGCCCCCGCCGGCCCGGGCCCCTCGGGGCCCTGCCGGGGAAGCCGCCGGAACGCGCCCGGTCGGGCTTCCGGACCGCGTCCCCGCCGCGGTGGGCGGGGACGCGGAACCGGGACCCGATCAGTCGCGCGGCTTCTCGCGCATCTCGAAGCACTCGACGATGTCGCCGAGCTTGATGTCGTTGTAGCCGACACCGATACCGCACTCGAAGCCCTCGCGGACCTCGGTGGCGTCGTCCTTGAAGCGGCGCAGCGACGACACCGTGAGGTTGTCGGCGACCACGACGCCGTCGCGGACGAGGCGCGCCTTGGCGTTGCGCTGGATGACGCCCGAGGTGACCATCGAACCACCGATGTTGCCGATCCGCGGGACCTTGAAGATCTCGCGAATCTCGGCGGTGCCGAGCTGGTGCTCCTCGAACTCCGGCTTGAGCATGCCCTTGAGGGCCGCCTCCACTTCCTCGATCGCCTGGTAGATGACCGAGTAGTACCGGATGTCCACGCCCTCGCGGTCGGCCAGCTCCTGCGCGTTCCGCTCGGGACGCACGTTGAAGCCGATGATGACCGCGCCGTCCGAGGCCAGCGACAGGTTGACGTCGTCCTGGGTGATGGCGCCGACGCCGCGGCGGATGACCCGGAGGGACACCTCGTCGCCGACGTCGATCTTGAGGAGCGAGTCCTCCAGTGCCTCCACCGAACCGGACACGTCGCCCTTGAGGATGAGCAGCAGCTCCTCGCGCTCGCCGCGCTCGAGGTCCTTGAACAGCTCCTCGAGGGAGCTGCTCTTGCGGGACCGCAGGAGCTCGGCGTTGCGCTTGCGGGCGGTGCGCTTGTCGGCGATCTGCCGGGCGACCCGCTCGTCCTCGACGACCAGGAAGTTGTCACCCGCGCCGGGCACGGCGTTGAGGCCGAGCACCAGCACCGGACGGGACGGCAGCGCCTCTTCGACGTTGTTGCCGTTCTCGTCCAGCATCGCCCGGACGCGGCCGTGGGCCACGCCGCAGACGATCGAGTCGCCGACCCGCAGCGTGCCGCGCTGGACCAGCACCGTCGCCACCGAACCGCGGCCCTTGTCCAGGTGGGCCTCGATGGCCGTTCCCTGGGCGGGCATGTCCGGGTTGGCGGTGAGCTCCAGCTCGGCGTCCGCGGTCAGCACGACCGCCTCGAGCAGACCCTCGATGTTCGTGCCCTGCTTGGCGGACACGTCCACGAACTGGGTCTGGCCACCGAACTCCTCGGCCACCAGGCCGTACTCGGTGAGCTGGGCCCGGACCTTGGTCGGGTCCGCGCCCTCGACGTCGATCTTGTTGACCGCGACCACGATCGGGACCCCCGCCGCGGTGGCGTGGTCGATCGCCTCGGTGGTCTGCGGCTTCACACCGTCGTCCGCGGCGACCACCAGCACCACCAGGTCGGTGGTGTCGGCACCGCGGGCACGCATGGCGGTGAACGCCTCGTGACCCGGGGTGTCGATGAAGGTGATCTTGCGGTCCTCGCCGTCCACCCGGGTCTGGACCTGGTAGGCGCCGATGTGCTGGGTGATGCCGCCGGCCTCGCCCGCCTGGACGTCCGCGTGCCGGATGGCGTCCAGCAGCTTCGTCTTACCGTGGTCGACGTGACCCATGACGGTCACGACCGGCGGACGCGGCTGCAGGTTCTCCTCGCCGCCCTCGTCCTCGCCGAACTCGATGTCGAACGACTCCAGCAGCGCGCGGTCCTCGTCCTCGGGGGACACGACCTGCACGTCGAAGTCGAGGTCGGCACCGAGCAGCTGCAGGTCCTCGGGGTCGACGGACTGCGTCGCGGTGACCATCTTGCCGAGGTGCATCATGATCTGCACCAGCGACGCCGGGTTGGCGCCGATCTTCTCGGCGAAGTCGGTCAGCGACGCGCCCTGCGGCAGCCGGATGGTCTTGCCGTTGCCGCGCGGAGCCAGCACACCGCCGGTCGACGGGGCCTGCATCGCCTCGAACTCTTGACGACGCGCCCGCTTCGACTTGCGACCGCGGGCCGGGCGTCCGCCCGGACGGCCGAACGCGCCCTGCGTGCCGCCGCGACCGCGACCGCCGCCACCCGGACGGGGGCCGAAGCCGCCGCCACCGGGACG
>NZ_QURH01000889.1 GCF_003428695.1 Actinomadura logoneensis
CGGGGCCGCGCCCCGGCTCGGCGGCGGCGGACGGCGCGCCACCCGCGCCCCGCCGGGAGGCTCCCGCAGGAATGCCGGCACGGCGCGGCGAGACATCTGGACATTCTTCATAAATCTGTCACACTGGCCCGGATCCTGGTCGGGAGGTCGGAGTGACGGACGACGCGCGCGCGGCGCTCGAGCTGGTCCGGGACGCGGGGCAGTTCAAGTGGTACGTGATACCGCTGCTGCTGGTCGTGCTGTACGTGTACGCCGTGGAGGCCGAGCGGCGGAACTGGGACGTCCTGTTCGCCGGGCTGGCCCTGTGGGGCATGGACTGGTTCAACGAGATCTGGAACGCCCTGGTCTTCCACTTCACCGAGCGGGCCCCGGTGTGGGGCGCGCGCGGCGCGACGGCCTACCAGATCCTCATCGGCCTGAACATCGAGATCTGCTTCATGTTCGCGGTGATGGGCGTGGCGGCGGCCAAGCTGCTGCCGCCGCGCGGCACGCGGATCCTCGGCCTGCCGAACCGGCCGGTGCTGGTCGCCGTGAACTCGGCGCTGGCGGTCGGCGTGGAGGTCCTGCTGAACCGGGCCGGCGTGCTCACCTGGGACTGGTCCTGGTGGCGCGCCGGCTTCCCGGCGCTGATCTTCCTGGTCGGGTACGTCCCGTTCTTCGTCGCCTGCTTCGCCGTCCACGACATGCCGAGGGTGCGGACGAAGGCGGTCACGGTGGGCGCGATCCTCGGCGTGGACGCGCTCGCCCTGGCCGTCTTCGGCGCGCTCGGCTGGATCTGACCCGGACATCCGCCCGCCGACCGGCCCCCTGGTTCCCGGCGGTCCGCCGGAGCCGGGCCCTCTCCGGGTGTTTAGCCGCACCGCCTCGCCGGAACGTGCTCCTTGGAGGACCGGGAGATTCCCGGCGGACCGGGGAGGACGGCGTGGCGCTGCACAGGAGTGCGAAGGGCACGACCGAGGTCAAGGCGGGCACGGGCGTCTGGCGCGACGCGCCCGCCGCGTGGGACGACGTGTTCGCCGAGCCGTCGTCCGACGGGGTGCTGTCGAAGGGCCGGATGCCGGAGCGGATCGCCGACCCGCGCGCCGTCTCCGAGATGATCCGCGCCGAGCTGCTGCTGGACGGCAACGCCGCGCAGAACCTGGCGACGTTCTGCACCACCTGGGTCGAGGACGAGGTCCGCCGGCTGATGGACGCCTGCGTCGCCAAGAACATGATCGACAAGGACGAGTATCCGCAGACCGCCGAGATCGAGGCCCGCTGCGTCCGGATCCTCGCCGACCTGTGGAACGCGCCCCTGGAGACGACCGCCGTGGGCTGCTCCACCACCGGCTCCAGCGAGGCGGCGATGCTGGGCGGCCTGGCGATGAAGTGGCGCTGGCGGCAGCGCCGCCTGAAGGAGGGCAGGCCCGCCGACAGGCCGAACCTGGTGTGCGGCCCGGTCCAGGTCTGCTGGGAGAAGTTCGCCCGCTACTTCGACGTCGAACTCCGCCAGATCCCGCTGGAGGCCGGCGCGACCGGCCTGCGGCCCCACCAGGTCGCCGAGCACGTGGACGAGAACACCATCGGCGTCGTCGCCATCCTCGGCGTCACCTTCACCTGCGACTACGAGCCCGTCGCCGCGATCTCCGCCGAACTGGACCGGGTCCAGGAGGCCACCGGCCTGGACGTCCCGATCCACGTGGACGCCGCCAGCGGCGGGTTCGTCGCGCCGTTCCTGCACCCGGGCCTGGAGTGGGACTTCCGGGTGCCCCGCGTCGTGTCGGTCAACGCGTCCGGCCACAAGTACGGCCTGGCGCCGCTCGGGGTCGGCTGGGCGGTCTGGCGCGACGCCGAGTACCTGCCCGCCGACCTGGTCTTCTCCGTGGACTACCTGGGCGGCGACATGCCCACCTTCGCGCTGAACTTCTCCCGTCCCGGCGGCGAGGTCGTCGCCCAGTACTACCTGTTCCAGCGCCTGGGACGGGAGGGCTACCGGCGCGTCCAGGAGGCGTGCGCCGAGACGGCGCGCTGGCTCGGCGAGCAGATCTCCGCCCTCGGCCCGTTCGACCTCCTCTACGACGGCCGCGGCGCGCTGCCCGCCGTGTCCTACCGGCTCAAGCCCGACCACACCGGCTTCACCCTGTACGACCTCACCGAGCAGTTGCGCGTCCGGGGCTGGCAGGTCCCGTCCTACCCCCTCCCGGCCGACCGCGGCGACACCGTCGTCCAGCGCGTCCTCATCCGCCACGGCGTCGGCCGCGACGAGGTCTCCCTGCTGGTCGAGGACATGAAGCGGTGCCTGGAACGCCTGGCGTCCGGCAGCACCGGAGCCCCGCACCGCCCGTCCTTCCACCACTGATCCCGCGTCTCCCGCACACTGGTCCTCATGTCCCGCAAACTGGTCATCCTGGACAACGACGGCGTCCTCGTCGACAGCGAGCGCATCTCGCACCGCATCATGGCCGCCTACCTGACCGAACTCGGCTACCCCACGACGTTCGAGGAGGCCGTCCGGCGGTTCCTCGGCACCGCCGCCCGCAACGTCCACCAGGTGATCGCCGACCTGCACGGCGGCCGTCTGCCCGACGACTTCGTCGCGCTCTGGCAGGAGCGCGTCTTCGCCGCCTTCCGGGAGGACCTCACCGCCGTCCCGGGGGCGCCCGACCTGCTCGCCGACCTGCGGCGGCGCGGCACCCCGTACTGCCTGGCCTCGTCGTCGGACCACGCCTGGATCGACCTCACCCTCGACCGGACGGGCCTGCGCGCCCACCTCCCGCCCGAGGCCGTCTTCAGCGCCCAGGACGTCGGCGGCGTGGGCAAGCCCGCCCCGGACCTGTTCCTGCACGCCGCCGCGTCGTTCCGCGTCCATCCCGCCGACTGCCTGGTCGTCGAGGACAGCCCGAACGGCGTCCTGGCAGCGCGCGCCGCGGGCATGGACGTCCTCGGCTACACCGCCCTCACCCCCGCAGACCGTCTCCGGGACGCCGGGGCAACCCACCTGATCACGTCGCTGTCGGAGGTAACCGACCACCTCTGACCGGCCAGGTCCCCCGACCACCGGACGACCACGCGAAGTGAGGCGGGCTCGTCCGTTCGGGCGCTCGTGAGCACCGGCCGCCAGGATCATCCGAAACACCACAAACTCCCCGCGCGGCTTCCGGCGCGGGGAGTTCGTGGTGGGGTTCGGACGAGCCGTCCGGGCGGGTGGACGGTCCGTCAGGCGAGGACGGCGGCGGTGATCGCGCGGGCGACCGCCTCGGGGTGCGACAGGGCGACCGCGTGCGAGGCGCCCTCCAGCTCCACGGTCTCGGCGCCCACCCGCGCGGCGGCGGCCCGCTGCGCGGCCGGGTCGATGGCGTGGTCGGCGCCCGCCACGACGAACCGGGACGGCAGCCGCTTCCAGCCGGGCTCGACGGCGAGCGGCTCGGACAGCGCGCGCTCGGCGACCGGACGCTGCGACACCGCCATCAGCGCGGCCGTCTCGGTCGGCAGGTCGGCGCAGAACACCGAGTGGAACCGGCCCTCGTCGATGGTGAACTCGGTCGCGGTGCCCGAGCCGTCCGGGTAGGCGGACGGGACGAGCGCCGAACCGAGCTCGGGCGGCGGGAAGCCCTCCGTCGACGACAGCGCGCTCATCCCCTTGTCGAGCCCGAACGCCGCGACGAAGACCAGTCCCTCGACGTTGGACGCCGCGGACGAGGCGTGGGTGATGACCGGGCCGCCGTAGGAGTGGCCGACGAGCACGACCGGGCCGTCGATCCGCCGCACGACCGAGGCGATGTAGTCGCCGTCGTGGGACAGGCCGCGCAGCGGGTTGGCGGCGGCGAGGACGCGGGTGCCGGCGTCGCGCAGGCGTTCGGCGACGCGCCGCCAGCTGGAGGCGTCGGCGAACGCGCCGTGGACGAGCACGACCGTCGGGCGCGCGGAGGAGAGGGAGGAGTTCATGATCGCTTTCTGTGGGCGGAGGGAGGGGTCAGGCGTGCAGGGCGTCGCGCAGGAACTCGCCCGCCTGCCGGGTGGCGGCCTTGGCGGCGTGCGTGTCGCGCAGGGCGTTCAGCATCACGAAGTCGTGGATGATGCCCTGGTAGCGGACGGCGGTGACCGGCACCCCGGCCTCGCGGAGCTTGGCGGCGTACGCCTCGCCCTCGTCGCGCAGCACGTCGGCCTCGGCGACGATGACCAGCGCCTCCGGCAGCCCGGCCAGGTCCTCGGTGGCGGCGCGCAGCGGTGAGGCGGTGATCTGGGCCCGCTCCCCGGCGTCGGTCGTGTACTGGTCCCAGAACCAGCGCATGCCCTCGCGGCTGAGGAAGTAGCCCTTCTCGAACTGGTCGTAGGAGCCGGTGTCGAACGCGGCGTCGGTGACCGGGTAGAACAGCAGCTGCGCGGCGAGCGCGGGGCCGCCGCGCCGCTTGGCCAGCAGCGTCGTGGCCGCCGCCATGTTGCCGCCGACCGAGTCGCCGGCGACGGCGATGCGGGAGGCGTCCAGGCCGTGCTCGGCGCCGTGCGCGGCGATCCACTCCAGGGCGGTGTAGATCTCCTCGATCGCGGTCGGGTACCGGGCCTCGGGGGAGAGGCTGTAGTCGACGAACACGGTCGCGGCGTCCGCGCGGACGGTGAGCTCGCGGACGAGCCGGTCGTGGGTGTGGGCGTTGCCGAACACCCAGCCGGCGCCGTGGACGTACAGGACGACCGGCAGCGCTCCCGTGCTTCCCGCCGGGCGCAGGATCCGCAGCCGGACGTCGCCCGTGGGGCCGCCCGGGACGGTGAGGTCGGTGACGTCGGCGTCGGGGACGGGGACGTCGCCGCTCTGGACGTCGTCCACGGCCTTGCGGCCCTCTTCGGGGCCGAGGTCGTACAGGAAGGGCGGGTTGGCGGTGGCCTCGACGAACTGCTGCGCGGCGGGCTCGAGAACGGGCTTCGGATTGCTCATGTCCCCCAGCATCCCCGCCTCCGCCGGGCCTGACATCCGTCAACCGACTGCAGTCCGCCGATGCGGTCGATGACGTAGGACGTTGAGTCGGTCGAGCGCGGGAGGCGCGGGACGCGCGGGCGCGGCTCGGACGAGGGCGCGGGCGGGCTCAGGGCGCGGGCTCGGCTCGGAGGAGGGCGCGGGCGGGTTCAGGGCGCGGGTTCGGCCAGGACGACGGGGTGGGCGAGGAGGTCAGAAGAGGGTGCGGGCGAGGAAGTCGGCCCCCTGGCGCAGCGCGGCGCGGGTGGGCGGGCTGTCGCGCAGGGCGGTGAGGGACGCGAAGTCGTGCACGGTGCCCAGGTAGCGCACGGCGGTGACGGCGACGCCCGCGCCGCGCAGGTTGCGGGCGTACTGCTCGGCGTCGTCGCGGGCGACGTCCGCCTCGGCCGAGACGACCATGGTGTCGGGCAGCCCGGCCAGGTCCTCGGCGGTTGCGCGCAGCGGCGCGGCGAAGGGCTCGGCGAGCTCCCGCTCGTCGTCGCTGTACTGCCGCCAGTACCACCGGACGGCCTCGTCCGGGAGCAGCGGGTCGGCGCCGAACTCCCGATGGGACGCGCCGGAGCAGCCGGGGTCGGTGAGCGGGTAGAACAGCAGCTGGGAGCGCAGTCGGGGACCGCCGCGCCGCTTGGCGACCAGGGCCAGCGCCGCGGCGATCGTGGCGCCCGCGCAGTCGCCCGCGACCGCGACGCGCCGTCCGTCGAGGCCGAGCCCGTCGGCCTGGTCCAGCGCCCACAGCAGCAGCGCGTAGCACTCCTCCAGCGCGACCGGGTACCGCGCCTCGGGTGTGCGGCTGTACTCGGGCACGACGAACGCCGCGCCCGAGCCGAGCACGAGGCCGCCGATGATCTGGCCGTGGGTGTGCAGGTCGCCCAGCATCCACCGGCCGCCGTGCACGTACAGCACCGCCGGGAGGGGCCCGGTGGCGCGCTCGGGGCGGACGATCCAGAACCCGGTGAGCCCGGACGGCCCGACGGGCGCGACCTTGAACTCCGCGCGCACCCCCGCGGGCAGCGTGTGGTGGCCCTGCGCCTCGGTCAGCGCCTGGCGGCCGTCCTGGGGGCCGAGCTGGTGCAGGTAGGGCGGGGCGGAGGCGGCGGCGAGCAGGCGCCGGACCAGCGGGTCGAGCACCACCGGCCGGTGCCCGTCAGCGTCGCGCGCGTCCACGTCCCCCACCTCCCAGATGCGCCAGCCTAGCGGCCGTCCGTGCTGGTGGGACCGGCCGGGACGCCCGTCCGGCGGCCTCAGTCACCGTCGAGGACGTCCCGCAGCTGGTGCCGGCTGCTGACCCCGAGCTTGGGGAAGACGCGGTAGAGGTGGGACCCGATGGTGCGGGGGGAGAGCTGCAGCCGCTCGCCGATCTCCCGGTTGCCCAGTCCCCGCGCGGCCAGCCGGACGATCCGCTGCTCCTGGGCGGTCAGGGCGGCGAAGCCCGCGCCCGCACCCGCGCCTCCGCCCGCGCCCGCGCCTCCGCCCGCGTCCACGCC
>NZ_QURH01000892.1 GCF_003428695.1 Actinomadura logoneensis
CGGTGCGGGAGCACCGGGCGGCCTCCCGGCCGGCTCCGCGGGCGGCGGAACGGGCCGAATGGGGCATCCCCGTTAGCGCGTGGACGGCCACTTCCGGTGGTGCATCATCTTGCAGTGGCCACCGTCCTTGATCGGCCCGGGCGGGCAGCCCCAGTGGCCGAACATGTGATGGTGGTGCCAGCCATGGTGGTAGTGGTGCCACCCGTGGTGGTGGCCCATGGGGATCTCGTCGGCGAGCGCGGGGCCCGATCCGAGCGCGATCACGGCGGCTGCGCCGAACCCGGCGGCGAGGACGCCGAGGAGCGGTCGTCGGTACGTCGTCACATTTCCCTCCGATGGCACTTACGGTGCCGTGGTGTTCACTCCGCGTAATGACTCCCCGGTGGCCTTCGGCGGTAATCCTGTTCCTCGGCAAAACCGCGCTCAACGTCGGCCCCACGGGCCTCACCCGCACCGGTTTCCGCCCTTTGGCCAGGTCAGGCCCGCACGGACGGCTCAACGACGGAAGGCCGAAAGGTGCTGGGGCGGCGACAGGAGGCGGGGGTTGGTCCAGCGACGGAAGGAGGGACTGCGCAGGGGGGTGATGGAAGGAGGGAACGCGCGGGGGCGGGGACGGGAGGGACTGCGCAGGGCGGTATGGGAGGAGGGAACGCGCGGGGCGGCGGTGTCGGGCGGGTCAGCGGCGTCCGCCTCGGCGGACGCTGAGGTAGTCGCTGACGACGTACTCGCCGAGCCGTTCGGCGTCGGGGGCGAAGACCCGGCCGCCGTTGCGGCGCGCCACCTCGTCCACGAAGGCGACCAGGCGGCGGTCGTCGGCCAGCATGAAGAAGTTCAGCGCCGCGCCGCGCCGGGTCATCTTGTCCACCTCGGCGGTGGTGAGGACGAGGGTGTCGGCGGACGGCGGGTAGTCGAACCAGGAACGGCCGTCCGGACGCAGGTGGGCGGTCGGCTCGCCGTCGGTCACCACCAGCACGATCGGCTCGAAGTCGGGGTGCCGGTCGAGGTGCCGTCCGGCGATCATCAGGGCGTGGTGCAGGTTGGTGCCCTGGACCATGTCCCAGTCGAGCCCCGCCATCTCGGTCGGGTGCAGCACCCGGGCGTAGTTGGAGAACCCGATGATCTGGATGGCGTCCTGCGGGAACGAGCTGGTCACGAGCGTGTGCAGGGCCAGGGTCGTCTGCTTGGCGGCGGCCCAGGTGCCGCGCAGCACCATGGAGTACGACAGGTCCACGAGCAGGCAGACCGCGGCGGCGCTGCGCCGCTCGGTCTCCTTCACCTCGAAGTCGTCCACGCTCAGCTTCACCCCCCGCCTTCCGCCGCCCGGCCCGCCCGTTCCGACGGAGCCGCCCGCCTCGCCCGGTCCGGCGGAAGGGGCGGCGGCGTGTGCCGCGGAGCGCCGGACGGCGTTGGAGACCGTCCGGACGACGTCGATCGGCTGCTCGTCGCCGAACCGCCACTCGCGCGTCGAGCCGGTCAGCTCGCCCGCCTGGCCCGCGTCGCGCCGGTCGTGGTCGCCGGAGCGGCCCGAGGTGAGCCGGGAGAAGACGCGGCGCAGCGCGGTCTCGCCCAGCCGCCGGACGGCCTTGGGCGTCAGTTCCAGCTCGCCCCGGTTGCGCCGCAGGTAGCCCTGCCGCTCCAGCTCGGCCTCCAGCCGGCGCAGCGCGGCCAGGTCGTCCACCGCGGACCGGCCGAGCGCGCGCCGGACGGCCTCCTCGTCGATGTCGTCCAGCCGGGCGCCGGGGTAGTCCTGGCCGAGCGCCGCCTCCAGCTCGGCCAGGTCGGCGAGCTCGGCGAGCGCGCCGGTGGCGTCGCTCATGCCGAGCGGACGGTCGCCGGACAGCTGGTCGGGCGTGCCCCAGCCCAGGTCGGGACGGCGGGTGCGGAGCGACTCGGTCAGCCGGGTCATCTCCATGGCGAGGCCCGCGTCCCGCATGACCTCGTCCATCAGGCCGGACAGCTCGGCCCGCTGCTCGGGCGTCAGCGACGCCATGAGCCGGTCCATCGCGGCGGCGCGGCGCGCCAGCGCGTCGACCAGTTCCTCGAGGTCGGCCGGGTTCTCCGGGAAGAACTCGCCGTACTCCCGCATGAACCGGTCGAAGTCCTCCTGGGTGTGCTCGCCGCGCGCGTCCTTGTCGAGCATGTCGTTGAGCGCGGCCATCATGTCCCGGACCCGCTCCATCGCCGCGGGGTCCTGGTTCGCGAGGGCCTGGCGCATGCCCTCGAACTGGGAGTCCAGGATCTCGCCGCGCAGCAGGTCCTTCAGGCGCTCGAAGGTGGCGCGCGCGGCGTCCGACCGCCACTGGTAGTCCGACAGCCGCCGGACGGCCTGTGCCGTGTCGGACGGCAGCGCGTCCAGCTCGGCCTCGCGCAGCCGCGCGTCGTCCGACGGGTCGGGGAACAGCTCGGCCCGCTCCTGCCCGACGGCGGTGTCGAGCAGCGCCCTGACCTGCTCCAGCGTGCCGTCCATCCGGCCGCGCCGGCGCAGCTCCCGCCGCCGCTCGCGGACCTCGCGGAGCAGGTCGTCCAGGCCGCGCCGGTTGCGCACGTCGTTCGGCAGCCCGCGGCGGAGCAGCTCGCGCAGCGCGTCGCCGGGCCGGGTGCCCTCCAGCACCGAGTCGCCGAGCGCGTCCAGCGCCTCCCGGACGTCGTAGGGCGGGGCGAGCGGGTCCGGGCCCTCGTGGTACGCCCCGTACCGGTAACGGCTCATGCCAACCTCAATGCGTCACGGGCGGTGTCTCACAGCGAATAGGTCCCGGTGTCGTCCTTCGACAGGCGCCGGGTCAGGAACAGTCCCTCCAACGCGAACTCCAGCGCGGCGGCGGCCTGGCCGGGGGACTCCCCGGACATGCCGAGCCGCTCGACGATCCTGGCCAGGCCGGGCACCCGGCCGGTGCGGCGCAGCAGCTCCTCGGCGGACACCAGCTCGCCCGACTCCACGGTCTCCCCGGAGTCGAACTTCTCCAGCAGGCCGGACAGGTCGGCCCCGCCCAGGGCGCGCCGGTAGGTCTCGGCGACCGCGCGGCGCAGCAGGTGCTCCAGCACCTCCTGCTCGCGGCCCTCTTCGCTGACCTCGAACTCGACCTTGCCCATCAGCGTCGGGACGACGGCGGGCAGGTCGCAGACCCGGGCGACCGGCCGGTCCTCCCCGGTGAGCGCGGCGCGCCGGACCGCCCCGGCCGCGACGGTCTCGGCCCCGGCCAGCGCGAACCGCGCCGACACCCCGGACCGGGCGTCCACGGCCGTGGAGTCCCGGACGAGGCGGGTGAACCGGGCGACGACCTCCAGCAGGTGGTCGGGCACCTCCGCGCCGCCGGCGCCGAGCTCGGCCTCCTGCCGGACGAGGTCCAGCTCGTCGGACAGCTCGACCGGGTAGTGGGTGCGGATCTCCGCGCCGAACCGGTCCTTCAGCGGCGTGATGATCCGGCCGCGGTTGGTGTAGTCCTCGGGGTTGGCGGACGCGACGAGCAGCACGTCCAGCGGCAGCCGCAGCGCGTAGCCGCGGATCTGGACGTCCCGCTCCTCCAGCACGTTCAGCAGCGACACCTGGATGCGCTCGGCCAGGTCGGGCAGCTCGTTCACGGCGAACACGCCCCGGTTGGTGCGCGGCACGAGCCCGTAGTGGACGGTCTCGGGGTCGCCCAGCGTGCGGCCCTCGGCGACCTTCACCGGGTCGACGTCGCCGATCAGGTCGCCCACGGACGTGTCCGGGGTGGCCAGCTTCTCGCCGTACCGCTCGTCCCGGTGCCGCCACGCGACCGGGAGGGAGTCGCCCAGCTCGTCGGACAGGCGCAGGCACCGCACGCACACCGGCGCGTACGGGTGGTCGTTGATCTCGCAGCCCTCGACGACGGGGGTCCACTCGTCCAGCAGTCCGGCGATCGTCCGGATCAGCCGCGTCTTGCCCTGGCCGCGCTCGCCCAGCAGCACCAGGTCGTGCCCGGCCAGCAGGGCCCGCTCCAGATGGGGCAGGACGGTGTCGTCGAAGCCGACGATGCCGGGGAACCTGGGCTGTCCGGATCTCAGCCGGTGCAGCAGGTTCCGCCGGATCTCTTCCTTCACGGTCTCGTACTGGTGGCCGCTGGTGCGCAGCTCGCCCAGTGTGCTCTCGCGAGGTGTGGATGCACGCACGCGACCGACCCTACGTCGCGCATCGCCGACCCGAACCCCCTCGCGTCCGCCCCATCCTCCCGCCCTCCGGGCCGCCGGCATGTGACGTCCCGTTCCATCGCCGCCCACCTGCGGACTTCGTTCTCCGGGCCGGTGCGGACCGTCCGGCGGCGGGTGGGAGAGGGTGTTCGGGAGCGGGGGAGGGCGGGTGTTCGGCGGCGCGGTTATCCACAGGCGGGGCGGTGGTTCGCGTCCGGGCCGGTCGAGCGGGGAGACTGGAGTGTGACCGTACGGAGATTGGGGGGACCGATGGCCCGATTCGGTGACGGGCTGGCGTTCGGCCCGGACCTGACCGAGGCGGCCGAGACCGCCGTCCGGCAGGCCCGCGCGGAGCTGTCGGCGACGCCAGACCTGGTCTGCGTCTTCGTCTCCGGCGGCGACCCCGCCGAGATCGAGGCCGCGGCCCGGCGCGCCTACCGGACGGCGGGGGCGCGGGTCTTCCTCGGCTGCTCGGCGGCCGGGGTGATCGGCGCGGGCCGCGGTGTCGAGGGGCGCGGCGCGGTGAGCGCCTGGGCCGGGGTGCTGCCGGAGGCGCGGCTCACGCCGTTCCGGCTGGAGACGCTGAAGGGGGAGGACCGGCTCATCGTCGTCGGCATGCCCGAGGCGAGCGACGACGACGCGGTGGGCGTGCTGCTCGCCGATCCGTACAGCTTCCCGATCGACGCGTTCGTCGAGCGGTCGGGTGAGGCGATGCCGGGGCTGCCCCTGGTGGGCGGCCTCGCGGACGGCCCGGAACGCGGCTCGACCCGCGTGTTCGTCAACGGCGACGCGTTCTCCGAGGGCGCGGTCGGGGTCGTCATCGGCGGCGCGGTGAACGCCGCGACCGTGGTCAGCCAGGGCGCGCGCCCCATCGGGCCGGACATGGTGGTCACCAAGGCCGAGGAGAACGTCCTGTTCGAGCTGGCGGGCGCGCCCGCGCTCACCAAGCTGGAGGAGGTCGTGCTCGCGCTGCCGCCCGAGGAGCAGGAGCTCGCCGGCCACGGCCTGCTGATCGGCGTCGCGATGGACGAGTACGCCGACGAGCACGAGCAGGGCGACTTCCTGGTCCGGGGCGTCGTCGGCGCGGACGAGGAGACCGGCGCCATCGCGATCGGCGACGTGGTGGACGTCGGGCGCACCGTCCGGTTCCAGGTCCGCGACGCGGACGCGGCCGAGGCCGACCTCGCCGAGCTGCTCGACCGGTTCGAACTGACGCCGGTCGAGGGCGCGCTGCTGTTCTCGTGCAACGGCCGGGGCCGCGCCATGTTCCCCGACTCCGACCACGACGCGCGCGTGCTGCACCGGGCGTTCGGCGGCGCGGCCGGGGTGGGCGGGTTCTTCGCCGCGGGCGAGATCGGCCCGGTCGGCGGACGCAACCACGTGCACGGCTTCACCGCGTCGATCCTCGCGTTCGGATCCTCGGGAGACGACCAGTCCGCGGGAGACGACCAGTCCGCGGGGCACGACCAGTTCACGGGCGACGACCAGTCCGCGGGAGACGACCAGTGAACCGTCCGCTCGTCCCGCGTCCGTCCCGGGAGACGGCGCCCGGCGCGGTCCCGGTGACCGTGCCCGGCCCCGCCCCGGCGACGGCCGCCGCGACCGCCACGGCGACGGTGTCCACGGCGGCGACGGCGGTGGTCACCCGGACGTCCCCGGAGGCGGTCCCGTTCGCCGGGGCCGACGCGCCGGTGCTCGCGATCGACATCGGCGGCACCAAGCTCGCCGCCGCCGTCGTGGAGCCCGGCGGGCGGATCGCCGTGTACGACCGCGTCCCCACGCCGAACGCGCCGGCCACCGACGCCGAAGGCCTGTGGCGCACGCTCGCCGCGATGCTCGAGAAGCTGCTCGCCGAGGCGGGCGAACCCGAGCTCGCCGGCGTCGGCGTCGGCTGCGGCGGCCCGATGACCTGGCCCGACGCGCACGTCTCCCCGCTGAACATCCCCGCCTGGCGCGGCTTCCCGCTCCGCGACCGGCTGCGCGAGACCTACCCCGGGCTGCCCGTCCGGGTGCACAACGACGCGATCTGCCTGGCGATCGGCGAGCACTGGCGCGGCGCGGGCCGGGGCCGCGCCAACATGCTCGGCATGGTCGTGTCCACCGGCGTCGGCGGCGGCCTCATCCTGGACGACCGGCTCATCGACGGCGCGAGCGGCAACGCCGGGCACATCGGCCACATCATCGTCGACCCGGACGGCCCGCCCTGCGGCTGCGGCGGGCACGGCTGCCTGGAGGCCGTCGCGCGCGGCCCCGGCCTGGTGGCCTGGGCGCGCGAGCAGGGCTGGCCCGGCGCGAC
>NZ_QURH01000894.1 GCF_003428695.1 Actinomadura logoneensis
ACTGCCGCTGCTCGCCGCGGGCCTCGGCTCGCCGCTGCCCGAGGTGCGCGCGCGGGCCGTCCAGGCCATCGCCGAGATCCCGGACGCCGAGGCGACCGCGCTGCTGCGCACCGCCCTCACCGACCCCGACCCCACGGTGCGCCGACGTACCGCCCTCGCCCTCGGGACGCGTCGCGTCGCCGCCGCGGTCCCGGCGCTCATCGACATGGTCGTCGAGGCGGCGAACGACGTCGAGGCGGCCGACGCGCTCAGCGAACTGGCGAGCGACCCGGCGTCGGCGGACCGGATCGCGGCCGGGCTCATCGACCGCCTCACCGGCGACGCGGGCGTGGCCGGCGATCCGTCCGCGCGCCGCCGAGTGGCACAGGCGCTCGCCGACATCCCGGGATTCGCCGCCTCCCGTGCCCTCGCCGACCTGGCCGGCGACGAGGATCCCGGCGTCGCCCTGACCGCCGCCTACATCCTCAAGCTCCGCGACGCCCGCTAGAAACGGCACCCGTCGCGGCGGGGGAGGAGGGCGAGGCCGGTCCTGTCAGCCCTGACAGAGGCCGGACCTGTCGGCCCTGACATGGGCTCGGCCGCGGGCTCAGTGGGTGGCGTGTCTGGCGTCCACGTTGCCGGTCAGGGTGTTGAGCAGGGCGGGGAGGCCCGCCACGACCTCGGGCGGCAGGCCGCTGACGGTCTCACTGGGGCGCGCTGATCGTCCCGCCCGGCTACACCGACCCGGCCGTGTACGCCGCGGGCGGCAACCCGTACGGCGCGTCCGCGGTGACCGGTCCGTCCGGCGACGACCTGCGCGCCGAGGTGCTGGAGGCCGCCCGGTACCAGGGGCGGCGGCTGGCGCTGACCGCCGCCCGGCTGCGGCTGGGCGCCGAGCTCGCCACCGAGTTCGCCAGCGAGCTCACCGCAGCCGACGAGGCCGAGAGCCGGAGCACGTCCCAGGTCGCGTGAACCGCGCCGCCGATCACTTGCCCGCTCGCCCTCTCACTGACGTCTCTGATCTGGAGCCCCCGAATGGCGTCCCAACTGTCCTCACGCACCACCACCCGAGACCCGTCCGACCCGGTGAAGGCGAAGGGCAGGAGCGGCCCCACCTGGCTGGTCCTGGCGCTGGCCTGCGCCAGTTCATGGTGATCCTCGACTCGTCCATCGTGAACGTCGCCCTCCCGTCGGTCGACCGGGACCTCCACTTCTCCGGCACCGGACTCGCCTGGGTGGTGAACGGCTACCTGCTCACCTTCGCCGGACTCATGCTGCTGGGCGGACGCGCCGCCGACCTGTTCGGGCCCCGCCGGACGCTGACCACCGGCCTGACCCTGTTCTCCGCCGCGAGCCTGGCCGCCGGGCTCGCGACCACCGCCGAGGCGCTGGTCGCGGCCCGCGTCGCGCAGGGCGCCGGGGCCGCGCTGATGGCCCCGGCGACCCTGGTCGTCATCAACTCCTCCTTCACCGAGGCCCGCGCCCGCGCCAGAGCGTTCGGCGCCTGGTCCGCCTCCGGCGGGGTCGGCGGGATGGCCGGTGCGGTCGCGGGCGGCGCCCTCACCACCGGCCTGTCATGGCGCTGGGTCTTCCTGGTCAACGTGCCGATCGGCGCGGTGCTGATCGCGGGAGCCCTGGGCGCGCTCGCCCGCACCCGCACCGACCGGACGCGGTCCCTCGACCTCGCGGGCGCGCTCACCGTCACGGGCGGACTGGCGGCGCTGGTCTACGGGGTCATGCGGACCGGCGACCACCCGTGGACGTCCGGGCACGTCATCGGGCCGATCGCCGCCGAAGCCGTGCTGCTCGCCGCCTTCGTCGTGGTGGAGGCGCGGTTCGCCGCCCAGCCGATCATCCCCCTGCGCCTGGTCGGGAACCGGGGGGTCGCCGCGGGCGGCGGCGCGCTCCTGCTCTTCGGCGGCACGGCCATCACGATGTGGTACTTCTCGGCGCTCTTCCTCCAGGACGTCCTCGGCTACAGCGCGCTGAAGGCCGGACTCGGGCAGACGCCCGCGGCGGTGATGTTCATGGTCACGGCGCCGAGGCCGGCTCCGGGGCGTCCCCGGCCGTCCTCGCCGCCGGCTACGACCGGGTGTTCCTCATCGCGGCCGGGCTCGCCGTGGCCATCGCGGCGGTCGGCGCCCTGCTTCCCGCGGGCCGCGGCCGCACCCGGTGACGCCGGACGTCCCGCTGAACCTCGTCCGCCGTCCTTCCATGTGGGCTGCTCGTCTCACAGGGCGGCGGCGAGTTCGTCCAGCGCGGAGGTGAGGACGTCCACTCCCTTCAGGAACTCCTCGACGGTGATGTACTCGCCGTCCGCGTGGTCCAGGGAGCCGTCGCCGGGACCGTAGGCGGCCATCGGGACGGCTCCCCAGTGCGGCGCGACGGTGTTCATGTCGGAGGTGCCCGTCTTCAGGGTCGGGCGCGGGTCGCCGCCGTGCCGCCTGATGGCCGCCGACACCGCCCGCACGACCGGGTCGGAGCGGGCGCTCCGCACCGCCGGGACGTGCCGGACGACCGTGACCTCCCCGCCGTCCGCGCGCTCGCGCAGCCGCTCGGCGAAGGCGTCCGCGTCGTAGCCGACGGGGATCCGGCAGTCGATGTCCAGCCACGCCCCGGTCGCGTCCCCGCCCATGCCGCGCAGCGTGGCGGCGGGCAGGCCGAACGCGCCGTGGTCGCGTTCGGGGCCCAGGGCGTCCAGCAGGCCGTGCCAGAACGCCACCGCCGCCTCGGTGGCCTTGGCCGCCGGATTGGTGGAGTGCGTCGCGGGGCGCTCCACCCGGTACCCGACGTCGATCTTGCCCTTGTAGCCCAGCACCACGCGCGACCAGCCGCTCGGCTCGCCGACCAGCAGCGCGTCGGGCGCCGGGAGCGTGCGCGCCAGGTGCTCCCCGCCGCGCGACAGCCGCTCCTCCTCGACCGCGCCGACCACCCGGACCGTCCCGGGGAAGGACGGCCGGGCCGCCGCCGCGCAGATCATCGCCGCGAGCGGGCCCTTGGCGTCCACGGCGCCGCGGCCGGTCAGCCGGTCGCCGTCCCGGCGCGCGGGCAGCGGCCGGTCCACGGTGTCGAGGTGGCTGAGCAGCATCACCACCGGTCCGTCGCCCGCGCCGATGTCGCCGATCACGTTGCCGGCCTCGTCGCGGCGCGCGGCCAGGCCGAGGTCGTTCATGGCCTTCTCCAGGAAGCGCGCCAGCTCGTCCTCCCGGCCGGACGGCGAGGGGATGGCGAGCATGGCGTGCAGCAGGTCGACCGGGGTGCTCATGAGATCTCCAGGGTGGTGCCGGCGCCGCCGAGGGCGGCGGTGACCGGGCGGGGTACCCGTCCGTCGGAGACCGACACCCGGGGGACGCCGGCCAGCAGCGCCTCGCGGGCGGCGATCAGCTTGCGGTGCATGCCGCCGCTCGCCGCGTGCGGCACCGCGCCCTCGCGGGGCAGGGTGCAGCGGGCCAGCAGGCTGCCCGGGTCGGACGCGTCGCGCAGCACGCCGGGCGCGCAGGTGAGCAGGACGAGCCGGTCGGCGCCGAGCGCGGCGGCGATCGCCGCGGCGGCGCGGTCGGCGTCCACGTTCACGGGCGCGCCGTCCTCGCCGGCCGCGGGCGGCGACACCACCGGGACGAACCCTCCGTCCAGCAGCACGCGCAGCACCCGCGGGCGGACGCCGGTGATCCGCCCGCTGTGGTCGTCGCGGACGATGACGGTACGGCCGTCCCGCACCGCGCGCTGCGCCGGTTTGCGCCGGGCGCGCAGCAACCCGCCGTCCAGCCCGGTGAGCCCGACGGCCGGGACGCCGCTGCCGGCCAGCGCGCGCAGCAGCCGCGGCTTCGCCCGGCCGGTGAGGGCGAGCGTGACCACGTCGAGCATCGCCGGATCGGTGTGCCGGCTGGTCACGCCGCTGGGCGACACCAGCGTCCGGGACGCCACCCCGAGCTCGGCGGACAGCCGCTCGATCTCCGGCGCGCCGCCGTGCACCAGGACGACCTCGCCGGCCCGACCCGCGAGGTCGGCGCAGACCGGCCCGGCGGGGACCGCGCCGCCGCACTTGACGACCGTGACGCCCATCAGAGCGGATGCAGGCCGGGGAACCCCAGGCCCAGGGTCTCGGACTGGCCGGTGCGGACGTTGAGGCACTGCACCGCGGCCCCGGCCCCGCCCTTGACCAGGTTGTCCAGCGCCGCGATGGCGGTGATCCGGTCGCCGTCCACCGCGAACCCGACGTCGCAGTAGTTCGAGCCGGACAGCAGCTTCGGGTCGGGCAGCCGGTGCGCGCCGCGCCGGTGGGCGACGATCCGGACGAACGGCTCGCCGCCGTAGTGCTCGCGGTAGGCCCGCCGGACGGTCCGCTCGTCGGCGTCGCCGGTGGCGTGGCAGACGACCTGCACGCCCCGGACGGCCTCGACGCCGGTGGCGGTCATCCGCGCGTCGAACCCGGTCAGCCGGGACACCTCCGCCTCGTGCCGGTGGCGGACGGGCGCGAACACCCGCATGGCGCCGCTGCGCTCGGCGTGCAGGTTGCCGTCCCCGGCGAGCGCGCCCGACCCGCTCGAACCGGTGCGGGCGTCGATCTGCACGTCCGGCCCGACCAGCCCGGCCAGGGGACGCAGCGCGAGGACGGCCGCGGTGGCCATGCACCCCGGCACGCTGATCAGGTCGGCCTTGGCCAGCTCGTCCCGGAACAGTTCGGGGACGCCGGGGACGAAGACGTCCAGCAGCTCGGTCGCCGTGTGCGGGACGCCGTAGTACCGCTCGTACACCGACGGGTCGGGCAGCCGGAAGTCACCCGACAGGTCGATGACGGTTCCGGCCTTCTCGCGGACCCGGGGGAGCAGGGTCATGGTGGCCCGGTGCGGCGTGGCCGTGAACAGCACGTCGCATCGGACCAGCTCGTCGGGGGCGCTGAACACCAGGTCGGTCTGCGCCCGCAGGTTGGGATGGACCGAGTCGACGCGGCGTCCGGGGAAGCGGGTCGAGACGGCCTGCCCGATCTCCACGCCCGGATGGCCGAGCAGCAGGCGCAGCAGCTCGCCGCCCAGGTAGCCGGCCGCGCCCATGACCGAGGCCCGGATCACCGCGTTCCTCCCAGCGCCGCGCCGACATCGTGGCCCGGCGGGGCCGCGGGCTCGCCGCCGGGCGGGTCGTCCGGACCGGATCCGTCCCGTTCCGCCTGTTCCAACGCGTAGGAGACGATCGCGTCCGCCACGTCGAGCGCGTCCCCGTGCGCGGTCTGGAACCCCTGGAACTCCACGGTGTGGTTCACCTCCAGGACCAGCGGCCCGTCCGGTCCCTCGACCAGGTCCACGCCGAGGACGCCGCCGCCCACCGCGCGCGCGGCGGCGAGCGCCGGCTCCACCAGCGCGGGGACCAGCGGGCACGGCTCCGAGCGCGCGCCGCGGGCGGCGTTGGTGCGCCACCCGTCCCCGTAGCGGTACGTCGCGCCGACCACCCGGTCCCCGGCGACGATCACCCGGATGTCGCGGCCCGGCTTGTCGACGAACTCCTGCAAGTAGACGATGTGCTGCTGCGGGGACGGCAGGGCGGCGCGGTGCTCCATCAGGGTCTCGGCGGCGGCGCGGTCGGGGACCGCCGCCACCAGCCGTCCCCAGGAACCCGCCAGCGGTTTGGCCACCACCGGGAACCCCAGCCGCTCGGCGGCGTCGGCGCCCTCGTCCGTGCTGAGCGCGACCACCGTGCGCGGCACGGGGACCCCGGCACGTTCCAACGCCAGCGAGGTGCGCAGCTTGTCGCCGCACACCTCGATCACACCGGACCGGTTGACCGCCGGGACGCCCCGCGCCTCCAGCAGCATGGACGCGTACAGGCCGCGGCTGTGCGAGATCTCCCGGTTCAGCGCCGCCGCATAAGGCGGATCGGCCGTACCGCCGCCGAGCTCGGCGCTGAACCTCCGGGTGTCGAGGTGCGCGTAGGGGATACCGCGGCGCTCCAGGGCGGCGAAGACGCGTTTCTCCTCGTACCGCACCCGCGACGCCAGGACGGCCAGCGGCCTCACTCGCCCCAGTCCTCCTCGATCTCGGGCGCGAGGGCGAGCGCCACCGGGTCCAGCCCGATCACCTCCAGCTCGCTGGAGCAGTCGGCGCACTGGGCGATCTCGCTCAGCCGCACCGGCTCGGCCAGTTCGACGGGGCCCTCACACTCGGGACAGGTCCGGGTCATCCGTGCCACCTCCGGGAATCGCGCTGATCAGGTCGGTCGCCGCCGCGGCGACCGCGTCCGCCGTGATGCCGTACCGGTCGAGCAGGTCGTCCTGGCCGCCCGCCCGGTCGGCGAACATGTCGGGCATGCCGACGCGGGCGACCCGGGCCGGCGCGTGCTCGGCCAGGGTCTCGGCGACCACGCCGCCGAGGCCGCCGGACCGCCAGTGCTCCTCGACCGTGACCGCCCCCGCGGTGCCCGCGACCGCCGCGACGACGGCGTCCACGTCGAGCGGACGCAGCGTGTGCAGGTTGAGCACGGCCGCCCGCACGCCGCGTTCCGCCAGCCGGTCGGCGGCGGCGAGCGCGGCG
>NZ_QURH01000893.1 GCF_003428695.1 Actinomadura logoneensis
CCGACGTCGCGGCCCGGGAAGCCGTGGCCGCGCAGCAGCGCCAGCACGGCCGCGCTGCCGATCCGGGTCTGGACGCCTCCGGTGTGCGCCAGCCGGGCGCCGCGGACGAGCGGGGCGCCGACGGCGGGCATGTAGCCGATCTCGCCCGCGCCGCCGGTCGCGCCCCGGTGCGGGCGGCCGTCCAGGACGACCGCCATGCCGACGCCGTCGCCGACCCACAGCAGCGCGAAGTCGCGGACCCCGGCGGCCTGTCCCGCCCCCATCTCGGCGAGCGCGCCGAGGTTCACGTCGTTCTCGATCTCGACCGGGAGGCCGAGCCCGGCGGCCAGGTGCCCGGTGATGCCCGGCAGGTGCCAGCCGGGCAGGTGCGCGGCGTACCCGAGGCGTCCGGTCGCGGGGTTCACCGCGCCGGGGATCCCGACGACGATCCGGTTGAGCCGGTCGCGGGTGAGGCCCGCGGCGGCCACGGCGCCGTCCACGGCTGCGGCGGCCCGGGCGGCGGCGTCCACGTTCGCGCGGCCCGGCGTGGCCAGGACGTGCTCGCCGACGACCGTCCCCGTGAGGTCGGCGACGGCGGCGACGATGCGGCGCGGCGTGACGTCCAGCCCGGCGACGTGCGCGGCGGACGGGACGATCCGGTACAGCTCGGCGGTGCGTCCGGGGGTGCCCTCGCGCACCCCGTCCCGCATGACCAGCCCGGTCTCCTCCAGTCGCGCGAGCAGCTGGGACGCGGTGGGCTTGGAGATGCCGGTCAGCCGGGACAGCTCGGGGCGGGTCAGCGACCCGTGCGCGAGCAGCGCCTCCAGCGCGGCGCGGTCGTTGATGGCCCGCAGCAGGCTCGGCGTGCCCGGGGTGGGCGCGGACGCGTCGGACGGCATGGACATGTTCCGGCGGGCCTCCCAGAGTTAGGAAACTTTCCTAACGTGGCCCTGAAAGTAAGGACTCCTTCCGAACCCGTCAACCCCTCGTCACCGATTCGTTGCCGGAGCCCGCCCGGCGACGCCGACGAGGCCGCCCCCGGGCGCCGGGGACGGCCTCGTGATGGATCCGCGGGACGCGGTCAGCGGGACAGCAGGTCCCGGGCGATGTGGGTCACCTGGATCTCGTCGGTCCCGGCGTAGATCTGGAAGGACTTGGCGTCGCGGGCGAGCTGCTCGACGCGGTACTCGCTCATGTAGCCGTTGCCTCCGAACAGCTGCACGGCCTCCTGGGTGACCTCGGCGGCGGCCTGCGCGGCGTACAGCTTCATCGCCGACGCCTCGGCGAGGGTCGGGGTGCGGCCCTTGCGCTGCATCTCCACGTGGCGGAACACCAGGTTCTGGACGTTCAGCCGCGCCACCTCCATCTTCGCCAGCTTCAGCTGGATCAGCTGGAAGTCGCCGATCGGCTTGCCCCACAGTTCGCGCTTCCGGGCGTAGTCGACCGACAGGCGCAGGCATTCTTCGATGACGCCGAGCGCCATGGCGGCGACTCCGGCCCGCTCGGTGACGAAGTTGGCCTTGGCGGACTCCCTGCCGCTCTGCGCGCTCGTCCCGCCGCCGGTGAGCAGCCGGTCCTCGCCGGCGCGGACGTCGCTGAGGAACAGCTCGCCGGTGGGGGAGGAGTGCAGGCCCATCTTGCGCAGCGGCTTGCTCTGCTCCAGGCCCGGCATGCCCCGGTCGAGGACGAAGGTGAGGATCTCGCGGTCGCGCGGGTCGCGGCCGTCGTCGAGCTTGCAGTAGAAGACGATCGTGTCGGCGTACGGGCCGTTGGTGATGAAGGTCTTGGAGCCGTTGAGCACGTAGCCGTCGCCGTCGCGGCGGGCGGTGGCCTGCATCCCGCCGAACGCGTCGGACCCGGAGTTCGGCTCGGTGATCGCCCACGCGCCGACCTTGTCCATGGTCAGCAGGTCCAGCCCCCAGCGCCGCTTCTGCTCCGCGCTGCCGCGCTTCATGATCGTCCCGGCGGCGAGGCCGAGGCTGACGCCCATCGCCGTGACCAGGCCCGGCGACACCTTGCACAGCTCCACGATCGGCAGGATGTTCAGCGAGGCGTTCCCGCCCCCGCCGGACGCCGCGCCGTCACCGTCCCCTGCCCCGTCGCGGCCGTCGCCGTCGGCGGACGCGGCGCGCTCCTCCTTCGCCAGCCGGGCCTCGAAGGAGGAGCGGGCCATCTCGTCCATGCCGAAGGTCCGGAACAGGTCCCGGATCAGGTCGTAGGGGGGTAGGTCCCCGGCGTCCAGGGCGTCCATCCGGGGCCGGACCTTCTCGTCGACCCAGGTGCGCACCGCGTCGCGGATCATCACGTCCTCGTCGGACCATTCGATCATGCCTCGTCCCGCCTTCCTCGGACCCGTTTCGTCCGGACCATCCTGGCAGACGACGAAAGTGACCGCTTACAGAGGGGCGTCCCGCTCGGCGCCGCGCCCACGAAGGGCGTGTTAATGATCTACATTGTAAAGGTGCCGGCCTGGACGCGACATCGTCCCTACATGGTGGTCCCGCCCGAGACGTCGAGCCGATGACCCGTGACATAGCGGCTGTCGTCGGAGGCCAGGAAGGCGACGGTGTCGGCCACGTCCTGGGGTGTGCCGAGCCGGCCGAGGGGCGTCTGTGACGACAGCCAGGCCCGGACGTCGCCGACCAGGCGTCCTTGGTGCATGTCGGTGTCGATGACGCCGGGGGCCACGAGGTTGACGGTGATGCCGCGCGGGCCGAGCTGCTTGGCCAGGGCGAGGGTCATGACGTCGAGTGCGGCCTTGGACATGGCGTAGTCGATCGCCCTGGGCATGGCCGCCCCCCGGGTCAGCATGGTGCCCACGGTGATGATCCGTCCTCCGTCGCGCAGGCGGGGCAGGGCCTGCTGGGTGATGAAGAACGGGGCGGTCGTGTTGACCGCGAACAGGTGCTCGAAACCCTCCCGGGTGACGCCGTCGATCTCGCTCTGGCCGCCGAGGACGCCCGCGTTGTTGACCAGGATGTCCAGCCCGTCGGCGTGCGCGTCGAAAGCGGACCACAGTGTCTCGGCGTCACCGGGGGCGCCCAGCTCGGCCTGGACGGCGAAGGCTCGCCCGCCGGACGCTTCGATGGCTGCGACGGTCTCCTCGGCGGCGGCGTGGTTGCCGCCGTAGTGCACGGCGACCCGGGCGCCCTCGTGGGCCAGCCGAATGGCGATCGCTTGGCCGATGCCCCGGCTCGCGCCGGTCACCAGTGCGGTCCTGCCGGTCAGTGTCGTCATGGTCATGCCCCTCTGTGCGGTGCGGTGGACGGATGCGGCGTCGATGTCCGCGGCGCCCATTCGCGTACGGCGTACCTGAAACGGCACCGTAGCTATTCAGGTACCATGTACGCAAATATGCGGGAGGGGTGCGCGTGACCGACGAGGGAGCGATCAGCATCTGGATGCGGCCGGTGGTGCGGGAGCGCTCCGGCCCGGGGCGCCGCCCCGGCTACAGCCGCGAGCAGATCACCCGGGCGGCCGTCCGGATCGCCGACGCCGAGGGGGTGGACGCCGCGACCATGCGGCGGGTCGCGGGCGAGCTGGGCACCGGGGCCATGTCGCTCTACCGCTACGTGCCCCGGCGCGACGACCTGTTCGACCTGATGATCGACCTGGTGATGAGCGAGGTCGAGCTCCCCGACGGCCCGTCGGGCGACTGGCGCGGCGACCTGACGCTGCCGGCCTGGGGGATCCGCGCCGCCGGCCTACGCCATCCCTGGCTGGTCGGGCTGCTCACCAGCCGTCCCACCCTGGGTCCCCACCTGCTGCGTGTGCACGAGTTCGCGCTCGGGGCGTTCAGCGGGACGGGGCTCGACATCGACGACGTCACCGGATTCGTCGGCATGCTGAACGACTACGTCCACAGCGCGATCCGCCGCGAGGTCGGCTGGCTGGAGGAGGCCCGCCGCACCGGTCTGGACCCCGAGCGCTGGAAGCGGGACTACATGGGACCGTACGTGCGCCAGGTCGTCGAATCCGGTGCCTTTCCCCTGTTCAGCCGCTCGATCCTCGACTCCCGCACGGCCCGCCTGGACCCCGAGGAACGGTTCCGGCACGGACTCGACCGCGTCCTCGACGCCATCGCCGCGCTCATGCCCTCGCTCCCTCCTCGGTGAGGAGGCGGTGGCGCGCCGGTCATGCTGCCGCCCGGCCGTAGGCGGCTCGGCGCTCAGGAACGCGTGGGTGACGCCGGGCGCGTGCGGCCGCCCGTCCAGCCCGGAGGGCGGACGGGCGGGCAGCGGCGGTCAGGCGTGCTCGACGGTCAGGCGTGCTCGACGGTCAGGCGTGCTCGGCCGCGGTTCCGCCGGTGGTGTCACCGGCGACGTGGGCGGCCTCCATGTCCTTCGCCTCCTTCGCGGCGATGTCGCGCCACCACGCCTGCCCGGACTCGGGCAGGGTGTGGATCGGGTCGTAGTACTCGTAGCGGCGGTTGAGCGCCTCGGGGTCGGCGAGCTCGATGCCGGTTCGGTAGTTCTTCGTCCAGTAGGAGATGCCGCGGTCGCGGTCGTACTCGGCGAGCTGGTGGACCCAGCGCTTGCCGACGTAGGGGACGTCGCAGACGATGCGCGGGGTGGCGAAGCCGGGCAGGTAGCCCATGATCGCGTGCTGCAGCCGCTGCGCCTCCCAGACGGCCAGGCGCCAGTGCTCGGAGCCGGGGATCATGTCGCACATGTAGAGGTAGTACGGCATGATGCCGGCCTCGTCGAGCAGCGCGAACGACAGGTCGAGCAGAGCCTCGGGGGAGTCGTTGACGCCGCGCAGCAGGACGCCCTGGTTGCGGACGTCGCGGATGCCGGTGTCGAGCATCGCGCGGGCGGCGCGGGCCACCAGCGGGGTGACCGAGGAGGCGGCGTTGACGTGGGTGTGGAGCGCGATCTGCACGCCGCGCTCGTTGGCCTTGGCGGCCAGGCGCTCCATGCCGGCGCGGACCTCGTCCTGCAGCCAGTGCTGGGGGAGGCCCATGAGGGCCTTGGTGGCCAGCCGGATGTCGCGGATGTTGTCGATGTCGAGCAGGGCGTCGACGAAGGACTCCAGGCGCGGCCAGGGGAGGTTGGCGACGTCGCCGCCGGAGACCACGACGTCCCGGACGCCGGGGGTGCGGCGCAGGTAGTCGAGCATGGCGGCGTGCCGGTCGGGGGGCTTGATGGTGAAGCGGTGCTTGTCGACGGCGGGGGTGGAGTTGCCGACCAGGTCCATGCGGGTGCAGTGGCCGCAGTACTGCGGGCAGGTGGACAGCAGTTCGGCGAGGACCTTGGTGGGGTAGCGGTGGGTGAGTCCCTCGACGGCCCACATCTCGGCCTCGTGGAGGGAGTCGCGGGTGGCGTAGGGGTGGGACGGCCAGTCGGTGCGGCGGTCGGAGTGGACCGGGATCATGTAGCGGCGCACCGGGTCGGCGTAGAACGCCTCGGTGGACGAGGTGTCCATGGTGTTGATCATCTGCGGCGGGACGAGCATCGACATGGTGGCGCGCTCGCGCTGGTCGCGTTCGAGGTCGGCGTAGAACGCCTCGTCGAGCAGGTCGCCCATGACGGCGCGGAGCTGGCGGATGTTCTTGACGCAGTGGGCGCGCTGCCACTGGGCCGACTCCCACTCGGCGGTGGTGACGTCGCGCCAACCGGGGAGACGCCGCCAGTCCGGTTCCGTCAGGGGCCTGCGCCGGTAGGCGTAGGGCTGTCCGGCGTGTTCGGCCGGTGCGGGGCCGGCGGTGTCGGGACGCAGGGCGGTGGTCATCGTTGACCTTCTCTCCTCGCGATGCGATGTGATCGCGTGAAAGTCTTGTATATGTACGGCGGTACGGGAAGACTTCCGCGTGAAGTAGTGATACCCCGGATATCTTTCGGGACTCGTCCGGGGCTGGTCGGGAGGTGGCGCGTGCGGGAGACCGGGACCGGTGGAACTTCCGAGGTCGCAGCGGGTGCGGGGGTGGCCGCGGGCACGGCCGGGAGCGCGGCCGTGGACACGGCCGGAGGCGCCGTCGGGCGGGCCGTGGGACTGCACCGGGTGCTGGAGCCGGCGGGGGTGCTGCCGCAGGCGGCGCACCGGCTGGACGCCGATCCGGCGATCGGCCCGGACGAGGTGCGGATCGCGGTCGAGCGGCTGAACCTGGACGCGGCGTCCTACCGGCAGCTGCGCACCGCGCACGGCGGTGACGGCGCGGCGGTCCGGGCCGAGGTGCTGCGGATCGTCGGTGAGCGCGGCAAGATGCACAACCCGGTGACGGGATCGGGCGGGATGCTGGTCGGCACGGTCGCCGAGGTGGGGCCGGAGTCGCCCCTCGGGCTGAAGCCGGGTGACCGGGTCGCCACACTGGTGTCGCTGACGCTGACGCCGCTGGCCATCACCGACGGGCTGGCCCGCTGGGACGGGCTGAGCGAGCAGGTCCCGGCGGAGGGCCACGCGATCCTGTTCGCGCGGTCGATCGCGGCGGTGCTGCCGGACGACCTGCCCGTCCCGCTGGCGCTGGCGGTCATGGACGTGTGCGGGGCGCCCGCGCTGACGCACCGGGTGGTGGCGGCGCGTCCGGCGCCGCCGACGGTGGCGGTGCTGGGCGCGGCGGGCAAGAGCGGGTCGCTGGCGCTGGCGGCGGC
>NZ_QURH01000895.1 GCF_003428695.1 Actinomadura logoneensis
CGCCGCGCTCGGCCACGGGTTCGCCGCCGGGGACGCCGCCCGGGCCGCGGAGGCCGCCGCGCTGACGCACGCGCTCGGCCTGTTCTGGGTCCTGGAGGTCACCCACCTCGGCGAGTTCGAGCGCTGGACCCGCGAGGCCGCCGCGACCGCGCCCCCGGCGCTGCGCCCGGCCGTCGACCACACCCGGGCCGCCATGCACCTGTGGCGCGGCGAGTTCGCCGAGGCCGCCGCCCTCCTGCGCGGCGGACTGCACGGCCTCGCGCGCGCCTGCCCGGCCGCGCACACCGACGCCCCGATCATGCTGCTGGAATGCCTGTTCCGCACCGCCGACCCGCGCGCGCTGACCGGCCACCGGGCGATCCTGGACGGCCTCGGACACGGCGACCTGGCCGAGGGGCGCACCCGCGCGGCGGGCGGGCTCGCCGAATGGGGACGTCCCGACCTCGCCGAGGCCCTGCTGGACCGCTACGACGCCGACGCCTCCGGCGCGCCGACGATCGCGCGGGTCATCGCCGTCCGGACGCGCTGCCTGCTCGCCCTCGAACGCGGCGACCCGGACGAGGCCCGCCACTGGGAGGATCGCCTGCGCGACCGGCACACGCTGCGCGGCCCGGCGACCCATCCGCAGCGCCTCGCCTGGACGGTCGCGCTGCGCCTGCTCGCCGAGGACGCCCCGGACGCCGCCGCCCGCGAGCTCCGTACCGCCATCGACGCGCTCGACGCCGCCTATCCGGGCGCGTACGCGGCGACCTTCCCGCTGCGCGGCCTGCTCGCCGAGGCGCTGCGCCGCCAGGGCCGTCCCCGCGAGGCGCGACCGCACGTGGCGCTCGCCCTCGACGGCGCCGCGCGCGGCAGCAACCACCTGTCCGCCCTGACCAGCGTTGTGATCGCCGCGCTCACCGCCGCCGACCTGGGCGACGACGCCGCGTCGGAGCTGGTGCGGGGCTGGGAGAGCGTCCGTGTCCCGGCCGGGATGGGCGCGCCGCTGGGCCTGTCGAAGCAGGTCGAGGGCGTGTTCGGAATCGATCCGGGGGCGTGTCCGCCGTCGCCCTCCGCCGAGTGGGCCCCGCGGGTCCTCAGGTCCCTGACCGACCGCGCCCGCGCCTGGGCCGCCGCTGCCTGACCACGGCGGGACGGCCCGTCACGCCGGAAGCCAGGACGGCCGGGAGCCCGGCCAGACCAGCCGCGGCGAACCGGCGTAGAAGCGCCGCACGGACGGCGGCAGGGTCGCCAGGTACCGGGCCACGCCGGTGATCACGGCGTCCTCGGCGTCCGGGGCGAGCCGGACCGGCAGGCCCGTCGCGTCGCGCAGCACGGCCGGCAGGCCCTTGAGCCGGGCGCCGCCGCCGGTGAGCAGCATGCCGGTGGGGATGATGTCGGCCGACAGCTCCGGCGGGCACAGCGCCAGCGCCGCCCGCACCGACCGGATGATCTCGCCGAGCGGGCCCGCCACGGCGCGCGCCACGTCCGCCGACGACAGCACGGTCGCGCCCGGCAGGCCGGTCCGGAGGTTGCGGCCGTGCACCACCATCCGGCGGGTCCGCTGCCGTCCGCGCGGATCCACCGCGCCGACCTGGAGCTTGGCCTCCTCGGCGGTCTGCTCCGCGATGAGCAGGCCGTCCCGGTGCCGGATCAGTGCGGCGATCGCGCGGGACAGCGCGTCCCCGCCCGCCAGCGAGTGGTGGGCGCAGATCAGGCCGCCCCAGGCCAGCACCGCGACGCTGGTCGCGGTCGCGCCCACGTCCACCACCATGGTCGCGTGGGCGCCGTCCACCGGGAGGTCCGCGCCGAGCGCGGCGGCCATCGGGGTCGGGACCAGGTGCGCCTGCCGGGTGCCGACCGAGTACAGCACCTCCCGCAGGGCCCGCTCCTGCACGTCGGTGAGCGTGGTCGGGACGGCCACCGCCAGCCGCGGCTTGACCAGGTACGGGCGGCGGCCCTGGGCGGACCGGACCAGGCGGCGCAGCAGCCGGGACGCGGGCTCGGTGTCGATGGGGATGCCCGCCTGGAAGGGCTGCTCGAACCGGACCCAGGGGAGCGCGCGCTTGCGCATCTCGGCGGCCGAGTCGCCGGCGGCCAGCATCCGGCCGGTGCGGGCGCAGACCGCGAGCAGCGGCGGCTGCGTCAGGACCTTGCCGCGTCCGCGCACGTGCACCCGGACGCTGCGGGACCCGAGGTCGATCGCGATGTCGGGGGAGAAGACCGGGTTCATGGCCGACGTCCTCCCGGTGGACGCGCCGCGGCGCGTCCTGGTCGGGAGGCCGGCGGACGGAGGAGGCGGCGCACCCGACGGGACGCCTGCGGCTCGGAAACACCCATGATCGTTCCATGCCCGCGGCGGGGTCCGGGCCAGGTCAAAGCCCGCTCATAATTCCCCCCAAACCCGGCTCGCCGGGCTGTGCCGCCAAACCACCCCGCATCCCCCGTCCCGCCGCCGAGCCCGCCGCCGAGACCGCAGGCGGCGGGACGTCAGGAGAGGGCCGGGTCCGGACGGTCCAGCAGGGCGCGGGCGGCGGCGGCGCTGGACGGCTCGGGGTGGTGCTCGGCCATCAGCGTCAGGACCCGTTCGGCCCACGGATGGTCCGACTCGGCGAACAGTCCCAGCAGCCGCGCGAACTTCTCGCCCGGCCAGCCCGTGTAGCCCAGCTCGGTGATGATCGCGTGCGGCGTGTGCAGGCCGCTCTCCATGCCCTCGGCGACCATGTCGATCAGCGCCCAGGCGTCGGAGCCGCTCGGCGCGGGCCGGGGGAGCGCGTCGCGCTCGGCGTCGGTCAGCCGGTTGCGGACCAGGCCCGCGAGCGCCGGGTCGTCGGCCAGCGCCGCCAGCGCCCGCCGGCCCTCCTCACCGAACGCCGCGCCGTACTTGCCCGCCAGGATGTCCAGCCCCGCCCGGCGGGCGCCCGGGGAGGCGTCCCGCAGCGCGGCGGCGAACTCGGCCGCGCCGACGTCCACGGTCCGGCCGCCGCGGGCGAGCCACATCCGCACCTCGGGCTCGACCATGAATCCCGGGTAGAACGGCAGCGCCGCCATCAGCTCGGCCGCGTCGCCGTCCGCGTGGTCGCCGACCACCGGCACCCGGATGCCGGTCGCGTCCTCCAGCAGGACGCGCGTCACCGACCGGCCGAGGGGCGTGATGCCGACCCGCGCCGACTCGTACGCGATCAGGCCGCACTCGTACAGGGCGTCCAGGTGGTGGCCCATGGCGACCTGGCCGTCCTCGCCCAGCCACGGGGTGATGCTGGTGCGGGGGATCGGCTGGTCGTAGGTGTAGATCGAGACCAGCAGGTTCGCGGTGAGGCCCTGCCGCCGCGGCCCGTCGCCCGGTCCGACGCCGCCCCACTCGTCCAGCAGCGCGATCACCGTGCGGTGCCAGGCGGCCAGCGCCGCCTCGTCGTCCGGGCCGGTCAGGGCGAGGGCCGTCGCGCCCGGTCGCAGCACTCCCTCCGCCTCGTCCGGGTGCAGGATGTCCGCCCTGACCAGGACGTCCCAGAACACCCGCGCCGCGTGGCGGAGCGCCTCGCCGCGCGGCGCCGAGTCGGGCAGCCGCTCCCGGACGAGCGCGAGCACGTCGTCCGGCACCGGTTCCCCGTCGCCGACCAGCGGGCGCCCCCGGCTCGCCCAGCCGATGTGCGCGGTCACCATCCGGTACATCTCGCACTCGCGGACCGCCGCCACCAGTTCGTCGACGGGCGCGATGAGCACCGGGGGGAGGGGCACGCCGGGCGTGGGCCCGGCGCCCGAGAGGTAGGTTCTGCCCTGCGCCGGGGAGCGCCGCTCGAGCGCCTCGCCGACGATGATCTCGCTGAGCCCGTGCGTGGTCGTCATGGCGCACGAAGCGTAGCCGTGCGGCGACGCTCCGGTATGCCGTTCCCCGGAAACCCGGCCCTCGGGGGAACGGTGAACCAACCCCCGAGGCGGGTCTCCGGGAACCGCCGTCGCCGGGGGCGGGGCGTCAGAGCTCGGGCTCGGTCCTGATCTCCACCACCGGCTCGGTGACGCCGTCCAGCTCCAGGACGACCAGCTCGTTGGCGCCCGGACGCAGCAGGGGCCAGGGCAGGTACAGCGTCCGCTGCGGGCCGCGGTCCCAGTAGCGGCCGAGGCAGAAGCCGTTCACCCAGACGTACCCCTTCGTCCAGCCGGGCAGGGCGAGGTAGCCGTCGCGCGGCTCGGCGACGGTGAGGACGCCGCGGTGGTAGGTGGGGCCGCGTCCGGCGGTGTCGGCCGTGCCCCAGGGCAGCTCGGAGATGTCGTCCAGCGGGTGGGTGGAGGCCGTCCAGCCGTGCAGGAACTGCTGGTCGTGCCGGACGCCCCCGACCAGGCCCTTGCGGTCGCCGAGGCCCGGCCCGTAGTTCACCCGGCCCATCGACTCGACCAGGATCTCCAGCGACGCGCTCTCGCCCTTCACCGCGACCGGGACCGACGTCTCGGCGGACCGCTCCAGCACCGCGGTGAGCGCGCCGTCCACGAAGACGTGCGCGCGGTCGGCCAGGCCGTCCAGGTGCAGCGGGTGAGAGTCGCGCGGGCCGGGGATCGCCGACCGGTACAGCACCAGGCCGTGGTGCAGCCCCAGCTCCTCGAACGTGCGGGGCACGGCCGAGCCGGTGACCGAGGCGGGCGGGACGTCCAGCAGCCGCAGCGTGTCGTCCAGCCGGACGGTCCCGGCGGGCAGCACGGGCGGCAGCGGCTCGGGTTCGGGGACCGCCTCCGTCCGGTGCCTCGCCAGCACCTCGCGGAACGCGTGGAACTTCGCCGTCGGCGCGCCGCGCTCGTCGATCGGCGCGTCGTAGTCGTAGGAGGTGACCGTGGGCTGGTAGCCGCCGACCGACTCGGCCCCGCCGAGGTTGGCGCCCGCCGTCGTGCCGAAGTTGGTGCCGCCGTGCGCCATGTACAGGTTCACCGACGCGCCCGTGGCGAGGATCCGCTCCAGGACGGCCGCGGCGTCGGCGGCCGGGCGGGTGTGGTGCCGCTCGCCCCAGTGGTCGAACCAGCCGTTCCAGAACTCCATGCAGCGCGGCGGGTCGTCCGGGCGGTACCGGGCGAGCGTCGCGAACGCCTTCTCGGGGTCGTCGCCGAAGTTCACCGCCGCCGGCACTCCCGGGATGGTCCCGCCGGTCAGCTGGTAGTCGGACGCCCCGTCGGAGGTCGCGAGCGGGACGTCGATCCCGCGTTCGCGCAGCGCGTCGCACAGCCACTCCAGGTACCGCCGGTCGGTGCCGTACGAGCCGTACTCGTTCTCGACCTGCAGCGTCACGACGTTGCCGCCGCGCGTCCGCTGCCGCTCCGCGATCGCGGGCAGGACGGCGTCGAAGTACCGCGCGACGTGGCCGAGGAACCCGGGGTCCGAGCAGCGCAGCCGCGCCGACCGGTCGGCCAGCAGCCAGGACGGCAGGCCGCCGTTGTCCCACTCGGCGCAGATGTAGGGCCCGGGCCGGACGATCGCGTCGAGCCCCGCGTCGGCCGCCAGGTCGAGGAACCGCCCGACGTCGGCGCGCCCGCCGAGGACGAAGGTCCCCGGCGTCGGCTCGTGCATATTCCAGGCGAGGTAGGTCTCGACCGCGTCGAGGCCCATGGCGCGCAGCATCGCCAGCCGCTGGGGCCACTGCTCGGGCAGGACGCGGAAGTAGTGGAGAGCTCCGGAGACAGGCACGGGGGCGATGCTAGGCCCGTACGCTCCGTGCGTCCATGGTTACGCGCGGCGATGTCGCGGGAAGGTTCATCCCAGAATGGGGGTTTCGTCATGTCCTATGAGAAGGCATCGGGTGTCGCGCCGGAGGAGATCACCGCGCACGGCTCGCACGCGGGCCGGCCGGGTTCGTGGCTCGCCGTGTCCATCGTCTTCCTGGGGTTCCTGGTCGGCGGCGTGGCGCTCTGCCTCGGGCCGAACTGGGTGGTCTTCTGGGTCGGCGCGGCCGTGATCGTGGTCGGCCTGGTCGCCTGCTGGGCGGTGCACCTGTTCGCGGACGTGGTGGTGGACGCGCCGCGCGTGGTCCCGGAGATCGTGGACTACTCGCTCTTCGGGCACAGCAGCGAGCGGCGCCGGGGCGGTCCCGTCAGGGATCCGGTGGGGAACGACCCGGTGGGTCACGCCGTCCGCACCGACAGCCAGCAGTTCCCGCACGGCTGACCGGGATGTTTCCCTGACCTTGAAGTGTGCTTGACCTGGACTTTTGTGGCCGAGGCGCGTCCGGGGCCCGTGGCCCGCGACGACCATCGTGCGAATCCGGTCCGTTCTTACTGTGTAAAGGGCCGCGCCCGGGGAACGTCGGAAAACTCTCAGAACGGCGACATACGCCGTTCGCCGGAGGGAAGGGCCCGCTTCGGGTTTGGATAGGGGTGTGCCGAACCTGTGACGAGAGGGAAGCACACCGTGATCGACGTCCCCGCAGACCCCGCCTGCTCCGGGGTCATCTGGATGCGCGGCATCGCCGACGCCGGACCGCGCCGCGCCACCCGCGCCCTCGCCGACGCCCTGTTCGAGGCGTTCGGCAAGGGCGCGGCGCGCACCGACGTGCTCCAGGCGTGCGCGCCGCGCGCCACGGCGCTGCCGCAGAGCCGCCTGCTCGGCTCCCGCGCCGCGACC
>NZ_QURH01000896.1 GCF_003428695.1 Actinomadura logoneensis
CGAGGACGCGCCGCATCCGCCCGGGCGGCAGCCGTTCCAGCACCGCCGCCGCGGCCACCGCCGCCAGGGCCGCGATGCGCCGCCCCCGGGACACCCCGGGCCGCGGTTCGAGCGTCACGGGCATCGTCATGGGAGCAGCACCTTCTCCCGGAGCAGCGCCTCGACCAGCGCGGGCACGTCGGCCGCGATCCGCTCGGCGGCGTCGGGGTGCCGCCGGGTCAGGTCCTCGGCGGCGTCCTCGGGCGTGGAGCCGTCCGCGAGGGCCAGCAGGACGGCCCGGCCGGTCCCGTTGAGCGAGAAGTAGCGTCCGGTCCGCTCGTTCAGCAGCACCAGGTCCGTACCGGTGTCGGTGACGACCATGTCAGGGGAGAGTCTCATCGGCCCGCCTCCACCTCGGATCGGTATCCGGCCGCCACCCGCGCGGCGCGCGACCGCGGGCGCGCGGCGGCGACCGAGCGGAGCCACACCTCGCAGCCCAGCGTCCCCAGCAGGGGCACCAGGTCCAGTGAGGAGGGCGGGAGGTTCACCAGCGTCGCGCGCAGCGCGGCGGCGTCGACGAGGCCGAGCGCGTCCAGCCGCATGCCGTCGCACAGCTCCAGCAGCTCGCGGCGGTGCTCCCGCAGGCCGAGGTAGATGTCGGCGCTGAACTCGGCCTTGGATCGGCGGCCGAGGCTGCCGTCCGGGACGATGCCGCGCATGGCCTCGACCAGCGCGGGCTTGTACCGGTCGGCGCGCAGGCAGTCGGCGTAGTCCAGGCTCAGCGCGGCGCGGACGACCCGCTCGTCCAGGAAGGGCGCCTCCATCGCGACGCCGTGCCGGGCCGACAGCCGGTCGATCCGGCGCACCATCTCGCCGCTGTGCCGGAGCTGCTGGAGGGTCAGGTGCTGACCGCGCAGCGGCGACAGCGGCGCGCGGTCACGGGCCGCCGCCCGCAGGCTCCGGCGCACCGAGTCCACGGCCTCCGGGGTGGCCCACCCGGGCATCCGGTAGGCGGGGCCCCACCCCGACACCGGGGTGGCGTTGACGCCCCGGACGGGACTGCGCAGGTCGCGGCCGACCTCGTACCCGAGCCAGCCCGAGAAGGAGGTGCGGTCCAGCAGCGCGGCGAGCGCGGGCCCGGTCTTCCAGCGGTGGACGGCCTGGGCCGCGCGCAGCCGTCCGATCGCCCGCAGCGGATGGCGGCGCAGCAGGTCGTGGTAGTAGCCGGGGCTGGTGTGGAACAGCTCGTCGCCGCCGTGCCCGGTCAGGTGCCGGGACGATCCGGCGGCGGCCAGCTCCCGGGCCTGCTCCAGCGTCATCGCGCGGGCGTGCACGACGGCGAGCGGCGCCTCCAGGTCGTCGTCGGTGTCCAGCAGCCCGGCGAAGCAGCGCGGAAGGTCCTGCGCCCGGTACCGGGTGTGCTCGGCCCCGGGCATGCTCTCGGCGGCCAGCGCGGCCCAGTGCCCGTCGTCGCTGCCCGCGTCGCTGGACTCGCACATGACGGTCAGCAGCCGCTCGACGCGTCCGGCCGCCAGGAAGCACACGCTGGTGGAGTCCATGCCCCCGGACAGGTCGGCGCTCACCGTCGCCCGGCCGTCCGTCCGGACCCGCACCGCCTCGGTCAGAGCCTGCCGCACGTGCCGCGCGCCTTCGGCGAGCGGGACGTCCGGCATCGGCAACGGCGGACCGGGCCGCACGCGGGCGCGGCCGTCGGGGCCGATCCGCAGGTGCCCGCCCGGGGGCAGGGCCCGGATCCCCTCCCAGAGGCAGTCCTCGCTGAGCGGCCACGGCGCGGCGGGCGCGAGCAGCCGGACGGCCAGCGCCGCCTCGTCGATTCCCGCGCCGGTCAGTTCGGCGAGGCCGTCGGGACGGTCCGCCGCGACCGTCACGCCGCGCACCCGCCCGTGGAAGACCTCCCGGACCGTCGCCAGGTCTCCCTGGACGAACACGACGCCGTCGGTCGCGGCGACGGTGTGGAAACTGCCCGGCACCTCGCGGCGCACGTCCGCCGACGCGCCCGGTTCGCGCCGTCCGAGGTACTCGGCCAGCCGGGGAACGCCGGCCGGGACCCGTCCCAGCAACGCGATCCGCCGCGCTCCCGCCGCCGCCCAGACGAGTTCGTCATCGCGCCAGCGCCCGACGATCCACGGCCGTTCGGAATGGTGCGGAAGAACCCGCGCGTCCGGCCATCGGGCGCACAATGACCCGGCGATCGCGGCGCCCGGCGGACTATCAGGAAAAACGTAGAACTGCATCATTTCTCCAAGCGGTCAAAAGGACCGCCCGGGCGCGGGCCGCGCCCTCCGGGAAGGGAGTGCGCGGCGGGCGCCCGGGTCGGCCGGACTGCGGTGAGCGCGGGGTGGACCGGCCGTGCCGGTCGGACGACCGGCACGGCCACCCCCTCGCGACCGGCGCCGCGGAAAGGGGTTGCGGCGACTCACTAGCAGTTCCAGAAGGCGCACTGGTTGATGCGGTCGAAGCCCCAGGTGCGGTCCCCGAGGGTGACCTCCCGAAGGTCGCCGATCACCACGAACATCGGTGGCTCGTAAATCATGCTCATGCCTGCTCACCTCCTCTCCTGGTCCGGCGTGGGCTCCATGAGAACGCGCCATGACCTTTCGAGTCCATATCGCTACGGACAGTTAAGGATGGAGGTGCGAAGGGACTCTCTGACCGGACCGACAGGGGTGCGCGTCCGCCGCCCGGTCTGCGAGCGGTCGGCGGCGGCTGGAGAGAGGTTGCCGGATGACCGCGTCCGGCGGTGCGTTCCGCTGCTGGTCGCGCGGCCTCCGCAGTGGCCGGACGGCCCGTCCCGTAGGGGGAATCGGCGCCGTCCGGCGCGGCTCGGCGGCGTGAGGCGAGGGTGCGGAGAAGGGGTGGCTCACGGGTGCCGTGGGACCGCCCGCGATCTCGGTCCCGCCCGGCGGAGCACGCGGCGGGCATGCGCCGCCCCTCCGGCGGGGGGACGAGCGTTACGTCCTGTGTCGGCCACCCGCGGTTCGCGGGGGAGGCTCCGTCAGGAAGCCCCGGGGTCCCCGGCGTCCTCGACGACACGGAAGCGCTGGGTGACGACGAGGGTGTCGTCGTCGATGACGGGCGTGCGGCCCAGGAACTCCGCCACTCCCTCGCTGCGGAAGAAGTCCTCGTGCGCCCTGCGCCATTCGGCCGCGTCCGCGTAGCCGCGCCCCTCGGCGTGCGCGAACGCGTCGTCGATCTCCCTGAGCGGGACGGTCCGGACCTCCAGCAGCTCGATCACGACCGCCGTGTTCCCGTCCGAGTCGAGCACCGCGAACCGCTGCCCGGCCCGCGGGACGTCCTCCCCCGCGTGCTCGTAGATCTCCAGGAGCCCGGTCAGGGCCGTCTTCCGGCCCGCCCTGACCGCCGCCACCCCGCTGTCGCGCTCGGGGCCGGGGAAGGCGAGTTCGAGCGTCGGGAGCTTCGTGTCGTCCATCGCGGCAGCGTAGGGAGCCGCCGCGGCAATGATCAACCGCGTTCGCGGCGAGCCGATCCGGCGAGCCGATCCGGCGGGCCGATCCGGCGGGCCGATCCGGCCGGGTCAGCCGAAGGAGAGGAACAGGCCGCTGCCGACGCCCAGGGCGAGGGTCAGCGCGGCGGCAGTGTAGGCGACCAGCGACGCGGGACGGGACGGGGCCGGAGGCTCCTCGTCCGCCGTCCGGCAGGCCGGGACGATCCAGCGGAGGTAGTAGAAGACGCTGGCGACCGTGTTCACGGCGGCCACCACCGCCAGCCACGTGTAGTGGCCGTTCAGCGCGGCCCCCAGCATGAGGACCTTCCCGACGAACACGGCCGTCGGCGGCGTGCCGACCAGGCCGAGGAGGCAGACGACCAGCGACAGCGCCAGGAGCGGCGAGCGGCGCGCCAGGCCCCGGTAGTCGGCGAGACGGTCCCGTCCCGTAGCGACGACGACCGCGAACGCGCCGAGGTTCGTCAGAGCGTAGGCGGCGACGTAGTAGAGCAGGGCGGGTCGCGCGAGGTCGGTGCGTCCGGCCATCGCGACCGGGACGAGCAGGTAGCCGGCCTGGCCGACGGTCGAGTAGGCCAGCAGGCGGCGGACGTTGTCCTGGGCGAACGCCGCCAGGTTGCCCAGCGTCATGGTCACGGCGGCGAGCAGCGCGAGGGTCAGCGCCCAGGAGCGCGGCATCACCTCGTCGCCCAGCCGGAACAGCGCCGCGAAGGCCCCGATCTTCGGCACGGTCGTGACGAGGGTCGCCACCACCGGGGACGAGCCCTCCGCCACGTCCGGGACCCAGAAGTGCGCGGGCACGCCGCCCGCCTTGAACAGCAGCCCCGCGACCAGCAGGACGGCCCCCACCGTTACCGCCGGAGACGACGGCAGTCCCCGCGCCAGGGACTCGTAGGACGTGCCGCCTCCCAGGCCGTAGAGCAGGGTCACGCCGGTGAGCATGAGCAGGCCGAGCAGCGCGCCCATCAGGTAGTACTTCAGCGCGGCCTCGGTGCCCCTCGCGTCCTTGGCGAAACCGGCGAGCGCGTAGGCGGGGATGCTGGCCAGCAGGTAGGCCGCGACCAGCACCAGCAGGTCGGAGGTGGCGCCGAGGGCCATGGTCCCGAGCGCCGTGAACACCGTCAGGACGTGGAACTCGGTCTCGCGGCGGTGCCCGCGCAGCGGCGCGTAGGCCAGGGCCATGACCAGCAGCGTCGATCCGAGGACGGTGACGCGCGTGACGTGGGTGACGGGGTCGAGCATGAACGCGTCGAACGTCATGAGGCGGGGGCCGTCCACCGCGGCGACGGCGGCGGCCAGGCCCGCCAGCACGCCCGCCGCGCACACCGCGACGGCGGTCCACTGCCGCCGCCGCGGGACGAACATGCCGGTCAGCAGCCCGAGGACGGCCCCCAGCAGCGTGCAGAGCTCCGGCAGCAGGTCGGCCGGGTTCTCGCGCATCATGGTGTTCACCGGGCGACCAGCGCGATCACGGCGGCCGACACGGGCTCGACCAGGTCCAGCAGGAAGCGCGGCGCGACCCCGACGACCAGGGCCAGCGCCAGCAGCGGGACGATCGCGGCGCGTTCGGCCGTCCCGGCGTCGGTGACCCGGGGGGTCAGGGGGCCGGGCGTCCCGAGCAGGACGCGCTGCAGCAGCCGCAGGAACAGCGCGGCGGTGATCAGCACGCCCAGCACCGAGATCCCGCCCGCGACGGCCGCGCCGGCCGTCCCCGCGCCGATGACGCCGGTGAAGATCTGGAACTCGGCGATGAACCCGGACAGTCCGGGCAGGCCGAGGGAGCCGAAGGACGCGACGGCGAGCAGCCCGGCGAAGACCGGGGCGACCCGGGCGACGCCGCCGTACCCGTCCATGTCGTAGGACGCCGTGCGCTCGTACAGGACGCCGCAGAGCAGGAACAGCGCGCCGGTGAGCAGGCCGTGGCTGACCATCTGCGTGACCGCGCCCGTCACCGCGAGCCGCCGGGCCGCCTCGTCCCCGGCGAGGCCGGCCGCGCCGACCGCCAGGACGATGTAGCCCATGTGGTTGACCGAGGTGTAGGCGACCAGCCGCTTGAGGTCGCGCTGGGCGAGGGCGACGAGCGCGCCGTAGACCACGCTCACCGCCCCGACGGCCACGATCACCCACGCGTACGTCCGCCAGGCGTCCGGGAGCATCGGCATCGCGATCCGGACGAACCCGTACGTGCCCATCTTCAGCAGCACGCCCGCGAGGACCGCCGACCCGGCGGCGGGCGCGTCGGTGTGCGCGGGCGGAAGCCAGGTGTGGAACGGGACGGTCGGGGTCTTCACCGCGAGCCCGACGCCGATCGCGAGCAGCACCAGCCCGGCCAGTCCAGGCGAGTCCGCCAGCGGCGGGTTCCGGGTCAGCTCGACCATGTCGAACGTCTTCGGGTCCGACCCGAGGTACAGGCCGATGAAGCCCAGCAGCAGCGCCAGCGACCCGAAGAACGTGTAGAGGAAGAACCGCAGCGCCGACCGCAGCCGCTCGCCGTGCCCCCAGCCCGCGATGACGAAGTACATCGCGACGATCGACAGGTCGAAGAACACGAAGAACAGCAGCAGGTCCAGGGCCGCGAAGAGGCCGAGGCTGACCGACTCCAGGAACAGGAACAGCGCCGCGAACGTCCGCACCCGGTGCTCCTGCCGCAGCGAGTACACCGCGCAGCACAGGAACAGCAGCGCGGTGAGCGCCAGCAGCGGCAGCGACAGGCCGTCCACGCCGAGGTGGTATCCCGCCCGGACGGACGGGATCCAGCGCGCGTTCGTCTCGTAGCCGACGCCGGGGCCGTCGTAGCCGATCCACAACCCGGCGACGAGCGCGAGGTCGAGCGCGGACGCAGCGATCCACGTCCACCGGACGGCCCGGTCGCCCAGGCGCAGCAGGTACATCGCGAGCGCGGCGGCCAGCGGGAGGAAGATCACGAGGGAGAGCACGGTCACCCGACCAGAACGACGACGAGGGTCAACACGACGAGAAGCACGGCGGCCTGGGCGTAGTAGGTGTGCACCTGGCCGGTCTGCGGGCGGCGGGCGAGGTCGCCCAGCCGCCGGACGGCGCGCCCGAGGCCGTCCACGAGGCCGTCCGCCCGGAACTCCACGCGCCGGGACGCCAGGTGCGCGGCGGCG
>NZ_QURH01000897.1 GCF_003428695.1 Actinomadura logoneensis
CGCCGCCGTGTCTCGGCGGCGTCCGGCGGTGCGGTCGCGGCTGCGTGGCGTCTGGCGGCGGGCTCAGGAGACGGACTGCAACGCCTCCGCCTCGACGTCCCACCTGTCCTTGCTCCTCTCGGCCCTGGCGCGCGCGGACGCGCGGGCGCACCGGATCATCTCCTCGGCGTACGGGAGCGCGCCGAAGACGCCCATGGCGCCGAGGAGCGCGGCCCGCGCCTTCCAGGAGAGCCGGCCCTCGCGCTTGAGCCGGATCCGGAAGTCGGGGCGCTCGCCCCGTCCGGCCAGGGAGCGCGTCTGGTCCCAGTACAGGACGGCGAGGAACCCCGTGGCCATCAGCGGCACGACCTCCAGCAGGCTGTGGATGTGCTGCTCGATCGGCGTGACCTCGCGGTGCTGCTCGGCGTACGACACGTCCCAGTACGCGGTCAGGCTGTGGACGCCGAGCGCCCCGCCGCAGACGGCGAGAACCCCGGCGTTCACCTCGCAGAACAGGCCGAGCGTCACCGGGACGCCGGCCTCGGTCATCATCAGCGCGTGGATCACCGACTCCTTGGTCCCGGCGTTCTCCTCGATGCCGGTCTGCCGGTGCCGGTACCAGTCGGCGAGGCCCGCGCCGAGCCACAGCGGGACGACACCGCCCATCAGTCCCCGGCGTGTCGCCTCCTCGACGCCGAGCACCCGCCTGACCTCGCGGGCGCGGGGCATCCTGCTGACCAGAGTGCGGGCAAGGGTCGGCCCTGACATCGATCTCATGCCCACGGCGCTACCCGGACACGTCCCGGATACTCCTCGCGTGATCGTCTCCGCACGCCCTGACCTGGAGTTTTTGCCCGGCCCTCTCGGGTAGGCGGCAGAGAGGAAGGAACCGACCGAGAGGAGAGTCCCCATGTCGCACCACGAGACCGGCCACATCACCGGGACCAAGGACAAGGACTACAACATCATCTGGTTCACCGAGGCGTGCCTGAGCAACGTCCTGCGGCTGGAGACCTACATCAAGGACGCCGAGCGGGAGGGCGACAACGAGCTCGCCGACTTCTTCCGCAAGGCCCAGGCCGACAGCCGCAAGGGTGCCGAGCAGGGCAAGGAGCTCCTCAAGAAGCGCCTGGCCTCCTGACCGCGCCCCGCCCCCGTCCCCGCCCGGTCGGCGGAGGCCGGTGGGCGGACCGCCGTTTCACACCTGTCACGGGGGCAGGGACGCATGAGGAGGTTCTCATGCGCTGCCTGATCATCAACTGCACGCTCAAACCGTCACCCGACGCCAGCAACACGGGGGCACTGGCCCAGGTGGTGGCGGACGAACTCGAGAAGCGGCACGGTGTCCCGGTGCACACCGTCCGGGCCGTGGATCTCGACATCCGGCCCGGAGTGTCCACGGACATGGGCGAGGGGGACGACTGGCCCCGGGTGCACCGGGCGCTGCTCGACTCGCAGATCCTCATCATCGCGTCGCCGACGTGGGCGGGACGGCCGTCCTCGGTGGCGCAGCGGGTGATCGAGCGGCTGGACGCGCTGCTCTCCGAGACCGACGACGAGGGGCGGCCGGTCGCCTACAACCGCGTCGCGGGCGTGGTCGTCACCGGCAACGAGGACGGCGCGCACCACGTCATCAGCGAGATCAACGGGGCGCTGGCCGACTTCGGTTTCACCATCCCCGGCCAGGCGTGGACGTACTGGCACCTCGGTCCCGGGCCGGGGCCGGACTACCTGGACGACGAGCGGGGCCACGACTGGTCGGCGAAGACCGGCCGGGCCATGGCGTCCAACCTCGCCGCCGCCGCGCGGGCGCTCGCCGCCCACCCCATCCCCGCCCCGCCCGGCTGAACCGCACCGCCCGACCGAAAGGAACACCATGAAGGCGCTCACGTGGCACGGCCGCCGCGACGTCCGGGTCGAGGACGTCCCGGACCCGGTGGTCAAGGAGCCCACGGACGCGGTCATCCGCGTCACCACGACCGCCATCTGCGGCTCCGACCTGCACCTCTACGAGGTGCTCGGCCCGTTCATGGGCCAGGGCGACATCCTCGGCCACGAGCCGATGGGCGTCGTGGAGGAGGTCGGCGCCGAGGTCTCCCACATCCGGCCCGGCGACCGGGTCGTGATCCCGTTCAACATCTCCTGCGGGCACTGCCACATGTGCGAGCGGAAGCTGTACGCGCAGTGCGAGACCACGCAGGTCCGCGACCAGGGCATGGGCGCGGCGCTGTTCGGCTACACGAAGCTGTACGGCCAGGTCCCCGGCGGGCAGGCCGAGTACCTGCGCGTGCCGCAGGCCCAGTTCGGCCCGATCAAGGTGCCGGAGGGGCCGTCCGACGAGCGGTTCGTGTACCTGTCGGACGTCCTGCCGACCGCCCGCCAGGCGGTGGCGTACGCCGACCTGCCGCCGGAGGGCAGCGTCACCGTGTTCGGCCTCGGCCCGATCGGCCAGATGAGCTGCCGGATCGCGCGCCACCTCGGCCACCGCGTCATCGGCGTGGACCTGGTGCCCGAGCGGCTGGCGATGGCCCGGCGGCACGACATCGAGACGATCGACGCGAACGCGGTCTCCGACGTCCCGGCGGCCGTCCGGGACATGACCGGTGGCCGCGGCACCGACGGCGTCATCGACGCGGTCGGGATGGAGGCGCACGGCTCGCCCGTCGCGAAGGTCGCGCAGAGCCTCACCGCCCTGCTGCCCGACCGCGCCGCCGCCGGACTGATGACGCACGCCGGAGTGGACCGCCTGGCGGTGCTCTACCAGGCCATCGAGACCGTCCGGCGCGGTGGGACGATCTCGCTCTCCGGCGTGTACGGCGGCATGGCCGACCCGATGCCGATGCTGCGGATGTTCGACAAGGGCATCTCGGTCCGGATGGGCCAGGCGCACGTGAAGCGGTGGATCGACGAACTGCTCCCGCTGGTCTCCGACGACGCCGACCCGCTCGGCGTGCAGGACCTCGCGACGCACCGGCTGCCGCTCGCCGACGCCCCGCACGCCTACGAGATCTTCCAGAAGAAGGAGGACGGCGCGATCAAGGTCCTGCTGACCCCCTGACCGCGCGCGTCCTTCCCGGGCGGGCGGCGCCCCGCCAGGGGCAGGCAGGCACCGCCCGCCCGGTTCAGATCAGCGGGCGCTGCGCCCGGCGGTCCTCCTCGTAGCGGGCGCGGGCCCGCGTCGTGGACTCCAGGCCGGAGACCTCGGCGACCGGCACGTCCCACCACGCCTCGCTGTCCGGCGCGCCGACCGAGACGTCGGTCTCCACGTGGACGACCGTCGTGCGGGCGCTGTCGCGGGCCTTGACCAGGGCCGCGCGGAACTCCTCGGCGGTCGTCGCGCGCAGGACGTCGGCGCCGAGCGCGGCGGCGTTCGCGGCCAGGTCGCCGGGCAGCTCGAACCGGGTGCCGAGCCGCTGCGCGCCGACCGACTCCGACAGGTTGCCGATCGAGGCGAAGCCGTGGTTCTGCACCAGCACGACGACCAGCTTGATCCCGTCGGCGACGGCGGTGACGAGCTCCTGGGCCATCATCAGGTACGAGCCGTCGCCGACCATGACGAAGACCTCGCGGTCGGGCGCGGCGAGCTTCACCCCGAGTCCCCCGGCGATCTCGTAGCCCATGCACGAGTAGCCGTACTCGACGTGGTAGCCCTTGGGATCGCGCGTCCGCCACAGCTTGTGCAGGTCCCCCGGCATCGATCCGGCGGCGCAGACCACGACGTCGCGCGGGCCGCTGACCTCGTTGACGATGCCGATGATCTCCGGCTGGGCGGGGGGCGTTCCGCCGGACGGCGCGTAGGCGCGGTCGACCGCCTCGTTCCAGCGGGCGACGCGGGCGGCGATCTCGTCCCGGTAGGACGCCGCGACCGTGTGCCCGGCCAGCGCCGACCGGAGGGCCGCCAGGCCCGAGCGCGCGTCGGCGGTCAGCGGCAGGCCCGCGTGCTTCACGGCGTCCGGCGCCGCCACGTTGAGGTTGACGAAGCGGACGCCCGGACGGGCGAACACGCTGCGGGAGGCGGTGGTGAAGTCGCTGTAGCGCGTCCCGACGCCCAGCACGACGTCGGCCTCGCGGGCCAGGGCGTTGGCGGCGGTGGTGCCGGTCGCGCCGATCGCGCCCACCGCGGCCGGGTGGTCCCAGGCCAGCGCCCCCTTGCCCGCCTGGGTCTCGGCCACCGGGATGCCGGTGGCCTCGGCGAACTCCGCCAGCTCCGCGGTCGCCCGCGCGTAGATGGCCCCGCCGCCCGCCACGATGAGCGGACGCTCGGCGCCGCGCAGCAGGGCCGCGGCCTCCGCGACGAGGTCCGGCTCGGGCACCGGGCGGGCGATCCTCCAGACCCGCTCGGCGAACAGCTCCGCAGGCCAGTCGTGCGCCTCGGCCTGCACGTCCTGCGGCAGCGCGAGCGTGACCGCGCCGGTCTCGGCCGGGTCGGTCAGCACGCGCATCGCGGCGAGCAGCGCGCTCGGCAGCTGCTCGGGCCGGTTGATCCGGTCCCAGAAGCGCGAGACCGGCTTGAAGCAGTCGTTGACCGAGACGTCGTAGGAGCGCGGGTCCTCCAGCTCCTGGAGGACGGGGTTGGCCACCCGCGTCGCGAAGACGTCGCCCGGCAGGAGCAGCACGGGAATGCGGTTGATGGTCGCGAGCGCGGCGCCGGTCACCATGTTGGTCGCGCCCGGTCCGACCGAGGTCGTGCAGGCGAACGCGCGGAGCCGGTCGTGCGCGCGGGCGTAGCCGACCGCCGCGTGCACCATCGCCTGCTCGTTGCGCGCCGCCCGGTAGGGCAGTTCGCCGCCGTACTCCAGCAGCGCCTGGCCGAGCCCCGCCACGTTGCCGTGGCCGAAGATGCCGAAGCAGCCGGCGAAGAACCGCTGCCGCTCGCCGTCCCGTTCGGTCCACTGGTTCGCCAGGAAGCGGACGACCGCCTGCGCGACGGTCAGCCGTACTGTCTCGGTCATCGGTCCCCCTCGGGTCCGGCGGCCGAGGTCATCGGCAGCCGCGGGTCGGTCGGCAGGTCGGTCCAGGTCCCGCGGATCCAGGTGTGCGCGGGGTCGTCGCAGATCTTCCAGGCGCGTTCCGCACCGGGTCCCGCCATCACGTTCAGGTAGTACAGGTCGTGGCCCGGCACCGCCATCGAGGGCCCGTGCCAGCCGTGCGGGATCAGCACGACGTCGCCGGTGCGGACCTCCTCCAGCACGTCGGTGGTGCCGTACACCCGCTGGTAGGCCATGCCCGGCCCGCCGTGCGGCGCGGCGGCGACCTCGAAGTAGTAGATCTCCTCCAGCACCGACTCGTGCTCGGTGTGCTCGTCGTGCTTGTGCGGCGGGTAGGACGACCAGTTGCCGCCCGGCGTCAGCACCTCGCACGCGATCAGCCTGTCGGCCTCGAACGCCTCGGGCGTGCAGAAGTTGTTCACCTGGCGGCTCATCTGCCCGGCGCCGCGCAGCTCCACCGGCACCTTCCCGGCGGGTCCGTAGCGGGGCGGGAGCCGCCGCTCGCAGCGCGCGGACGGCAGCGCGAACCGCCCGCCGTCCCTGGACCGCAGGACGACCGACGCGTCCCGCGGCGCGTACGCGAAGTCGGTGACGCGGGAGAAGACGTCGGGACGGCCCTGGAGCCCGAACGTCACGGCGACCCCGTCGGCCGGGACGCCGATCGCCGCCTCGCACGATCCGGCGAGCGGGAGCACCAGCGTCTCCGACTCCCCGGTCTCCAGCGCGACCTCCTCCCCCGGCCCGAGCGTCAGGACGCGCAGGCCCGAGTACTCCCAGCCCGCGCTCCGGGGGGTGACCTCCACGGACACCTCCCCGCTCACGGCGCCGTTCACAGCGCCGGTCACAGGAGCCCCACCGCGGCGTCGACGGCGCCCGCGACGTCGTCGCCCGGCGGGTACAGCACGGCCCTGCCGACGACCAGGCCGCGCACGGTCGGCAGGCCGAGGGCCGCCTTCCAGCCCGCGAGCGCCGCCTCGGCGTCGTCGGGCACCTCGCCGCCGAGCAGCAGGGCGGGCAGCGTCGAGGACTCCATGACCTCCTCCATCCGGTCGACCACGGGAACCTTCAGCCAGGTGTGGGCGGACGTGGCGCCGAGCCCGGACGCGATCGAGATGACCTTGGTCATCGCCTCGGGGGTGAGCACGTTCACGACCCTCCCGTCGTCGCCCCGGGTGGACAGGAACGGCTCCACCATCGCCGGGAGCCCGTGTCCGGCGAGTTCGGTGACCGCGTGCGCGCAGTTCTCCAGCGTCGCGGCGGTCGCCGGGTCGTCCAGGTCGACGCGCAGCAGCATCTTGCCGCCGTCGAGGCCCGCCGCGGCGATCGCGGACGCGGTGTAGGCGGTGAACCGGTCGTCGATCTCGAACGACGACCCGGCCAGGCCGCCCCGGTTCATCGACCCGATGGCGTACCGGCCCTCCAGCTCGCCCAGCAGCAGCAGGTCCTCCAGGACGTCCGGGGTGGCGAGCACCCCGTGCACGCCCGGCCGGGCGAGGCCGACGCAGATCCGCTCCAGCAGGTCGCGGCGGTTGCCCATCGCCCCCGGGTCGGTCCCGGCGCGCAGCGCGCCGCGCGCCGGGTGGTCGGCCGCGATGATCATCAGCTTGCCCGCGGCGCCGAGCGGGGCGGCGGGCCG
>NZ_QURH01000901.1 GCF_003428695.1 Actinomadura logoneensis
CCCGCGCGGACCGGTCGGTGGGCGGGCCGGTCGGCGCGGGGCCGGGCGGCGCGGGGCCGGGCTGCGGCCGGACCGCCTAGAAGGGGTCGGTCAGCTCGCCGAGCTTGTCAGTGAGCTGGAGGTTGTGCGAGTAGTCGACCGGGACGGTCACGACCGAGACGCCGTCGTCGTTCAGCGCCTTGCGCAGCGTGGGCAGCAGCTCGTCCGCCGCCGTCACCCGGTACCCGTGCGCGCCGAAGCTCTCCGCGTAGGCGACGAAGTCGGGGTTGCCGAACTTGATGTTCGAGCTGCGCCCGAGCTCCAGGTCCATCTTCCACTCGATCAGCCCGTACGCGTCGTCCTCCCAGATCAGCACGGTGATCGGGATGTTCTCGCGGACGGCGGTCTCCAGCTCCTGCGAGTTCATCAGGAACGCGCCGTCGCCGGTCGCCGCGAGCACCTTGCGCTCGGGGTGCGCGAGCTTGGCGGCGAGCGCGCCCGGCACCGCGAAGCCCATGGACGACAGCCCGTTCGACACCAGCAGCGTGTTCGGCTCGTACGTCGGGTACATCCGGGCCATCCACATCTTCACCGCGCCCGTGTCCGCCAGCACGATGTCCTCGCGGCCCATGGCCTCGCGGATGTCGGCGACGATGCGGCGCGGGGACAGCGGGAAGCCGTCCTCGGCGCGGCCCTCGGCCAGCTCGTCGCGCATCAGCTCGCGGATGCGGCGGCCGGTGCCGTTCACGTCCCAGCGGCGGTGCACGGCGTCGCCGAGCGCGCGCAGCGAGCGCGAGACGTCGCCCTGGATGCCGACCTCGACCGGGTAGTGGTCGTCCACCTCGGCGGGCATCGCGTGGATGTGGATGATCTTCTTGTCGGCGTGCGGGTTGACCTTGACCGGGTCGAACTCCTGCAGCTCGTAGCCGACCGCGATGAGGACGTCCGCCTCGTCGAAGCCGAAGTTCACGTAGTCGTGGCGCATGAACCCGACCGCGCCGAGCGCGTTGCGGTGGTCGTCCGGGAAGACGCCCTTGCCGTTGAACGTGGTCGCGACCGGCAGGCCCAGCTTCTCCGAGAAGTGGACCAGCGCCTCGCTCGCGTGCGCGCGCGTCGCGCCGTGCCCGGCGAGGACGATCGGCTGCCGGGCCATCGCCAGCACGTCGGCGGCCCGCGCGATCTGCGCGGCGGACGGCTCCTGCGGCTGGACGACGTTGACCCGCAGCGGGCCGAGGTCCGCCGAGACCGACGCCGACTCGACGTCCTCCGGGATCGCCAGGTACACCGCGCCGGGACGCTCGGTCTGCGCGGTCTTGAACGCCTTGCGGACGATCTCCGGCAGCGCCTCGGGCGTCGGCACCAGCTCCGACCACTTGGTGATCGGCCGGAACAGCGACACCAGGTCGACGATCTGGTGCGACTCCTTGTAGATGCGGTCCAGCCCGACCTGCGCGGAGATCGCCACGACCGGCGTGGAGTTGGTCTGCGCGTCGGCGACGCCGAGCTGGAGGTTGATCGCGCCCGGGCCGAGCGTCGCGGACGCGACCCCGGCCTTGCCGGTGAGCCGTCCGTAGATCTCCGCCATGAACGCCGCGCCCTGCTCGTGGCGGACGAGCACGTAGCGGATGGACGACTCGTTCAGGGCCTGGACGAAGTGGATGTTCTCCTCGCCCGGGATCCCGAAGACGTACTCGACGCCTTCGGCCTCCAGGGTGCGGACCAGCAGTTTCGCGGCGTCCGCCTGCGTGGACATGTGCCTGTCCCTCTTCCTCGGGGTGATGTCTGGAGCGAGTCTGTGTCGGGAGCCGATGTCTGGGAGAGCATCCTTCACCCGCCGCGCATTTCCCGCTGTGGCCAACCTCACCCGGCTCCTACCCCGCCCTGCCCCAGCTCCTCCCAGCCCTCACAGGCCGGGCGGGGACAGGTGGGTCAGGGGCGGCAGAGGATCTCGCCGTGTTGGGCGGTGAAGACGCCGTCCGGGGCGGCGGCCCACTCCTGCCAGCCGGCATGGATGCGTTCCAGTTCGGCCCGGGTGGCGTGGCCCTTCGCGACGGCCGTCTCGGCGAGGCTGGAGTGGACCATGCGTCCGCCCCACGTCCCGCACCACCACTCGCGCTCCTCCGGGGTCGCGAAGGACCACACGGTCGAGGTGAACGCGACGTCGGCGAAGCCCGCCTCCCGGGCCCACGACACGAGCCGCCGTCCGGCGTCGGGTTCACCGCCGTTGCCGCGCGCGACTTTGTAGTAGACGGGCAGCCAGTCCGCCATCGCGGGCGGCTGCGGGTACCAGGTGAAGGCGCCGAAGTCGGCCTCCCGGACGGCGACGATCCCGCCGGGCCTGCACACCCGGCGCATCTCCGCCAGCGCGCGGACCGGGTCGGCGATGTGCTGCAGCACCTGGTGCGCGTGGACGATGTCGAACGCGTCGTCCGGGAAGCCCAGCGCGTGGACGTCCGCCACCGCGAACTCGATGTTGTCAAGGCCGCGCTCGGCCGCGTGCTCGCGCGCTTGGCGGAGCACGCCGTCGGCGGCGTCCACGGCGACCACCCGGCCGGGGGCGAGGCGTTCGGCGAACTCGGCGGAGATCGTCCCGGGACCGCATCCGACGTCCAGCAGCGAGAGCCCGGCGCGGAGGTGTCCGGCCAGATAGGCTGCGGAATTCCCGACGGTGCGCCAGGTGTGCGAGCTGAGCACGGTCGGGTGGTGGCCATGGGTGTATTCGGACATCCGGATCCCCTCTCGCGGAGTCGGCCGGTTCTGCGGTGTGCCCCGCAGCCTGACACGTTTCTCATTTTCTGAGAACTGCGTCTCGGATAGTGAGATCCCAGATTCTTAACGTTTGCTGATAAAACAACCGAACGCGATCATCTTTCACTACCGTGACGTTCGCGACTGAAGGGGCGAACGTGCGTAAGAGGACCGAACGCAAACTTGCCGTGGGCGCGGTGGCCGTCGTCGCCGCCGTGCCGACCGCTCTCGTGCTGATCCCGTGGAACGGGCCGGGCGGCTCGCAGCCCGCTGCGGGCAACGCCCCCCTGGGCGCGCAGGCCGCCGCGTCCGACCCCAAGCCGGTCAAGCAGCCGCCCGCCGCGCCCGCCCAGGGCAAGATCTCCAAGCTGCCCACCGCGACGCCCAGCACGACGTCCACGCCCGTCCCCACCGCGGTGCCGACCATCACGCCGTCGCCGGGCGGTGGCGGCGACGGCGGCCTGAAGGGCTGGGCCGGCGCCGACGACGGCGCGGTGGTCACCGCCGCCAAGTGGTCCGGCAAGCACCAGGTCGACCTGAGCGTCAAGTCGCCCGCGCTGGGCCAGACGCGCACCGTCCGGGTGCTGGTGCCGACCGGCTGGAAGGCCAAGACGACGCAGACCTGGCCGACGCTGTACGCGCTGCACGGCGGCAACGACACCTTCGTGTCCTGGACGCGCAGCACCGACATCGCGACGGTCGCGCGCCAGTGGAACACCATCGTCGTCATGCCCGAGGGCTCCAACGGCTCCTACACCGACTGGTACAACGGCGGACGCGGCGGAACCCCGCGCTGGGAGACCTTCCACGTCAGCGAGGTCCGGCAGCTCGTCGAGCGGAACCTGCACGCGGGCACCACGCGGGCGATCATCGGCATCTCGTCCGGCGGCCAGGGCGCGGTCACCTACGCGGCCCGGCACCCGGGGATGTTCAGGTACACGGCGTCCTACAGCGGCGTGCTGTCGATGCTCTCCCCGGGCATCCCGGCGCTGCTGCTGTACATCAACATGCGCTCCGGCACGAACCCGCTGGACATCTGGGGCGACCCGGTCACGGCCCGAGCGAACTGGATGGCGCACGACCCGGCGTCGCTGGTGAAGCGGCTGGCCGGGACGAAGGTGTTCGTGTCGTCCGGCAACGGCACGCCGGGTCCGCTCGACAAGCCCGGCAAGAGCCCGGTGGACATCGGCTACCTCAGCGAGACCCAGGTGCTGCGAGCCAACGGCGACTTCGTCACGGCCGCCAAGGAGGCGGGCGTGCCGGTCACGGCCGACTTCTACGGCGAGGGCTCGCACAGCTGGCCGTACTGGAAGCGCGAGATGCACAAGAACTGGGCCGACATCATGGCGAGCATCGGCGCCAAGCAGCTCTGACCCTCGTACGAAACGACGTCCGGCCGGTTCCCTCGGGACCGGCCGGACGTCGTTTCGCGCTTGGCGCACGGCCTTTCCGAACCCTGCGGCGCCCGCGTCCGGGCAGGTCAGACCGTTTGGAAGGTGTCGCGGTACGGCTGCGGCGCCACACCGACCACGCGGCGGAAGTGCGGGCGCAGGGCGACGCCGTTCGCGAAGCCCACCTGCCGGGCTATCGCGTCGATCGGCAGGTCGGTGCTCTCCAGAAGCCGCTGCGCGTGCAGGACGCGCTGCGCCAGCAGCCACTGCAGCGGGGACGTGCCGGTCGCCTCCCGGAACCGGCGGTCGAAGCTGCGGCGGCTCATGTGCGCGCGCCGCGCGAGGGCGTCCACGTCCATGGCCGGATCGTGCAGGTTGCGGACGGCGTGCTCCAGGACGGGCGCGAGCGGGTCGTCCACCCCGGGCTCGGGGACCGGGTGCTCGATGTACTGGGCCTGCCCGCCCGAGCGCTGCGGCGGGACGACCATGCGCCGCGCGATCGACGCCGCCGCGCGCGCCCCGGCCTCCCGCCGGACGAGGTGGAGGCACGCGTCGATCCCGGCCGCCGTGCCCGCCGAGGTGACGACCGACCCCTCGTCCACGAACAGCACGGCCGGGTCGACGCGCACCTTCGGGTAGCGCTCGGCGAGCGCGGGCGCGAACCGCCAGTGCGTGGTGGCGCGGCGTCCGTCCAGCAGGCCGGCCGCCGCCAGCACGAACGCGCCCCGGCAGAGGCCGACGACCGTCGCGCCGTCGGCGTGCGCGGCGCGCAGCGCGTCGAGGGCGTCCGCCGGGGGCTCCGCCTCGCCGAACCGCCAGCTCGGGACGACCACCATGCCCGCGTCGTCCAGCGCGTCCAGCCCGTGCGGGGCGTGCAGCACGAGCCCCGCCGAGGTGCGGATCGGGCCGGGCTCGGCCGCCAGGGCGCGGACCTCGAAGGGCGCCTCGCCGCGCGGATCGCTGCCGAACACGCTCAGCGGGACGCTCGTCTCGAACATGGGCACGCGGTCGAACAGGACCACCGCGACGGTCCGGGGATCACGCATGGCCGGAATCTATCGCACGGTGGCTTTCTCGCCGCTCACGTCCGGCGCGGCCGGGTCGGCAGGATCGGGGACATGACGATCTCCATCACGGCCCTGGGCGGCCCCACCGCGATCCTCGAGCTCGGCGGCCTTCGGCTGCTCACCGACCCGGCGTTCGACGAGCCCCGCGACTACGTCGTCGGCGGCGGCCGGAAGGTGACCAAGACCGGCCCGACGGCCCTCTCCCCCGACGAGGTCGGCGCGATCGACGCCGTCCTGCTGTCGCACGAGCAGCACCCCGACAACCTGGACGAGTCGGGCCGCGCCTTCCTGTCCCGCGTGCCGCTCGTGCTGACCAACGCGTCCAGCGCCGCGCGGGTGGCCGGCGCGACGGCGCTCGGCCTGTGGGAGCACCACGGCATCGCCCGTCCGGACGGCGGGACGCTGCGGGTCACCCGCGTGCCCGCGCTGCACGGCCCGGACGGCGCGGAGGCCGTGACCGGCGAGGTCGCCGGGTTCGTGCTGGCCGGCGACGGCCTGCCGACGGTCTACGTCAGCGGCGACAACGCGTCGCTGGACGTCGTCCGCGAGGTCGCGGAGCGGTTCCCCGCCATCGACGTGGCGCTGCTGTTCGCCGGGGCGGCCCGCACGGTCCTGCTGGACGGCGCGCTGCTGACCCTGGACAGCGCGGGCGCGGCCGAGGCCGCCCGCATCCTCGACGCGCGGCACACCGTCCCGCTGCACTTCGAGGGCTGGGCGCACTTCACCGAGGGCGCCGACCGGCTCACCAAGGCGTTCGCCGAAGCGGGCCTGACCGACCGTCTCGTCCTCCTCACCCCCGGCGAGTCGGCCACGCTCTGACCGGACGTCCTTGCGGAGGCTCCGGACGGCGGCCAGGGGGTCAGGCGTGGACGGGCCTGTCGGCGCGTGCGGTGGTCCGGACGCGCCGAGGGAGGGCGGCGGGACGGGCGCACGGCGGTTCGTCGGCGTAGGTGTTGAGCGGCAGGCGGGTCAGCTCGCTGAGCCACGGCTCGACGATCGTCCGCTCGGCCGGGCCGGTCAGGCCGGACCGGGAGAGTTGCCGCGAGAACCCGTTCACGTACTCCACAACAGCCCCTTTCCACTCCCCCGCCGAACCGCCCGGCCGGGGGTGTTCCCCCACGTCACAAGGCAGACTCTAGGCACCGCCTACGACATTTTCGGGGCCGCTCGCGGGGGTGCGGGAAGGGCGCTCAGAGCCAGCGGGCCACGCCGCCGTGATGCGAGCAGGTGCCGCGCCGGTGCGCGGAGAAGGAGAGCGTTCCGTCCCGGCAGACGGCCGTCGCGCCGGACGGGTAGCGCGGCGTCCTCGGCTTCGCGCTCGGCCGGTGCGGGCGCGGTGTGGACGGCTTCGGGCGGTGCGCCGCGGGCGTGGACGGCCGGGGCCGCCTGGACGGCGACGACGCCCGCGGGGGCGACGCCGGCGCCGTCCCGGCGG
>NZ_QURH01000900.1 GCF_003428695.1 Actinomadura logoneensis
CCGCCCCACGGACGGGGCGCGCCGCCCCACGGGCAGGGCGCACCGCCCCGTGGCCGGGGCGCACCGCCCCACGGCTGGGGCATGCCGCCCCATGGCCGAGCCGACCCGCCCCATGGCCGGGTCATTGCCCGGGGGAGGGAATGATGGATCACAGAGGAGGTGAGGCCGTGAGGCCGAAGGTCGCCGGTGGGCGTGCGGGAGAGCCGTTCGCTCCGATCGCCGACTACGGGTTCCTGTCGGACTGCGAGACGACCGCGCTGGTCGCCCCCAGCGGGAACATCGAGTGGATGTGCCTGCCCAAGATGGACTCGCCCAGCGTGTTCGGCTCGATCCTGGACAGGGACGCGGGATATTTCCGGGTCGGCCCGGCGGGCGTGGAGGTGCCCGCCGCCCAGCGCTACATCCCCGGCACGATGGTGATGGAGACCACCTGGTGGGTGCACGGGGGCTGGCTGGTGGTGACGGACGCCCTGCTGATGGGGCCGTGGCACCACGAGGACGAGCGGTCCCACACGCACCGCCGCGCCCCCACGGACTATGACGCCGACCACGTCCTGCTGCGCATGGTGCGCTGCGTGAACGGGCAGGCCCAGGTCCGGCTCGACTGCATGCCCGTGTTCGACTACGGCCAGACCCCGGCGCGCTGGGAGCACGCGGGCGTCGGCTACCACGAGGCCGTGGCACGCGGGAACGGCGTGTCGCTGCGCCTGACCACCGACATGAACGTCGGTTTCGAGGGCTCCCTCGCCACGTCCCGCACGCTGCTCAAGCAGGGCGACGCCCGGTTCGTCGCGCTGTCGTGGAGCGAGCACGAGCCGCCCGCCACCTACGAGGAGGCGCACGAGCGGCTGGTCTGGACCGTCCACCACTGGCAGCACTGGCTGGACCGCGGCCGGTTCCCCGACCACCCGTGGCGCAGCCACCTGCAGCGCAGCGCGCTGACGCTGAAGGGACTGACGTTCGCGCCGTCCGGGGCGGTCGCGGCGGCGGCGACGACCTCGCTGCCCGAGACCCCCGGCGGCGAGCGCAACTGGGACTACCGCTACACCTGGATCCGCGACTCCACGATGGCCCTGTGGGCGTTCTACACGCTGGGCTACGACTGGGAGGCCAACGACTTCTTCTACTTCATCACCGACGTCGCCGAGGCCGCCGAGGGCAAGCTCCAGATCATGTACGGCCTGGACGGCCGGGAGGAGCTGCCGGAGTCCACGCTGGACCACCTCAGCGGCTACGACGGGGCCCGTCCGGTGCGCATCGGCAACGAGGCGTACGTGCAGAACCAGCACGACGTGTGGGGCGCGATCATCGGGTCGGTCTACATGTTCGTCCGCAAGCGCGACCGGCTGGACGACCGGCTCTGGAAGATCGTCGTGAAGCAGGTCGAGGACGCCCTGGACAACTGGGCGCAGCCGGACGCCGGGATGTGGGAGGTGCGCGGCGAGCCGCAGCACTTCACCTCGTCCAAGGTGTTCTGCTGGGTCGCGGCCGACCGCGGGGCGCGGCTGGCGCGCATCCGCGGCGACCACGAGCGCGCCCGGCGCTGGCAGGAGGCCGCCGACCGCATCCACGCCGACGTCCTCGCGAACGCGCTGGACGACCGGGGCGTGTTCGTCGCGCACTACGGGGCGACCTCGCTGGACGCCTCGGCGCTGCTGATCCCGCTGCTGGGCTTCCTGCCGCCGGACGACAAGCGGGTGCGCGAGACGGTGCTCGCCATCGCCGACGAGCTGTCGGAGGACGACCTGGTGCTGCGGTACCGGGCGGCCGAGACCGACGACGGCTTCGACTCGGAGGAGGGCACCTTCACGATCTGCTCGTTCTGGCTGGTCAGCGCCCTGGTGATGATCGGCGAGGTGGAACGGGCCAAGGCGCTGTGCGAGAAGCTGCTGAGCTACGCCAGCCCGCTGCAGCTGTACGCCGAGGAGATCGACCCGCACACCGGGCGGCACCTGGGCAACTTCCCGCAGGCGTTCACGCACCTGGCGCTGATCAACGCGGTGATGCAGGTGATCCAGGCGGAGGAGCGCGAGAGCGAGCCGCCGCTCGCCTGACCCCGGGAACCGCCCGCGCCCGCGCCTCCGCCGGGCGCGAGGGCTCCACCGGTGACGCATCCCCGGCATGAGGGCCGGGACGGACGTCCACGTCCGTCCCGGCCCTTCGCCATCTCTGGGACGCCCAACCCCTCACCGTAACCCGGCCACCGAACGTGAAGGAATGTCATCTTCCGGCCAGACCAACCTCGGTCCACCGTCTTTGCGCGGAAGGGAGATGAAGTTACCTTCGCGTTGCCCACCCCGAACCGGACAAAGGAGCATCCGGTGGCACAAACCAGGAAAATCTTCGCCATGGGCGCGGCGGCCGCCGCGCTCGCCATCGGATCCGCGACGGCCGCGACCGCGGCCGGCACCGCGATCCACTCGGGCTCGGCCACCGGGCCCCTCTTCTCGGGCAACGTCAAGGCGTCGCTGCTCGGGACCGCGTCCGTCACCACCTCGCTCGGCGGCGGCTCCTGCAACCAGTCCACGATGACCGGCTCGGTGAACTCCGCCGGCAGCGGCTCGATCAGCGCCGCCTCGTTCACCAACAACCCCGGTCCCGCGTGCCCGGGCGGCGGCGGCACCGTCGCCGTGACCGCCCTAAACCTGCCCTGGGGCGCGACCGTCGCCTACGACCCAAACCACACCGGCGGACGCGACGGCACCCTGACCATGACCAACTTCAAGGTCAAGGCCGTCGCCAGCATCCTCGGCGGCATCACCTGCTACTACGGCGGCACCGCGGTCGCCAACGGCTACAACCCCAACAACGCCTCCCGCCCCGACACCACGGTCAACCAGGCCCAGATCAAGCTGAACAACGTCTCGATCCCCGTCCAGTCCGGCGGCAGCTTCCTCTGCCCGTCCACCGCCACCGTCACCGCCGCGTACCAGCTCCTCGGCGAGAGCTCGCCCGGCTCCGGCTCGTACACGACCCAGCTGTGGGTCGCGGCCTCCTGAGCCAGCGCTCCCCCGCGGCGCCATGAGCGGCGCGTCCACACCGAGTCGTCCCCGGACGCGCCGAAGGGGCCGTCTCCCCCACAGGGAGACGGCCCCTCACGTCGTCCGTCCGCGCCGCGCCACCGCCGGCTCGTACCGGCACCGGCACCGGCGGGCGGACGCGACGGGCGTCAGCAGCCGACGAGCTGGGCGGCGAGGAACGACTCGACCTGGCTCAGCGAGATGCGCTCCTGGCTCATGGTGTCCCGCTCCCGGACGGTCACCGCGTCGTCCTCGAGGGTGTCGAAGTCGACCGTGACGCAGAACGGGGTGCCGATCTCGTCCTGGCGGCGGTAGCGGCGGCCGATCGCGCCCGCGTCGTCGAAGTCGACGTTCCAGTTGCGGCGCAGCTGGGCGGCGAGGTCGCGGGCCTTCGGCGACAGGTCGGCGTTGCGGGACAGCGGCAGCACGGCCACCTTGACCGGGGCGAGCCGCCGGTCGAGCCGCATGACCGTGCGCTTCTCCAGCTTGCCCTTGGCGTTCGGGGCCTCGTCCTCGGCGTAGGCGTCCATCATGAACGTCAGCGTGCAGCGGTCGACGCCCGCCGCGGGCTCGATCACGTACGGGACGAACCGCTCGCCGGCCTCCTGGTCGAAGAACGACAGGTCCTGGCCGGACGCCTTGGCGTGCGTGGTCAGGTCGAAGTCGGTGCGGTTCGCGACGCCCTCCAGCTCACCCCACTCCTTGCCGGAGAAGCCGAACCGGTACTCGATGTCGACGGTCCGCTTGGAGTAGTGGGACAGCTTGTCCTTCGGGTGTTCGAACAGCCGCAGGTTGTCCTTCTTGATGCCGAGGTCGGTGTACCACTGGAACCGCTCGTCGATCCAGTACTGGTGCCACTCCTCGTCGCTGCCCGGCTTGACGAAGAACTCCATCTCCATCTGCTCGAACTCGCGGGTCCGGAAGATGAAGTTGCCGGGGGTGATCTCGTTGCGGAACGACTTGCCGATCTGGCCGATGCCGAACGGGATCTTCCGGCGGGCGGACTGCTGCACGTTCAGGTAGTTGATGAAGATGCCCTGCGCGGTCTCCGGACGCAGGTAGGCCAGGCCCGACTCGTCCTCGACCGCGCCGAGGTAGGTGCGCAGCATGCCGTTGAACATCTTCGGCTCGGTGAACGCGCCCTTGACGCCGCAGTTCGGGCAGGTGATGTCGGCCAGGCCGTTCGGCGGCTCCTGGCCGTGCTTCTCCTCGTACGCCTCGGTGAGGTGGTCGGCGCGGAACCGCTTGTGGCAGGACTGGCACTCGGTCAGCGGGTCGACGAACTCGCGGACGTGGCCGCTGGCCTCCCAGACCTCGCGGGCCAGGATCACCGAGGAGTCGAGGCCGACGACGTCGTCGCGGCCCTGCACCATGGACTTCCACCACTGGCGCTTGACGTTGTTCTTCAGCTCCACGCCGAGCGGGCCGTAGTCCCAGGAGGCGCGCAGTCCGCCGTAGATCTCGCTGGACGGGAACACCAGGCCCCGCCGCTTGCTGAGATTGATGATCGTGTCCATCACGTCGGAACGGCGTGCCATGGCGTTTCTCCATCCGGCTGGCGGTCGGCGGGATAGTTCGTCACGCGCCCTGCCGATCGTCGGGAGGGCGACGCGTGATCCCCGTTGGTCGTGCTCAAGGTGTTCGTGCTCAAGCTGGTCCGGCTCAAGCCGTCCTGCTCGGGCTGGTCGTGCTCAAGCTGCTGCGATGTGTCGCGGAGCGGTGCTCCGGGCAGCCCTCCCCAGCTTAGGGCACACGGCCGGAGCGCCGAACTCCATATCCGCACCCCGGCGCCGCCCCGTCCCCGAGGTCCTCCCGCCGCGCCCGCCGAGCCCCGCCGAGCACCGTCGGACGGCGCAGCGAGCGGGGCAGGCAGGCCCGCCGGACGCCGCCGGGGGGCCGGGGCTGGGAGGATGGCGGGATGATCGCGATCACCCGGTTCCGGGTCCCCGCCGAGCGCGCCGAGAGCTTCGCCGCCGAGATGGCGGCCGTCCTGTCCGACCTCGCCGCCGGGCCCGGGCACCGCGCCGGACGGCTCGTCCGGACCCTCGACGACCCGGAGCTGTGGGCCCTGATCACCGAGTGGGACGGCGCGGGCTTCTACCGCCGGGCGCTCGGCGCGCCCGCCGTAAGGATGCGGCTCATCCCCCTCGCGGCGATGGCGATCGACGAGCCCGGCGCCTACGAGGAGGTGTCGGGTCCGTCACTTCCGTGATGCCGGTTTTGACAACCGTTTTCATTTTGTCCAGACTTGAGGGGTGCTCAGCCTCTCCTTCCTCCGGCGCGCCCCGCGCCGCGCGCTGCCCCTCACCGCCGCCGTCCTCGCCGGGGCGCTCGGCCTGACCGCGTGCGGTTCCGCCGCCGGCGGGAGCGGCGGGCGGACCACGGTCGTCGCGGGCTTCTACCCCATGGCCTGGCTCGCCGAGAGCATCGGCGGCGACGCCGTGAAGGTCGAGACGCTGACCAGGCCGGGCGCCGAACCGCACGACCTGGAGCTCACGCCCCGCCAGATCGCCCGCGTGCAGAGCTCCGACCTCACCCTGTACATCAAGGGCGTCCAGCCCGCCGTGGACGACGCGGTCGCCAAGCGCGCCCCGCACAAGTCGTTCGACGCGGTGACGGCCGTGCGGACCCTGCCCGCGCACGACCTCGGCGAGGAGGACGAGCAGGACGGGCACGGCGGGCACGGCGGCGGGCACGGCCATGCCGACCACGCCGACTACGACCCGCACGTCTGGGTCGATCCCGGTCGCATGGCCGCCATCGCCAAGGGCGTGGGAGACCGGCTGGCCGCCGTCGATCCGAAGCACGCGGCCGACTACCGCACCCGCACGGACGCCCTGGTGACCCGGATCAACGCCCTGGACGCCGAGTTCAGAACCGGCCTCAGGACCTGCGCGCGCAGGACGATCGTCACCTCGCACGCGGCCTTCGGCTACCTGGCCGACCACTACGGCCTCACCCAGGTCCCGGTCGCGGGCGTCGACCCGGCCGCCGAGCCGTCCCCCAAGCGCCTGGCGCGGCTGTCCGACCAGATCAGGTCAACCCGGGCGACCACCGTGTTCACCGAGACGCTGGTCAGCCCCAAGGTCGCGGACGCGCTGGCCCGGGAGGCCGGCGTCCGCACCGCCGTCCTCGACCCGGCCGAGGGCGTCCGCCCCGGATCGTCCGACGACTACCTGTCCGTGCTGCGCCGCGACCTCGCCACCCTCCGCACCGCCCTGGAGTGCTCGTGACCTCCCCCTCCCGCATGACACCGCCCTCCCCCGCGACACCGCCCTCCCCCGCGACACCGCCGCCCTTCGCGATGACCGCCGGCCGCGTCCGCCTGGACGGCCGGGAGGTGCTCGCCGGCGTCGACCTGCGGGTCGGGGCGGGCGACGTGCTCGCCCTCACCGGGCCGAACGGCTCCGGCAAGTCCACGCTGGTCCGGGCGCTGCTCGGGCTGGTGCCGCTCAGCGGCGGACGCACCGAGATCTACGGCCGGCCCCCGGCCCGGTTCCGCGACTGGAAGCGGATCGGCTACGTCCCGCAGCGGCTGCCCATGGGCGGCGGCGTCCCGGCGACCGTCCGCGAGGTGGTCGCGTCCGGGCGCACCGCCCGCCAGTCCCGCTGGCGCCCGGCGTCGGCCGCCG
>NZ_QURH01000899.1 GCF_003428695.1 Actinomadura logoneensis
CGTCCGCGAACGCCGCGAGCGCGGCCCACCCGGCGGCGAGGGCGACGCCGCCGCCCGCCAGGACGGCCCGGGGACGGGTGTCGGCGAGCCGTCCGGCCGCCGTCACCCCGGCGAACGAGCCCAGCCCGAACACCGCGAGCAGCGCCGGGACCCACCGGTCCCCGATCCCGGCCACGTCCGTGACCAGCGGCGCGAGGTAGGTGAACGCGCAGAACGTCGCCCCGTTCACCAGCGCGCCCACGCCGAGCACGAGCAGCACGCCCGGACGGCGCAGCACCCGCAGTTCGGGGCGGACGCCGGTTCGCGCGGACGACTCGTCCGGCACGGACGTCATGATCGCGACGAGCGCGGGCGCGGACACCAGCGCCACGGCCCAGAACGCCGCGCGCCATCCCCACAGGTCGCCGAGCAGCGCCCCGGCGGGGACGCCCGCGACGCAGGCGAGGGTGACGCCGCCGAGCAGGGTCGCGGTGGCGCGGCCCTTGGCGGCGGGGCGGACCATGGCGACGGCCGCCGCGACGGCGACCGCGAGGAACCCGGCGTTCGCCAGCGCCGCGACCACGCGGGTCGCGAGCAGCACGGCGAAGCTGGAGGTCAGCGCCCCGGCGACGTGGACGGCCAGGAACGCCGCCAGGAACAGCAGCAGCGCCCGGCGGCGCGGCCACCGCCGGGCGAGCGCCGCCATCAGCGGCGCGCCGACGATCATCCCGGCGGCGAACGCCGAGGTGAGGGCCCCGGCGGTCCCGACTGGGACGCCGGTGTCGCGGGCGAGGTCAGGCAGGAGCCCGGACAGCATGAATTCGGACGTCCCCTGGGCGAACACGGCCAGCGCGAGGACGTAAAGGGCGAACGGCACGACGACTCCGTCATGGAAGGCATGCGAGAACGGAAGCGGAGGAGCCGTGGAAGAACGGCCACCGCGAGGAAGCCCGCGCCGTGAAGGCCGCCGTGTGCACCGAACGCGGCAACGCGCCAAAGCGCGGCAACGCGGCAGCGCCGCAGTGCTGCAACGCCGAAGCGCGGCAGCGCGCGGCGGCGCGCCGGAGCGCGGCAATGCGTGGGAGCACGGACGGGCCGAGGAACGCGGGCGGGCAGAGCGCTCTACGCGGTGGTCAGGAGACCGGGGCGGCCACGCTGCTCAGTGCAGCGGACGCGCCGGTCGGAGAGAGCATGCCACCGCGTGCGGTGGCCGGCGTCTGGACGCCTCGGGGGAGGACATGCGCCCCACCCTACGCGAGCCGTTCGAGCATGGCGATCTCGGACTCGTCCAGCTCCAGGCGCACGGCGGCCATGTTCTGCTCCAGGTGGGTGAGCGACGCGGTGCCGGGGATCTGCACGAGCGTGGGGGAGCGGGCCAGGCCCCACGCCAGCGCGACCTGGTAGACCGACGCGCCGTGCCGCCGGGCGACCGTCCGCAGCGCCGGATCGGTGAACCGCACCCGTCCGCCGCCGAGCACCGAGTGCGCCACGTACATGACGCCCGCCTCGGCGCACTCGTCCACCAGCACGGCGTCGCTCTGGTCGTGGACGCCGAACCGGTTCTGGACGGCCGCGACCGGAGCGACCGTCCGCGCCCCGGCGAACTGGGCGCGGGTGACGTTCGACAGTCCCACCTCCCGGACGAGCCCCTCCTCCCGGAGCTTCGCGAGCTGCGCGAACCGCTCGTCCAGAGTCTCGTCCGGGCGGCCGCTCTGCAGGTAGACAAGGTCGAGGACGTCGCGGCCGAGTTCGGTGAGGTTCTGCTCGACGGCCGCGCGGACGTCCTGGCCGGGGCCGACCTTCGTCGCGAGGGTCAGCCCGTCCGGGTAGGGGCGCAGCGCCCGGCGCAGGATCTCGTTGGCGCGGCTGGCCCCGCGCGTGTAGAACGCGGCCGTGTCGATGTGCGTCACGCCCAGCTCGACGGCACGCCGGGCGACCGCGACGGCCGTCGTGTGATCCACCGGCTGCCGTCCCGGCATCCCCGGCAGGCGCATCGCGCCGAACCCCAGCCGCCCTTCGCCTCCGCGCCGGAATCCGCCCCCCATGGCAGACATCTTCCCAGCATGGCGGCCTGGCCACCGCGCCGTCCACCCGTTCGCGTCCGGCGACCCGCCCCGCGCGGGCCTGCGGACGTCCGCCGCGCCGGAGGCCTAGCCGACGCCGGTGGCGGTGGGGGTGGTGGCGGCGCGCTCGATGTCCTCGGTGCGGTACAGGTGCTCGGGAATCCCCGCGAGGCGGGACGGGTGGACCTGGTCGCCGAGGCCGTAGAACTTCTGGAAGCTCATGATCAGGGGACGCCAGCGGTCGGGGTCGATGCGGTCGGGGTGGCCGTCCATGGTGATCGACGGGTGGACGCGGACGCGCTGCACCCGCACCTCGAAGACCGTGCCCCAGCCGCCCAGGTCGGCGGCGATCTCCCGGGAGTCCTCCAGGACGGCCTCCATCGTCACCGGGCACTCGGCGACGCGCGGCGGCCGGACGGTCTCGGACGGCGCGGGCGTCAGGCCCGAGACGCCGAACTTGTCGCGGACGTGCCGGTAGCCGCGCCGGGCCTTGCCCGGCGAGACCGGGTCGGAGCCGGTCGTCAGCGCGAGCCGGTCCACGGCGCCGACCTGCGCGGTGGACGGCAGGTTGATCGTGCACTCGCCGGTCGCCAGCAGGTTCCGGGCCGTCTGGGACGAGGTGCCCATGCCGAGGACGCAGCGCCATCCCAGCCAGAACGCCGACGACATCGGCGCGAGGTTGGGGTGGCCCTCGGGGTCGGCGGTGCCGAGCAGGACCACCGGCGTGCCGAAGTACAGGATGCCCGGTTCGATGCCGATGTGTTCCATGAGTCCACTGTCGCGGCGGGCCCGGGCCGGACGCTGGCGGTAATCCGACATCGCGTTGCGGCGGCGCGCGACGGGGATCAGTGGATGCGGAAGACGGGGACGCCGGGGGCGATCGCGACGAGCTGCTCGTCGGTGGCGTGCTTGGTCAGGCCGTCCATGAGGGCGGAGACCTCCCAGGCCCACTTGTCCATGTAGGCGCGGATGACCGGGAGCTTGTCGGCGTCGTCCAGCTCGGTGACGGTGATGTCCTCGACCCTGCGGCCGAGGCGGAGCTGCCCGCCGCCCGCCACCCGGATGTTGCGCACCCACTGCGTCCGGCCGCGCGGGGAGATCAGGTAGCGCTCGCCGCCGAGCGTCAGCGGGTTCACCGGGTTGGTGCGCCACTCGCCGGACGTCCGGCCGCGCACGGCCAGCTCCCGGGAGCCCATGAGGCTGACGCCGTGGTGGGCGAGCCGTCCGATGAACCGGTTGAACGCGAGGACGAACCGTCCGCCGGGGGGAACGAGGCGGTCGCGCACGTCCGCCGGGGCGGTGGGCCGGGGCTTCAGGTCGTTCATCGGGTCTCCCTCATTTTGGAGAGCGGTGCTCTCGACTAAGAGCATCATGCTGGCCCCGGCGCCACGAAGTCAAGAGCAGTGCTCTCAAAATTGTCCGGCGCTCTGATCTCGTGCCAGACTGGGGCCCATGAACGCGAGCCGAACCGCACGAGAACGCGCCCGGGCCGAACTCACCAGGGAGATCAAGGAGGAGGCGCGGCGGCAACTGGCCGCGTCCGGCGCGCAGGGGCTGTCACTGCGCGCGGTGTCCCGGGCGCTGGGGATGGTGTCGTCCGCGCTGTACCGGTACTTCCCGAGCCGCGACGAGCTGCTCACCGCGCTGATCGTGGACGCCTACGACGCGGTCGGCGAGCGCGCGGAGAAGGCCGACCGGCAGGCCGCCGAGGACGGCCCCCGCGCGCGCTGGCGAGCCGTCTGCGGCGCGCTGCGCGACTGGGCGGTCGAGCATCCGCACGAGTACGCGCTGATCTACGGCTCCCCGGTGCCCGGCTACGCGGCCCCCGAGGACACCATCGCCCCGGCCACGCGCTTCCCGTTCGTCCTGATGGGCATCGCGCAGGACGCCGCGCGGGCGGGACACCTGGACGTCCGGGCCCCCGAGCCCGCCCCCGGCCTCGCCGGACAGCTCCGCACGATCACCGAGGCCGCCGCCCCGGACGTCCCGCCCGTCGCGATGGCCCGCCTCGCCGCGCTCTGGTCGCAGCTCACCGGCCTGATCAGCTTCGAGCTGTTCGGCCAGTTCGCCAACACCCTCGACCCGGCCGACGACTTCTTCGCCTACACCGTCGACCGCATGGCCGACGACCTCGGCCTTCCCGCCTAACCGCGCGGGCCGGAGGGGGCCGATCCACCGGACGGGCCGGTCCTGTCGGGCGGGCCGGTCCGGTCGGGCGGGGTCGTCCCGTCGGACGGCCCGGTCCGGCGGAGCGTCATGCGGTAGCGGAAGTCGGTGTAGGGCGGGCCGAGCATGGACGGCCGGGACGTGCCGTCCGGGGCGAGGCCGTGGCGCTCGTAGAAGGAGCGGGCGCGGATGTTCTCGTCCAGCACCCAGAGCACCAGCGCCGGGACGTGGACCGGGACCGCCTCGATCGTCCGGCGCAGCAGGGCCGTCCCGATGCCGCGCCGCCAGCTCGCGGGCCCGAGGTACATCATGTACAGCTCCCACGCGCGGTCGGGGCCCAGGTCGGGGTCGCGCGACGGGCCGGACGCCGCGAACCCGGCGACCTCGTCCGCCACGTCGGCGACCAGCACCGTCACCCCGGAGCCGGGCGCGGTGCGCTCCCTCCAGCCGCCGACGCGCTGCGTCCAGTGCAGGGCGTCCAGCTCGGCGTCGGGCAGGACGCCGCGGAAGGCGATCCGCCAGGCGTCGACGTGCACCTTCGCGATGGCCTCGGCGTCCTCGGGGGTGGCGTGCCGCAGGTTCATGCGGCCGATCATGCCCGATCCGCGCCCGCCGATGCCGGGCCATCCGCTCCGATGCCGGACCGCCCGACCCGGTCCCGGGCAGTCCCGCCCGAGCCGGTGGCGGGTCGGGTGTCAGCGGACGCCGCGCGGGCGGAACTGGACGCTGATCCGCGGCCCGAGCGGGCGGGCCGACTTCGGGACGGCGTGCTCCCATGTCCGCTGGCAGCTTCCGCCCATGACGATCAGGTCGCCGTGCCCGATGTCGTAGCGCAGCGTCGGGCCGCCGCCGCCCGCCGGGCGCAGCAGCAGCGGGCGCGGGGTGCCGAGCGAGACGATCGCGACCATCGTGTCCTCGCTGCGCCCGCGCCCGATGCGGTCGCCGTGCCAGGCGACGCTGTCGTTCTCGTCCCGGTAGAGGCACAGGCCCGCCGTGCGGAACGGCTCGCCGAGCTCGTCGCGGTAGTGGGCGGTGAGCAGGTCGCGCGCCTCGTCCAGGACGGGGTCGGGCAGCGGTTCGGTCTCGCCGTAGAACGCCAGCAGGCGCGGCACGTCCACGACGCGCTCGTACATGCGCCGCCGCTCGGCCCGCCACGGGACGTCCGCCATGAGCCGCGTGAACAGCGCGTCCGCCCCGGCGAGCCAGCCGGGACGCAGGTCGATCCACGCGCCGTGCGCGAGCGGCGTGCGCCGCACGTGCGCGCCGAGCCCGCGCGGCCCGCCCTCGGCCCCGACGTCCAGCAGCGACCCCTGGAAGACACCGTTCATGCGTCCAGCTTATCGAACCTGTGTTCGATCATCGCGGCGGAGGGGGTGCGAACGGCGCCGCCGTCTCCGATCATGAAGTGATGGACTCCGTACGGATCAGGCCCATGACCACCGACGACCTGCCCGCCGCGCAGCAGGTCTTCGCCGCCGCCTTCCTGGAGGTCGACCGCCTGGGCAGGCGCTGGAACGACCCGGAGCCCGAGCCGCAGGGCGCGGACGCCGCCCGGACGTGGCTCGCGCGGATGGACCACCTGCTCGCCGCCGACCCCGCCGGCTGCGTCGTCGCGGAGGAGGACGGCGGGCTCGTCGGGTTCGCCGTCTCGCAGAACCGGGGCGGCGTCTGGTACCTGGCGGTCTACGCCGTCCAGCCGGGCATCCAGTCCAAGGGCGTCGGGAAGCGGCTGCTGGACGCCGTCCTCGACCACGCGGACGGCCGTCCCGGGATCTTCTCGGCGTCGGCGCATCCGGGCGCGACCCGCCGCTACCGCCTCGCGGGCTTCACGCTCCACCCGATGATGCGGATGGTCGGACGCGTCGAGCGCTCCGCCCTCCCGGTCGTCCAGGGCCTGCGCGACGGGCGTCCCGACGACCTGGAATGGATGGACGCCCTGGACGGGCGCCTGCGCGGCGGCGGCCACGGCCCCGACCACCGTTACCTGCTGGAGAACGCGCGGCTGATCGTGTCCGCGGCGCCGGACCGGCGGCCGGGCTACGTCTACCTGGACGAGGCCCTGGGCCGTCCCGTGCTGCTGGCCGCGGACGACCCCGGGACCGCCGGGAACCTGCTCTGGGACGCGCTCGCGCACACCCGCGGCGAGACGCTCGTCGACTCCATCACCGTCGCGAACGACTGGGCGGTGGACGTCGGCCTGGCCGCGCGCCTGGACCTCGACCAGAAGGGGTACCTCGCCCTGCGCGGAATGTCCGAGCCCGCGCCGTACCTGGCGGACGGCTACGTGCTCTGACCGACTCCCAGCCGAGCGGCGAGGCGCGCGCGAAGCTCGCTGAGCCGGCCGATCTCCGCGTCCAGCGCCGCCAGCCGCGCGCTCGCCACCCCGCCACCGCCCGGTTCGCACGCCACCCCGCCGCCCCTGCCTGCCGCGCCGCTCCCGCCGCCCTGACC
>NZ_QURH01000903.1 GCF_003428695.1 Actinomadura logoneensis
CGGCCGATGGCGCGACCCGCCATCGGCCGGCCCTACCTGTGAGTAACGTGGGTCACAACGCCGCTGCCTGGGGTGACGGCGGGTGGCTGCGCTACATTGTGCACCGGGAAGTCAGTACGCACTTACACGCGAGGAGCCCCGGCGCATGGCACGCGACATCTTCACCGAGGAGCACGAGGCGTTCCGCGACATGGTGCGGTCCTTCGTCGCCAAGGAGATCGAGCCGTACCACGCCCAGTGGGAGAAGGACGAGATCGTCTCCCGGGACGTGTGGCGCGCCGCCGGGCGGCAGGGGCTGCTCGGCATCGAGATGCCCGAGGAGTACGGCGGCGGAGGCGAGTCCGACTACCGCTACTACGCCGTCCTCAACGAGGAGCTGGCCCGGGCGGGCGCGTCCGGCCCCGGCTTCGCCGTGCACAACGACGTCGTCGGCGGCTACCTGGTGCAGCTGCTGAACGACGAGCAGAAGGCGCGCTGGCTGCCCGGCTACTGCTCCGGCGAGCTGATCACCGCGATCGCGATGACCGAGCCCGCCGCCGGGTCCGACCTGCAGGGCATGCGGACGACCGCCGTCCGCGACGGCGACGACTACGTCCTGAACGGGCAGAAGACCTTCATCACCAACGGCATCCTGTCCGACCTGGTCATCGTCGCCGCGAAGACCGACCCGGCCGCGGGCGCGCACGGCGTCTCCCTGCTGATGGTCGAGCGCGGCATGGACGGCTTCGCACGCGGCCGCAACCTCGACAAGATCGGCATGCACGCCCAGGACACCGCCGAGCTGTTCTTCGACAACGTCCGGGTGCCGAAGGAGAACCTGCTCGGCGAGGAGGGCATGGGCTTCATCTACCTCATGCAGAACCTCGCCCGCGAACGCCTCTGCATCGCCGTCTCGGCCGTCGCGGGCGCGCAGGCCGCCTTCGACATGACGCTGGAGTACTGCAGGAACCGCGAGGCGTTCGGCCGCCCGATCGGCAAGTTCCAGCACAACCGCTTCACCCTCGCCGAGATGAAGACCGAGATCACGGTCAGCCGCGCCTTCCTCGACCAGTGCCTCGCCAAGGAGGTCCGCGGCGAGCTGGACGCCGAGGAGGCGTCCATGGCCAAGTACTGGACGACCGAGATGCTCAAGACCGTCGTCGACCGCTGCGTCCAGCTCCACGGCGGCTACGGCTACATGGCCGAGTACCCCATCGCCAAGGCGTACCAGGACGTCCGCATCCAGACCATCTTCGGCGGCACCACCGAGATCATGAAAGAGATCATCGGCCGCGGCCTCGGCATCTGACCCGCCTCGTCCGCTCGGCGTCCCGCGTTCAGGCCTCCCTTAGCGGTATCGCGGTGAACACCCCGTCGGGGTCGTAGTGCGCCTTGATCTCCAGGAGCCGGGCGGTGTTGGCGCCGTAGGCGTCCGGGGCGTGCGGGTCGTCGGGCGCCATGAGGTTGGCCCAGCCGCCGGGGAGGGCGTACGGCTCCAGAAGGTCCTCGGCGTCGCGGACCCAGGCCGACTCGGCGGCGCCGTCGCCGTCCGTCCAGGATCCGATGATCTCCACGACGAGGTGCTCGTCGCGGTACGGGTAGGCGGCGTCGGCGGCCTGCGCCCGGGTCGCCGTGCCGTGCGCGTGGTGGACGTTCAGCGCGCAGGTGCCGGGCATCGCCTCGGCCGCCCGGACGAACGCCTCGATCGCGTCGTCGGTCAGGGCGGGCAGCATCCGCGCGCCGAGGCGGTACTCGCCGCCGTACGGGAACGCCTCGTCCAGGGCGTGCACGGCGTCGGCCAGCGCCCGCCGGTCCACGTCGTCGAGCACCGGGTCGCCGAGCGCCCGGACCCGGGCGATCTGCGCGGCGGCCCGGTCGGGGTCGCCGGCCCAGGTCGGCATGGTGAAGACGACCTTGCCGACGGGGGTGGACATGGCGCCGAACATCACGTCCAGCGCGTCGTCCGCCGCCGCCGTCAGCGTCCGCCATCCGCGCAGCACCGACCGGGCCTGGTCCCAGGGGAACGCGAGCAGGCCGGTGCTGACCGTGGCGAAGGGGTGCAGCCGGGTGCGCAGTTCGGTCACGACCCCGAAGTTGCCGCCACCGCCGCGCAGCGCCCAGAACAGGTCGGCCTCATGCCGCGGGTCGGCCGTGACGATCCGGCCGTCGGCGAGGACGACCTCGGCCGACAGCATGTTGTCGACGCCGAGTCCCGTGACGCCGATCAGGGTTCCGTAGCCGCCGCCCAGCGTGAGCCCGGCGAACCCGACCGAGCCGACGGTGCCGACCGCGGCCGCGAGCCCGTGCGGCCGGGCGGCGTCCAGGACGTCGCTGACGGTCGCGCCGCCCGCCACGCGCGCCTCGTCCCCCTCGATGACGACCTGGCGCATCTCGCCCAGATCCACCAGGAGGCCGCCGTCCGCGATGGCGCTTCCGGCCCAGTCGTGGCCGCCGCCGCGCACCGACAGCGGCACCCCCGCCGACCGGGCGGCGCGCACCGCGGCCTGGACGTCGGCCGCCGTCCGGCACCGTGCCACCACCGCGGGACGCTTGGTCACCCGCGCGTTCCACAGCCGGGTCGCCGCCGCTGCCGCAGAGGGCTCGGCGATCAGCGCGTCGTCCGGCAGTCGCTCACGGAGCAGCTCGACGAGGGTGTCGAGCGCCGGTTTCGAGGCGGACGGCCGAGAGGCGGGCGACCGGGACTCCGGGGTGGATGACATGGCCCGTGGTTCTCCCTTCGACAGGTGTCGGAACCGCGGGATGCGTGTCCGGGTGCCAAATCATAGGTTCGCGAGGATCGACCAGGGATGGCCGGTAAGGGCCACACCTGTCGCTACCTGCCGCTCAGTCCGTCTCCCGGCGGCGGGTGAGGCGGACGGCGGCGGTGGTCAGGACGGCTGCCAGGGGGAGTTCCAGGAAGGCGGCCATGGACACGGCGGCCGGGAGGTAGCCGGAGCGGGCCGTCATGACGTCGAACCAGGCGTCCGCGACCATCAGCGTCGCCAGTGCCGACAGGGCCATGGGGGCGAGGGCGTCCCGGCGGCGGACGAGCCACGCGGCGGACGCCATCACGGCGATCTCGATCGCGTCGAAGCCGCACCACAGCAGCGCCCAGTCGACGGTTCGGGGCTCGGACGGCGGGATGGAGAAGGCCATGCCGACCGTCCACGCCAGCAGGACGGCGGCGCCGGCAGCGAGCACCCCGGCGAGGATCCGGTCGGGCGACCGCCGGCGTCCGCGCGCCCACCGGCCGCGTGGCCGCGGAATGTTCGTCGTCGTCATGGTCCCCAGCCTCGTGCGCGGCACGGCCGGCGCGCCTCCCACGGACGGGCCGTCCGCACGGCCAGTCGCACGATCGCGAGTCCTCCGTGAGGAGGATCCCGGCAGGGGGCGGCCCCGCGACGGACGCACCCGTCCACCTCGGCCCGGGGGCGGGGAGGTGGTCGCCAGCCCGGCCGGGAAGATCAGGGGAAGCGGGCGTCCACCTCGGCGGGGGTGAGGCCGAAGTCGGCGAGGGTGTAGCGGTGGGACGGGCGTCCCCGGCCCTCGCTCGACTCGGTGTGCAGGCGCTTCATCGCGGCCCGGGCGTCGTCGGTGAGCGGCAGGCCGAAGTGCGTGTAGATCGCCTCGGCGGTGCCGAGCGGATCGCGGACGAAGTCCTCGTACCGGACGTCGAAGAAGCGGGCCGGGTCGTGCCGCCCGCGCTCGGCCCGGAAGGCGGCCAGGCCGCGGCTCCAGAGGTCGAGCTGGTCGCGGCCGATGACCTCGCCCCGGAAGAGGTCCGACCAGCCCTCGGTGGCGTGCGCGGCGAGGCTGCACATGGACGCCATCGCCGTGCGCGGGTCGCGGTGCGTCTGGACGACCAGCGCGTCCGGGTACACGGCGAGCAGGGCGTCCAGCGCGAACAGGTGGCTGGGGTTCTTCAGCACCCAGCGGCGGCCGGGGTCGTTCAGCCCGATCAGCTGGAGCAGGCGGCGGTGCCGGCGGTACGCGGGCGTCCAGTCCTGCCCGGCGAGCCACGCGGAGTAGGACGGCAGGTGCGCCAGGCACTCGAACGAGACCGACCGCATCGACTGGCGCAGGAGCTGCCAGCACTCCTCGACCATGTCCGCCGACATGTAGTGGACGCCCATGAACTCCGGATGCTCGACGTGGTGCCGCTCGCACCCCGCCTGGACGGCCCGGAAGACCGGGTCGTCCGCCCACGCCGCGCGCGGCGGGCGCGGCTGCGGGACCTCGGTCAGCCACAGTTCGAGGCCCTGGTGGGCGGGGTCGGCGGTGAGCAGCCGGTGCAGCGCCGTCGTCCCGGTGCGGGGGAGCCCGGTGACGAAGATCGGCCGCTCGATCGGGACGTCCGCGTGCCCGGGGTGCCGTTTCCACGCGTCCTCGGCGATCAGGCGGGCGGTGAGCGCGCCGCGCAGGAACGCGCGCTGCGTCTTGCTCCCGAGTTCCGTCAGCCGCGCGTCCCGCCGGTAGGACGCGAGCAGCGCCTCCAGGCCGTCGGTGTAGTCGTCCTCGCCGAAGTCGGTCAGGCCGGTGGCGCGCGTGGCCGAGGCGTGCAGGTCCTCGACCGTTCCGACGTCCGTCCTCATCGCGGTCTCCTCAGTGGGTGGAACTCGCCGCCTCAGTGGTGGAACTCGCCGCCGTTGACGTCCAGGCACTGCCCGGTGATCGCGCGCGCGTACGGGGACAGCAGGAACACGGCGGCGTCGGCGATCTCGTCCGGCTCGGGCAGCCTGCGCAGGTCGATGGTCGCGGCGGTCTCGTCGTAGACCTGCCGGGACGTCGTCCCGCGCTCGGTGGCGAGCAGGTCGAAGTACCACTTGAGGTTGTCGGCCCAGATCCAGCCGGGTGCGATCGTGTTCACCCGGACGCCGCGCGGGCCGAGCTCGGTGGACAGCCCCTGCGCGAGCGCGAGCAGCGCCGACTTGGCCATCTTGTACGGGCCGAACGTCGCCTTCGAGTGCCGCAGGACGGCCGAGTTCACCATCACGACCGACCCCTTGGATGCGACGAGCGCGGGGACGAACAGCCTGGTCAGCGACAGTGCGGCGAGGACGTTCGTCTCGAAGCCGCGCCGGACGGCGGCGACGTCCACGTCCAGCAGGTCCTGCAGCGGCGGGATCGCGAAGGCGTTGTTGACCAGGCCGTCCACGTGCCCGTGGGCGTCGAGCGTCTCCCGCACGAGCCGTTCGCAGGACGCCTGGTCGCGGATGTCGGTGCGGACGGCGGTCGCGCGCCGGCCGAGCGCGCGCACCTCCTTGGCCACCTCCTCCAGCCGCTCCTCGGTGCGGGCGGCGAGGACGACGTCCGCGCCCGCCTTGGCGCACTGGAGCGCCAGCCCGCGCCCGAGGCCGGGGCCGACCCCGGAGATGACGATCACGCGTCCGTCCAGCAGCATCAGCCCAGCATCCTTCGCGCGGTCGAGATCTGGCGGGCGGCGATGCGCTCCGCCCACTGGGAGGGGGTGACGCGCTGCCGGTCGTGGAACGGCAGGCGCGCCGGCAGGTCGGCGAACGGGACGACCTCGACCCGCGGGCCGTCCTCCGGGGTGAGCTCCCGCGACAGCCGCTGCCAGCGGACCTGGAGGAAGCCCCGGTCGTGCCCGGTCGTCTCGATCCAGTTCGCCAGGCCCGGATCGCGCTCGGCGACGACCATGCGGATCATGCCGTCCGGGTCGGCGGCGGCCTGGTCGGCGGTCAGGCTCGTCTGGTGGTTGGCGTAGTCCAGCGAGACGTACCACATGCTGCCGAGCTGGAAGCCCTGGTAGGGGGCGTCCGAGCGCGGCACCGTGACGATCATCGCCTGGTCCGGGCGGAGGGCGAAGTGCCCGGCGGACGAGTACTGCGTGGCCAGGCCGCCGGGCGTCGGGCGCGGCTCGGTCATCGTGTTCACCGGCAGCGTCAGGTAGTGCCACTCGGGGAACGCGAGGAACGTCCGCAGCCGCGAGACCAGCATCTTGCCGGCCACGTCGAACCGCTTGGCCTGCCGCGCGGACGTGGGCGCGGGCGGCGCGTGCCCGAGCCGGTCGGCGCGGTGGATCCGGATCTCGCCCGGACGCTCGGCCGCCCAGTCGCTGAACACCTCCCGGACGAGCAGCATCGCCGCGCCCGGCCCGAGCGTGAAGTAGTTCGGATCGTCCTTGCGGCGCGGGTCCTCGGGGCCGAAGCGCAGCTCGAACGAGCCGTCCGGGGCGGTCTCGAGGGCACGGTCGTCGAACGCGCTGAGGCTGTCGGGCGACGCGGACGGCGTGTAGTCGCCGTTCAGCACCTGGAAGCTCAGGTCGGCGGTGCTGCCGCGCCGCCCGGTGACGACGTACTCGGCGTCGTCGCGCAGGTAGGCGTTGAAGTACAGGGTGTCGGGGTTGTCCAGGCCCAGCTTGGAGTGCGGGCCGGTCGAGCGCGCGAAGAACGGGAAGTCCCGCTCGTACGCCCACGCCATGTGCAGCGCGGCCTTGACGCTTCCCGCGAGGTACTCCAGCCCCTCCGCGAGGTCGAGGTCCGACCGGACGTGCGCCGCCCCGCGGATGATCCCCTCCGCCTCCACGACCGCCCGCCCGAACCCCGCGGTCGCCTGAGCGTCGCTCCCGCCCGCCTGCCCGGCGTTCGCCTCCGCCCGCGCCGACGCGGCGTCCGCCTGTCCGGCGTTCCCGTCCGCCTGCGCCGGCGTGGCGTCCGCCCGCCCGGCGTTCGTGCCCCCCTGCGCGGCGTTCGCGTCGACCTGCGCCGGCGCGGC
>NZ_QURH01000898.1 GCF_003428695.1 Actinomadura logoneensis
AGGGCCCGGGCCGCCGGGACGACCGCGCCCGCCTGGTGCGCGCCCGCGATCGACTGGCCGACCGCCTCGCGCGCCGCCGCGGGCAGCGCCGCGAGCCTGTCGTGCAGGTCCGACCGGTAGATCGAGGAGATCACCGAGCCGAGCACGGCCACGCCGAGCGCGACCGCGACCTGGCGGGCGGTGTTGTTGAGCGCCGAGCCCGCGCCCGCCTTCTCGCGCGGCAGCGCCGACATGACGGCCTCGGTCGCGGGCGGCATGACGTTCGCCATGCCCGCGCCCTGCACGAAGAAGATGACGCCGAGGACCCACAGCGGAGTGTCCACGTCCAGGAACTGGTAGCCGACGAGGGCGCCGGTCACCGCGAGCAGGCCGACGGTGCAGACGGCCTTGGCGCCGAACCGGCGCACCATGGACGCGCTGCGCGGCGAGAACACCAGCTGCGCGACGGCGAACGGCATGACCATCGCGCCGGACTCCAGCGGGCTCAGCCCGCGCACGGACTGCATGTAGAAGTTGGAGAAGAAGAAGACGCCGCCGGCGGCGAAGAAGCACAGCGCGATGGCCGCGACCGACGCCGACAGCCGCGGGTCGCGGAACAGCCGGACGTCGAACGCCGGGTGCTCGGTGCGCGCCTCGTGCCAGACGAACGCGGCCAGCACCAGCACGCCGAGGGCGATCGGCAGCAGCACGTCGGCCGCGCCCCACGCGCCCTTGTCGCCGCCGCGGATGATGCCGTAGGACAGCGCGACCAGGCCGATGATCGACAGCAGCACGCCGACCGGGTCGAGGCCGCCGCGCTCGGGGTTGCGGGACTCGGGCACCAGGAACACGATCGCCGCGGCGCCCGCCACGATGACCGGGACGTTGATCAGGAAGACCGAGCCCCACCAGAAGTGGGCCAGCAGCAGGCCGCCGGTGATCGGGCCGATCGCGACGCCGAGGCCGACCGCGCCCGCCCACAGCGCGATGGCGCGCGGACGCTCCTTCGGCTCGAACACGTTGGTGATGATGGACAGCGTCTGCGGCATGACCGCGGCGCCGCCGAGGCCCATCAGCGCGCGGGCCCAGATCAGCTGGGTCGGCGACTGGGCGTAGGCCGAGGCGAGCGAGGCGACGGCGAAGATCGCCATGCCGGCGAGCAGCACCCGCTTGCGGCCGAGCCGGTCGCCGAGCACCCCGAAGGTGAACAGCAGGCCGGCGAACACCAGCGTGTAGGAGTTGATCGACCACTCCAGCTGGCTCTGGGTGGCGCCGAGCCCGTCGTGCGGGTCGGCGATGGTCTTGAGGGCGACGTTCAGGATGGTGTTGTCCAGGACCACGACGAGCAGGCTGACCGTCAGCACGCCGAGGACGTACCAGCGTCGCCGCTGGATGGTCTGGGGATCCACAGGGCTCCTTGGAAACGGTTCGGGGGTGGTGCGGGAGGCGGGAAGAAAATTGCGCTACGGAGGCGTTGCGCAATGAGCGTACGCCGACGACTTCAGATACGCAACCGTAGCGTTTCGAAACTCTGGCGCCGGGGCCTCCCCGGCGCGGGGGGGTCCGGTCGGGGCGGGGAATCGCCGGGGGTTCCGTGGCGGTTGTTCTGGTGGAATCATCGGTTCCGTCCGGGTACGCCACCGTGGCGCCTCGAGACTGGAGGTACACCGTGTCTTCTGACGTGTCCGCTTCCCCGTCCCCCGCCCAGCAGGGATCCGCGCAGCAGCGGGGATCCGCCCAGCCGACCGCCCTGTACGGCGGCCAGGGAACCCGCCGGGTGACCGTACGGGACCTCGCCGCCGCCAAGGCGCGGCACGAGAAGTGGCCCATGCTCACCGCCTACGACGCCCTCAGCGCGCGCGTCTTCGACGAGGCGGGGATCCCCGTCCTGCTCGTCGGCGACTCCGCCGCGATGGTCGTCTACGGCTACGAGTCCACCCTCCCGGTGACCGTGGACGACCTCGTCCCGCTCGCCGCCGCCGTCGTCCGCGGCGCCCGGCGCGCCATGGTCGTCGCCGACCTCCCGTTCGGGTCGTACCAGGCGAGCGTCCCCGAGGCGCTCGCGACCGCGGCCCGGTTCATGAAGGAGGCCGGGGTCCAGGCGGTGAAGGTCGAGGGCGGACGCCGGATCCTGCCGCAGGTGGAGGCCATGGTCGCGGCCGGCGTCCCGGTCATGGGGCACCTCGGCCTCACCCCGCAGTCGGTGAACGCGTTCGGCGGCTACCGGGTGCAGGGCCGGGGCGAGGACGGCGAGCAGCTGCTCGCCGACGCCAAGGCGCTGGAGGCCGCGGGCGCGTTCTCCGTCGTGCTGGAGTGCGTCCCGGACGAGCTGGCCCGCCGGGTCACCGCCGCGCTGTCCATCCCGACGATCGGGATCGGCGCGGGCGAGGGCACCGACGCGCAGGTCCTGGTCTGGCAGGACATGGCCGGGCTCACCCCGCACACCGCGAAGTTCGTCAAGAAGTACGCCGACATGTTCACGCTGCTCGGCGACGCGGCCCGCGAGTTCGCCGACGAGGTCGTGTCCGGCGCCTTCCCGACGCCGGACTACAGCTACAAGTAGGTCGGCTCCCGCTCGGAGCCCGGTCCGCCGCCCTTGGGTGGCGGACGGCGGTCAGGCCCTGTCGGGTCCCGTGTCGGTGCGGGACGCGGCGGGGCCCTGGCCGTTCCCCGACGTCCGTGCTTCGTCCGGCGTCCGGCCGGCGGGCACGGCGGACTCGCCGCTCTCGGGCGGGCGTGGCGCGGGGACGGCCGGGTGCCGCTCATCCGGCGGTTCGGCCGGAACGTCGCTCGCGGTCGTCTCCGGGTCCTCCTCGCGGATCTCCTTGTGCAGGCTCCGGACGGCGGCGTCCAGGACGTCCGGACCGGCGACGTTCATCAGCAGCAGCCCGAGGTTCAGCGTCTTCTGGCCGTCCGACATGTCGGAGCCCGCGAGCGCGTCCACGGCGGTGCGCAGGTCGGCCTGGTCCTCGGCGGAGACGTTCTGCAGCAGGCCCAGGCAGTAGGCGGGCAGCGCGAGCCGGGCGCGCGGGAACGACACGCCCTCCATGATGCGGCCGACGTCCTGCGCGCGGCTGCGCGCCTGCACCCGGTCCACGCCCCGGTCGGCGGCGGCGAGCAGCGAGGTCAGCAGGGTGGACGGGCCGACCGCGACGTCCTCGTCGCCGACCCGCACGGTGAACACCGCGCTCCGGAAGATCATCATCGAGCCGAGGCTGGCCGCCAGGACCTGCGCCGCGCCGAGCATGTGCGGCGACTTCACCCCGAACTCCCAGTGGAAGGTGCGCAGGAGCAGCAGCGAGCCCGCGCCCGCCGCGCCGTTGATCAGCACGTAGGCCCAGGTGCTCGGCACCCGGACCAGCGTGATCGGACGGTCCCGGTAGCGGCTGACCAGTTCGGCGACGCCGACCAGGCAGGCGAGCATGACCGTGACCAGGTACCCCGTCACCGGCCCGCCCCGGTCACCGGTCGCCGGACGGCGCCAGCCGCACGATCTCGTCGACCTCGCGCTCCACCGTCACCAGGCCGCGGGCGCACAGGTCCTCCACGGCGTCGGCGATCTCCAGCAGGCCGAGACCCGTGCCGCGCTGCAACTGCTCCAGCGACTGCGGACGCCCGGCGTCGGTGAGCCGCGCCAGGACGCGCCGGGACGCCTCGGAGAGCCCGGCGTCGTCGAGGTCGCCGTCGCCGCGACCGCCGACGGGGCCGCCCGCGGGCGGCGCGGAGCGGGCCAACGTGCCGCCGTGACCGGTCTGCGCGGGGGGTCCCTGCGGACGCAGGAACGCGCTCCACGGATCGGCCGACCGGTTCTGCCTCATCTTCACCTGCCCTCTAGTACGGCGATCATAGGACGCCGTCCGGCCGCGGCGGAACCGCCGCGACAACTCCCAGGATGCCCGCGCCGCACCGGTTCGCGCACCGGGTTCTCGCGGTGTCCGCGCGGTCGTCCGCGCGTCGCTCCGCCTCCCGGTCGCGGCGTCCGCCGGATCGCGTCGGCCATTCCCCTCACGTCCCCCCACGTCAGCACTTGGACGCCGGGGACCCGGCCACCGCTCCGCCGATTTCCTTGATTTTTTCCGATTTGGGCGATGTCCGTTTCCCCCGGACCCGGACGTCCTCCAGCACCGAGCGGGCAGCGGCCGAAGCCCGCAGAGCGCCACTTGGGGAGACGGAGTCAGAGGGCGCGGCCCTCGTAGTCCCCGGCGTGCGGGTCGGGTTCGGTGGAGCGGGCGACGATCAGCCGGTCCCCGGCGCGCAGGGTCCCGCAGGCGGGGGCGTCGTAGGGCAGGGTCCGGTCGTCCCGGACGACCGCGACCACCGGCTGGGCGACCGCGCCGGCCGGGCCGCCGACCTCCTCGGGGCGGACCTCCCGCTCGACCAGGTCCAGGCCGCTGCCGCGCTGGAGCAGGTCCTCCATGACGGCGCTGAGGTGCGGGTGCAGCGCCGCGACGCCGAGCAGCCGCCCGGCGGTCTCGGACGACACGACCACGTGGTCGGCGCCGCTCTGCCGCAGCAGCGGGATGTTCTCGGCCTCCCGCACGGTCGCCTGGATGCCCGCGTCCGGGTTGAGCTGGCGCGTGGTGAGGGTGATCAGCACGGCGGTGTCGTCGCGCTCGACGGCGACCACGATCTCGCGGGCCCGCTCGACCGCCGCCTGGCGCAGCACCGTCCGGCGGGTGGCGTCGCCGACGACGCCGACGACCCCAGCCGCGGTGGCCTCGGCGACCGCCGCCGGATCCGGGTCCACCACGACGATCTCGTGCGGCGAGATGTCGTTGCGCAGCAGCGTCCGGACGGCGCTGCGGCCCTTGGTGCCGAACCCGGCCACCACGAAGTGGTCACGCACCCTGGCCCTCCAGCGCGCTCGCCGCCAGTCCTCGCGGGTGCGTTCGGCGAGCACCTCCAGCGTCGTCCCGACCAGGACGATGAGGAACAGCACCCGGACCGGCGTGATGATGACGGTGTTGACCAGCCGCGCCCCGGAGCTCACCGGGACGATGTCGCCGTAGCCGGTCGTGGAGACGGTCACGGTGGCGTAGTAGAGGCAGTCGAGCAGCGACATGCGGGCGCGGGCGCCGTCGCGGTAGCCGTCCCGGCCGAGGTAGACCAGGACGACCACGAGCAGCAGCAGCCCGACGGCGAGCCCGACGCGGCGGAGCACCGCGCGCATCGGCCCGCGCCGGCGCGACGGCAGCATGACCCGGGCCGGCCGGACCGCCCTCCCCCGCGTCTCCACGGAACGCTACCGTAGCAGCACGAACGGTCACGTTCCGTGAGCGGGGCGAGAGCGCCGGGAGGGGTCAGACGTCGGTGACGCGCAGGCCCGCGTGGGCCTTGTAGCGGCGGTTGATGGAGATCAGGTTGGCGGTGAACGCCTCGACCTGGTGGGCGTTGCGGAGGCGCCCGCCGTACACGCCGCGCATCCCGGGGATGCGTCCGGCGAGGGCCTGGACGATGTCGGTGGCCTCCCGGTCGTCGCCGAGCACCAGGACGTCCAGCTCGGTCTCGTCCACCTCGGGGTCGAGCAGCAGGACGGCCGAGACGTGGTGGAACGCGGCGACGACCCGCGCGCCCTCGGTGTTCTGCAGCACGGCGGCGGCCTGCTGGGCGGCGCTGCCCTCCTCCACCGGGAGCGCGAAGGCGCCCTTCTTGTCGAAGCCGAGGGGGTTCACGCAGTCCACCACGATCTTGCCCGCGAGGTCGTCGCGCAGGGACTCCAGCAGGGCCTTGTGCCCGTCGTAGGGGACGGCGACGATCACCACGTCCGCCCCGGCGGCGGCCTCGGCGTTCGCCGCGCCCCGGACGCCCAGGTCCGCGCCGAGGTCGGCGGCGGCCTGCTCGGCCCGCTCGGCGCTGCGGGAGCCGATGGTGACCTTGTGCCCGGCGAGGGCGAACCGGCGGGCCAGGCCCTTGCCCTGGTCCCCGGTGCCGCCGAGGATCCCTATGCTCAGGCCGGACACGTCGGGCAGGTCGTGCGGGCTCTTCTTCGGCTGATCAGTCATGGCGTCGAGTCTGCCAAACCCCCAGGACCGGGCCGCGCGCGGCCCGTCGCCCCGGAAACCGCACGTCCCGGGCCGGGTCTGGGCCACGATGGGGTCCATGGACGCCGAGCACGTCATGATGCTGCGCGAGGTGCTGGCCGCGACCGGCTGGCTGGAGCGCACCGGGGAGTTCGGCCGGGCGCTGCGGGTCAGCGCGCGCACGCCCGGCGGGCTGCTGCTGGTCGGGACGCCGGCCGGCGAGCCCTGGCACCTGGCCGCCCACCTGGACGACGAGAGCAGCCTGAACGCGCTGCCGGGCCTGTCCCCCACGCTCGTCCGGTGGTCGCCGCCGCCGGACGCGCCCGCGCACCTGGCGGTCGGGCTCGACCGGATCGAGGCCGCCGGACGCGGCGAGACGCTCCTGGTCGTCGCGGAGGACGAGGCGCCCGTCCCGCTGCTGGAGCGGGTGGACGACGCGCGGCGGGTCGGCGCGACGATCCTCGCCCTGGACGGCGGCGACCGGGAGCTCCAGGGCCTCGCGCACGAGGCCCTGACCGTCCCGGCCGCCGATCCGCTGGTGACCTTCGACGGCGCCCAGCACCTGGTCAGCGCCGCCGCCGGACAGGAGCCCGCCCGGCCGCGGCGCGGCCTGCGCGACCGGCTCGCCCGCCTCCTGGACGCCGTCACCGGCCCGGTCATCGACGGCTGAGCCGGGCACGGCGCCGCACCCGCCCTCGGCCGCCACGCCCGCCCCTCGGTCGGGGC
>NZ_QURH01000902.1 GCF_003428695.1 Actinomadura logoneensis
GCGGTGGTGCGGCGGTGCCACAGACCCGGGCGGCGGAGCATCGCGTGGCCCTCGTCCGGCACCGGGACGAAGTCCAGCGACGCCGAGGCCGTCGCCGGACGCGACCTGGTGATCAGCATGCTCACCGACGCGGCGGCCGTGCACGAGGTGCTGCTCGGCGCGGACCTCGCCCCCGGGACGCTCGTCGCCGAGATGTCCACGATCGGCCCGGACGCCCTCCGCGAGCTGGCCGGACGGCTGCCGGACGGCGTGCGGCTGGTCGACGCGCCGGTGCTGGGCAGCGTCCCGCACGCGGAGGCCGGCGAGCTGGTCATCGTCGCGGGCGGCCGGGACGAGGACGTCGCGGACGCCGCCGAGGCGCTGGGCGCGCTCGGGACCGTCCGGCACGTCGGGCCGTCCGGCCGGGGCGCGGCGGCGAAGCTGGTCGTCAACAGCGGCCTCGTCGCCGCGTTCGGCGCGGTCGCCGAGGCCGTGGACCTCGCCGTCCGGCTCGGGGTGAACCGGGACACCGCGCTGGAACTGCTCGGCCGCGCCCTCCCGCAGGCCGACCGCACCCGGACGCGCCGCCCGGACGCCCCGGTCACCTTCACCGCCGGACTCGCCGACAAGGACCTCGCCCTGGCGCTCGACGTCCTCGGCCCGGACGCCCGCGTCCTCACCGCCGCCCGCACGCACACCGCCGCTGCCGTCGCGCGAGGCCTGGGCGGCTCCGACATCACCGTCCTGGTCCCCACCCCCGCCCCCACTTCCACCAAGGAGAACTCCTGATGCGCGTCACCATCGACAACCCGCCCACCGTCCCGGCGACCAACGGCTTCTACTCGCACGTCGCCCACGTGGCCCCGGGGCCGCTGCTGTTCCTGTCCGGCCAGGTCGCGTTCGGCGAGGACGGCGAGATCGACCGCCCCGGCGACATGACCCGGCAGTCCGAGGTGATCATGTCGCTCATCGAGCGGCTGCTCGCCGCGCACGGCGCGACCTTCGCCGACGTGGTCAACATCCGGACGTTCGTCACCGACCTGTCCCGGGTCGCCGAGTACGGCCGGGTCCGCAACCGCTACTTCCCCAAGGAGCCGCCGACCAGCACGACCGTCGAGGTCTCCCGGCTCTTCCACCCGGACGCGCTGCTGGAGGTGGAGGTCGTCGCCGCCCCTCCGGCCGGGGCGGACGGCTAGCCCAGCAGCTCGGCGGCGACGGCGCGCAGGTCGTCCAGGAACGCGGTGACCGCCGGGGCGCGGCGGGCGTGCCGGGCGACCGCCGCGTACACCGTCCGCCGGGGCTGGACGCGGGCGTCCGCGACGGCCAGGGGGCGCAGGGCCACGTCGTCGCGCAGGCCGCCCACCGCGAGGGAGGGCACGAACGTCACGCCGAACCCGGCGGCGACCAGCCCGAGCTTGGACGTCCACTCGCCCACCCGCAGCGGCGTCCGCGGGACGAACCCGGCGGGCGCGCAGCGGGCGTGCAGGGCGGCGACGGCGGCCTCGTCGTCCGCGACGATCCACGCCTCGTCCGCCAGTTCGGCCAGCGGGACGGTCCGGCGGCGCGCGAGCCGGTGCCCGCGCGGCAGCGCCACCAGCAGCGGGTCGTCACCGAGGGCGACCGCCTCGGCGGACGCGATCCGGCGCGTCTTGTGCGTGCTGACCACGGCGAGGTCGAGCTCCCCGGCGTCCAGCGCGGGCAGCAGGCCCTCGGTCAGGCCCTCCCGCAGCCGGATCTCCACCCCCGGATGCCGTCCGCCGAACCGGTGGAGGGCGCGCGGGACGAGCACGGCGTTCGCGGTCGAGAACGCGCCGAGCCGCAGCGTCCCCGCGTCGACCTGGCGCAGGGCGTCCAGGGCGCGGGCGGTGTCGGCGTACCGCTCCAGCAGGGCCCGGGCGTGCGGCAGCAGGTACTCGCCCGCCGGGGTGGGCCGGACGCCCCGGGCCCCGCGCGCGAACAGCTCGACGCCGCACGCCTCCTCCAGTGCCCTGACCTGGCGGGACACCGCGGACTGGGTGTAGCCGAGCGCGGTCGCGGCGGCCGTGAACGAGCCCAGCTCGGCCACGGACGCGAACGTCCGCAGCAGCACGGGATCGAGGGCTTCGGGGCGCACCCGGCGCAGGATACGGGCACAAACCCCACCATGAGTGTGTGAATTAGCGGGCGACTTGGTACCCTCAAGCGTCACTTTCCGTGATAACCGCAGCTCGTGTTAGGTACGCCCGTGTCCGTGTCCGAGTCCCGCCCGTTCGCCAGCCTCACCACCGACTTCGGCGCCGCCTACAGCGGCACCTGCGCCGGTGTCATGTACGCGATCGCGCCCGAGGCCAACGTGCTCGTGCTCAGCGACGAGGTCACGCCCTACCGGATCGTCGAGGGGGCGATGCTGCTCCGGCAGGCCCTCCCCTACCTCCCGGTCGGCGTGCACGTCGGGATCATCGACCCGGGCGTCGGCACCCCGCGCCGTCCGGTGGCGGTCGCGACCGGACGCGGCGACGTGCTCGTCGGCCCGGACAACGGGCTGCTGGTCCCCGCCGCCGAGGCGCTCGGCGGCGTGACCGCCGCGCACTACCTGGAGAACCCCGCCTACCGGCAGCCGTCGATCTCCACCACCTTCCACGGCCGCGACATCTTCGCGCCCGCCGCCGGGCACCTGCTGGCGGGCGTCCCGATCACCGACCTCGGCCCCGCCGCGGACGCCCTGCTCCCCCTCGACCTGCCCGCCCCGGTCGTCGCGGACGGCTCGCTCACCGCGTCCGTCCTCTACACCGACCAGTTCGGCAGCCTCGTCCTCGGCGCCGAGCCCGCCGAGCTGACCGCCGCCTTCGGCGAGCTGCCGTTCGGCACCTCCCTGGAGCTGTCCTGGGACGGCGGCGAGGCCCGCGTACCGTTCGAGGAGACCTTCGGCAAGGTGGCCGTCGGCGACCCGCTCGTCTGGGTCGACTCGTCCGGACGGCTCGGGATCGCCGTCAACCAGGGATCCGCCGCCGCCCGCTTCGGCCTCGCCGACGGCATGGCCGTCACCATCACCCGGGCGCCGTGACCGCGCGCCCCTGACCGGACGGCCCGACCCGGCGCCGCCCGGACCGCCACGGCCCGACGCGCTCCACACCCCGAGCCGCCGCAGCCCGATCCCCCTCCCCCGCCCCACCGCAAGCCCGCCTTACCGCAAGCCCGCCGCTCCCGATCACCGCCGCAACCGACCCGCCGCATCGCTGGAGGCACGTCTTGGCCCGTCGACCCCTGCTGACCGCCCTCGCCGGTCTGGCCGCCCTCGCCGTCGCCACGACGGCGTGCGCGCCGCAGAAGGAGGACACCACCTCCGCCGACAAGTCCCCGGCGTCCGCCGCGTCCTGCGCCAAGGACAAGCTGAAGCTGACCAAGCCCGGCCAGCTCACGGTCGCGACCGACAAGCCGGCCTTCGAGCCGTGGTTCAAGAACGACGACCCGACCAACGGGCAGGGCTACGAGAGCGCCGTCGCCTACGCGGTCGCCGCGAAGCTCGGCTTCGCCAAGAACGAGGTCACGTGGGTGACCGAGTCGTTCGACTCGTCCTACGCGCCCGGCCCGAAGAAGTTCGACTTCGACGCGAACCAGATCTCGGTGACGCCGGCCCGCGAGAAGGCCGTCACGTTCTCCGACGGGTACTACGACGTCCAGCAGGGCGTGGTGACCATGAAGAACGGCAAGTACGCGGGCGTCACCTCCGTCGCCGAGCTCAAGGACGCGAAGATCGCCGTGCAGGTGGGCACCACCGCGCTGGCGGCCGTCCGCGACCAGATCAAGCCGAGCAGCCGGCCCAAGGTCTTCAACGACCAGATCGACGCCGTGAACGCGCTCAAGAACAAGCAGGTCGACGCGATCGTCCTGGACCTGCCGACCGCGTTCTACGTCACCGCCGCGCAGGTGCAGGGCTCCAAGATCGCCGGTCAGCTGCCGCAGAGCGCCGGCGGCACCGAGCACTTCGGCCTGCTGCTCCAGCAGGGCAACCCCCTCGTCGGCTGCCTCAACCGGGCGATCGGCGAGCTGAAGTCCTCCGGCGAGCTGGCCAGGCTGCAGCAGCAGTGGCTGACCGCCGCCGCGGGCGCGCCCGTCCTGAAGTGAGGATGACCCGGTGACCGCCACCCCCGACACCTGGGTGAAGAGCGAGCGGCAGCTCGCCCGCGAGCGGGCGCGCCGCCGCGCGGGGATCCGCAACGGCTCGCTCGCCGCCGCCTCCACGATCGTCTTCCTGGCGGTCGTGGTGGGCGGCGTGCTGGCCTCACCCGGCTGGCCGAGCGTCCAGGACAAGTTCTTCGACTGGGGCGAGTTCAAGGGCGCGTTCCCCGACGTGCTCGACGGCTTCTGGATGAACGTCCGGATCTTCCTGATCGCCGAGCCCGTGATCCTCGTCCTCGGGCTGCTGGTCGCGCTCGCGCGCGGGCTGCGCAACCCGCTGTTCTTCCCGCTCCGGGCGCTCGCGGTGCTGTACACCGACGTGTTCCGGGGCATCCCGACGATCCTGCTCGTCTTCATGATCGGCTTCGGGCTGCCCGCGCTGCGGCTGCAGGGCCTGCCCACCGACCCGGCCGTGCTCGGCGGCGGGGCGCTCGTCCTGTCGTACGGCGCGTACGTCGCCGAGGTGTTCCGCGCGGGCATCGAGTCGATCCACCCGAGCCAGCGGTCCGCGGCCCGGTCGCTCGGACTGTCGCAGGCGCAGGCGCTGCGGTTCGTCGTGCTCCCGCAGGCGGTGCGCCGGGTCGTCCCGCCGCTGCTGAACGACTTCGCCTCGCTGCAGAAGGACACCGCGCTCGTCGGGACGCTCGGCGTGGTCGAGGCGCTGCGGCAGGCGCAGATCCACTCGGCCGAGGACTTCAACTACACGCCCTACCTCGCCGCCGCGGTGCTGTTCATCGCGCTGACGGTGCCGATGGCCCGGTTCACCGACCATCTCGCGGCCCGCGCCGAGCGCCGCCGCGCCCCCGGAGGCAAGTGATGAGCGGACCGCTGCTGGAGGTCGAGGGCCTCTGGAAGACCTACCACGCGCACCCGGTGCTGCGCGGCGTCGACCTGAAGGTGGACGCGCACGAGGTCGTCTGCCTGATCGGCGCGTCCGGGTCCGGCAAGTCCACGCTGCTGCGCTGCGTGAACCTGCTGGAGGAGGTGGACGACGGCGCGATCACCCTCGACGGCGACGAGATCACCGCGCCCGGCGCCGACCCGGACGAGGTGCGCAAGAGGATCGGCATGGTCTTCCAGTCGTACAACCTGTTCCCGCACATGTCGGTGCTGGACAACATCACGCTCGCGCCCGTCCGGGTGCACCGCCGCGGCCGGCGGGAGGCGGAGGAGCGGGCGCGCGAGCTGCTGGAGCGGTTCGGCCTGGCCGACAAGGCCGCCGAGTACCCCGACCGGCTGTCCGGCGGCCAGCAGCAGCGGGTGGCGATCATCCGCGCGATGGCCTGCGACCCGAGCCTGCTGCTGCTGGACGAGGTGACCTCCGCGCTCGACCCCGAGCTGGTCACCGAGGTCATGGGCATCATCCGGGAGCTCAAGGACCAGGGCATGACGATGATCCTGGCGACCCACGAGATGGGGTTCGCCCGGGACATCGCCGACACCGTCTGCTTCCTCAGCGACGGCGTCCTGCTGGAGCGCGGCCCGGCCGAGCAGATCTTCACCGAGCCGCGCGAGCCGCGCACCCGCGAGTTCCTGCGGCGCGTCCTCGCCTCGCGGCGCCTCTGACCACCCCCGAAGAGCTGGGAACGACACCTCCATGGATCTCGATGTCGTCGCGTGGGTCCACGTCGTGGACGGGCGGCTGCTGGCCGTCCGTTCACGCGGCCGCGACCTGCTGTACCTTCCGGGCGGCAAGCGCGAACCCGGCGAGGACGACTGGTCGGCGGTCGCGCGGGAGGTCCGCGAGGAGCTGGGCGTGACGCTGGACCGGCCGTCCTTCGAGCGGCTCGGCGTGCTGCGCGCCCCCGCGCACGACCAGCCCGGGCACTCGCACGTCCGGATGGCGTGCTTCACCGCCGGGCACTTCGGCGAGATCACCGCCCGCGGCGAGGTGGACGAGTTCCGCTACGTCGGCCGCGCGGACCGCTCCCTGCTGGCCCCCGCGTCCGCCGCCGCGTTCGACCTCGCCGCCGAGCACGGGCTACTTTGATCACTCAATTCAACACGCGGCAATATTGATTGACCGGGACCCGTCCGGCACCCCACACTGAACGCGTCAGCAACTCAAGGTGACAGAGCGCGCTGACGTCAGATTCGGCCAACGGGGGTTCCCATGCACGACCACATCACCTACGCCGCCGGACGCCTCGGCACGGCCGGCTCCCTGCCGGACCTGCTCGCCGCCGCCTTCGACGGCCTGGAACTCGTCGAGCGCGCCGCGACCGTGCTCGCCGACCCCTCGCGCGGCCCCGTCCGCCCCGGCCTGGACACCGCCCTCTCCGAGGCCAGCCAGGCGTGCTGGGCCCTCGCCACCGCGCCGACCGTCCAGTCGGCCGAAGCCGGGCCCCCGGCGCGCACCCTCGGCATCCGCGAGACGGTCGAGACCCTCAGCCGGTTCTGCCTGCAACTCACCGAGGCCCTGGTGGCGGCCACGGCGCACACCCTCGACCCCGCCGACCGCATCGCCTGCCTCCGCGCGGCCCGGCACATCGCCCGCGCCCACGTCGTGCTGATCTGACCCGCGCCGCCGTCCCGCCGTCCCTGGTTCCGCCGTCCCCCGTCCCGCCGTCTCGGGCCGGCCGCGCGGGCGGGAGCCGGACGGCTCACCCGGCAGGTCGGCGGCCCGTCCCTCCCCGGCCGGGCCGCCGAC
>NZ_QURH01000907.1 GCF_003428695.1 Actinomadura logoneensis
CCGACGCGGTCGCGGACCTGCGCGGGGACGCCGCCCGCCCCGCCGGCCCACGCGGCCCGGGGACGTCCGGACCGCGCCCGGACGGCGACGGCCTCCGCGTGGGGATCATGGTGCACGGCTCGGCCGAGCTCACCCCGGCCATCCTGCGCGCGTTCCGCCGCGCCCGGCCCAGCACCCCCGTCACCGTGGTCAGCCTCGACTTCACCGAGCACGTCGCGGCCCTCGTCGAGCGGCGGGTGGACGTGGCGTTCCTGCGCCCGCCCCCCGACGACGAGCGCATCGTGTACGACGCGATGACGACCGAGCCGCGCATCATCACCGTCCCGGAGCGCAGCCCCCTCGCCGACGCCCCGGCGCTGCGCCTGGCCGACATCGTCGACCAGCCCTTCCTCGGCCTCCCGGACGGCGTGTCCCGCGCCTTCCGCGACTACCTCTACTTCGCCGGCGGACGCAACGGGGAGCCGCCGCGGCTCAGCCCCGAGGGCGTCCGTACCCCGCAGGACGTCCTGACGGGCACCGCCGCCGGACGCGGCCTCAGCTCGGGCCTCTACTCGTTCGTCCGGTTCTACAGCTGGCCGGGCGTCCGGTTCGTCCCGCTCCTGGACGCGCCGTGGGAGCACAGCGTCCTCGCCGCGCGCCGCGACGACACGCGCCCGGCGGTCCGGGCCTTCCGCTCCCTCGCCGTGGCCCTGGCCCGCGATCTCGGCCCCGCCCTCGTCCCGCCGCCCCGGCTCCCGTCCCCTGACGGCCGCTGAGAGGGCCCGGAGGCCCGGCGGGGGGAACGATTCCCGCCCCGGGGCGGCGGGTCGGTAGCCTTGGGCCGTGAGTGACGAGACCTACGACGACCTGCCCGAGCAGATGCGGGTCCGCCGGGAGAAGCTCGACCGGCTCCGCGAGTCCGGCGTCGACCCGTACCCGGTGACCTACCCCCGCACGGCGACCATCGCCGAGGTCCGCGCGAAACACCCCGACCTGCCGCCCGGCACCGAGACCGGTGAGAAGGCCGGGATCGTGGGCCGCGTCATGCTCGTCCGCAACACCGGCAAGCTGTGCTTCGCCACGCTCCGGGACGGTTCCGGCGACATCCAGGTCATGCTGTCGCTCGCCAACGTCGGCGAGGAGCAGCTGGAGTTCTGGAAGCGCGAGGTCGACCTCGGCGACCACGTCGGGGTGACCGGCGAGGTCATCACGTCCCGGCGCGGCGAGCTGTCGGTCATGGCCGAGTCGTTCCGGATCACCGCCAAGTGCCTGCGCCCGCTGCCGGAGAAGCACGCCGGGCTCACCGACCCCGAGGCGCGGGTCCGGATGCGGTACGTCGACCTGATCGTCAACGACGAGGCCCGCGAGATGGCCCGGCTGCGCAGCCGCACCGTCCGCGCCGTCCGGGACTTCTGGCACGACGAGGGCTACCTCGAGGTCGAGACGCCGATGCTCCAGCCGATCCACGGCGGGGCGGCGGCACGGCCGTTCAGGACCCACATCAACGCCTACGACATGGATCTGTACCTGCGGATCGCGATCGAGCTGTACCTCAAGCGGCTCGTCGTCGGGGGCATCGAGAACGTCTTCGAGATCAACCGGAACTTCCGGAACGAGGGCGCCGACTCCACGCACAACCCCGAGTTCACGATGCTCGAGGCGTACGGCACCTACCTCGACTACAACGACATGGCCGACCTCACCCAGCGGATGTACCAGAAGGCCGTCGTCGCGGCCCTCGGCACGACCGTGGTGCGGCACGGCGACGTCGAGGTCGACCTCGGGATCGCCGAGTGGCCGCGCATCACCCTGTACGGGGCCGTGTCGGAGAGGGTCGGGGAGGAGATCACCCCGCACACGCCGATCGAGGACGTCCGCAGGATCGCCGAGGCGCACGGGGTGAAGTCCGACCCCAAGTGGGGCCAGGGCAAGCTCGTCCAGGAGCTGTTCGAGGAGCTCATCGAGCACACCCTCGTCCAGCCGACGTTCGTCATGGACTACCCGGTCGAGACCTCGCCGCTCACCCGCCAGCACCGGGACGAGCCGCTGCTCACCGAGAAGTGGGACCTCATCGGGTTCGGCACCGAGCTCGGCACCGCCTACTCCGAGCTGGTCGACCCGGTCGAGCAGCGCCGCCGCCTCACCGAGCAGTCCCTGCTGGCCGCCGGGGGCGACCCGGAGGCCATGCAGCTCGACGAGGACTTCCTGCGCGCGCTGGAGTACGCGATGCCGCCGACCGGCGGGATGGGCGCCGGCATCGACCGGATGATCATGGCCTTCACCGGCAAGGGCATCCGGGACACCATCCTGTTCCCGCTGGTCAAGCCCGAATAGTCAGCGGCAGCTCGGCGAGCCCGCGCAGCACGACGTTGTCCCGGTAGGACGGCCGGTCCAGGCCGCCCGCCGGGACTCCGTTCAGGCCGCCCGCCGGGCGGACGTCGCGCTCGAACAGCCGCCTCAGCGCCACCGCGCCCTCCAGCCGGGCCAGGGGAGCGCCGAGGCAGTAGTGGACGCCGAGGCCGAACGCCAGATGGCGGGCGGTCTCGGCGTTCGCGTACCGGGCGAGGTCCAGCTCGTCCGGACGCACGGGGAACACCTCCGGATCCCGGTTCGCCGCGCCGGTCAGCAGCAGCACCATCTCGCCCCTGCGGATCACCGTCCCGGCCAGCTCCACGTCCCGCAGCGCCGCCCGGACGGTGAACTGGACCGGCGGGTCGTACCGCAGCAGCTCCTCGACGGCCACGGCGGTCTCCTCCGGGCGCTCCCGGAAGCGGGCGAGCTGGACCGGGTCGCGCAGCAGCGCCAGCGCGCCGTTCCCGATCAGGTTCACGGTCGTCTCGTGGCCCGCGACCAGCAGCAGGACGCACGTCGCCAGCAGCTCGGCCTCGGTCAGCGCCTCCCCGTCGTAGGACGCCGTCAGCGCGCTGAGCAGGTCGTCGCGCGGCTCCTCGCGGCGACGCGCCGCCAGCTCCCGGAAGTACGCGGCGAACTCCGCGCGCGCGTCCTCCCGCCGGGCGAGGTCGTCCGGCGGCAGCAGGAAGTCCGGGTCGAGCCCCCGGGCCAGCGCGTCCGACCAGCCGCGGAACCGCTCCCGGTCCTCGGACGGCACGCCGAGCAGCTCACTGATGACGATCACCGGCAACGGGTAGGCGAGCCCCGCGATCAGATCGAACCTCGTGCCAGCGGGGTCGGCGGGGCCGGCGGGGTCGGCGGCAATCGGGAGCAGGTCGTCCACCAGCTCCTCGACGCGCGGCCTGAGCCGTTCGACCAGCCGCGCGGTGAACGCCCGCCCGACGAGGCGCCGCAGCCGCGTGTGGTCAGGCGGGTCCATGGTGAGGAACGAGCGCCGCGCGCCCGCCGAGCGCCGCCACGCGGCACCATCCGCGCCGTCCGGCCGGTGCCCGAACCGGTGGTCGCGCAGCACGCTCTCGCACAGCCGGTAGGACGCCGTGACCCACAGCCCCGCCTCGGTGCGCGTCAGCGCTCCGGCCCGCGCCAGCCGCCGGTACTCGGCGTACGGATCGGCCCGGAACGCCGGGTCGGACGGATCGAACCCCAGGATCGCCCGAGCCCCGGGCACACCGGTCGTCGCCATGCGTCCAGCCACGCAGACCGTCCCCCTCCCGTCAATGCCCCGACTCGGACGGACGCGGACGAACCCGAAGACGACGGACGGCCGGAAGCGGCGGAGGCGGAGAGCGGGCGAGGGGGGTGGAACGGGCCGGTCGAGAAGGTCAGGCGGAGTCGCGGATGATCAGTTCCGGGGTCAGGACGACCTGGCGGTGGGTGTGGGCCGCGCCCTCGGCGGTCTCGGCGAGGGCCAGCTCGGCGGCGGCGCGGCCCAGCTCGCGGCGCGGCTGCCGGACGGTCGTGAGCGGCACCGCGGCGGACGCGGCGAGTTCGATGTCGTCGTAGCCGACCACGGCGATGTCGTCCGGGACGCGGACGCCGAGCCGCACCAGCTCGTTGGTCAGGCCGATGGCGAGCAGGTCGTTGGCGCAGAACACGCCGTCCGGCACCTCGGGCAGCGAGAGCAGGCGGCGCGCGGCGGCCTGCCCCTCGGTCGGGGTCAGCGCCTCCATCGTGAACACCGGCAGCGCGCCGACCCGGGCGCCGAGCAGCGTGCGCGCGGCGCCCGCGCGCCGGTCGACCACGGGCCGGGGCTCGGGGCGTCCGCTGACGAACGCGAGCCTGCGGCGGCCGAGCCCGAGCAGGTGGTCGGCGGCGACGGCGCCGCCCGCGACGTGGTCCACCCGCGCCGAGCAGACGCCGGGCCGGACGTGGTCGAGCAGCACCACCGACATCCCGGCCGCGCGCAGCCGCTCGACGTCGGCGTCGTCCATCCCGACCGGGATCACGAGCACGCCCTCGGCGCGCTGCGCGGTGAGCAGGTCGAGACCGCGCCGCTCCTTGGCGGGGTCGTGGTCGCTGGACAGCCACAGCACGTCGCGGCCGGCCTTGTTCAGCGCGCGTTCGGCGCCGCGCGCGACATCGGAGGCGTAGGGGTTGGCGAGGTCCTCCATGAGGACGCCGAAGGCGGGAGCGCGGGAGGCGGTGGGTTCGGCGGGGGGCTCCGGTCGCGCCGCGGGCCCCTGGCGGAGCCGCCGCGCGGACTCGTTGCGGACGAAGCCGAGCTCCTTGATCGCCGCACGTACGCGATCACGGGTAGCTTCGGCCACCAGTTCTGGCCGGTTTAGGACATTCGAAACGGTCCCAACTGAGACCCCGGCACGCCGAGCAACCTCCCGGATACTGGTCTGTGGCAACTCACTCCTCGTCCGCCCCGGAACTGTTTCCGCAGGTCTCGCAGTGTGTCGCGGATCACTTCCGAACGGGCCGTCACTGGCAGAGTCCATACAAGCACACAGCGTGCGCATTCGGCGCTTGACGGGCCGGATCCGGCCGCCTAGCGTTCCGAGCCGAAGCGTGGCTTGAAACGATTCACGATCTTCACCCTAACGGGGGTCGTCGGATCGGGGCGAGAAAGGGTGGGTTGGATGGCTGGCGATCGTGACCCGTCCCGGACGTGGCGTGCCCCGCCGCGTCGGCCCCGTCCGCGGCCGTGCGGTCGGACCCTCCGCGCCGGTCGGCGCGCCGGTGTTCGGACGCTCAACGACTGAATCGTGACCCGGAGTTCCCCCGTCCCGCGACCCGTTCCCGCAGGCGGCCGACTCCGGCCAAGCACGCCGAGACCAGAAAACGATGATCTGGTCCGGAGCGATCCGGACCCCGGCAACCCGACGCGTAGACATCGGCCTACCCGTGCCTGTGCAGCAGGCGGCTGCATCCCCGCGGTCATCACCACGGACGAGGGAGGACGGAGTGGAACAGGCCACACTCGCACGTCGTGGCACCGACGAGCTGCGGTTGAACGAGGAGGAGATCAAGCTCCTCGCCCAGATCGCCAGCGGTGTCACCGCTGATGTGGCGGCACGCAAACTGGAACTGAGCGCCCGGACCCTGCGCCGCCGGCTGCGGACCATCTGCGACCGGCTGGAGGTCAACACCCCTATCGAGGCCGTGGTGTGGGCGGCCCGGAGGCAGCTGATCTGACCGCTACCGACCCGACCGGGAGGTACGGCACGCCCCGCGCGGGCGAGGCCGCACCGACGGCGTCCCGGCCGATCCGACGAGCGCACCGTCCGACCCCGTGGCGGCGACGCCCAGCCGAGGCAGCGGCGCCCCCTGCCCAGGCGTCGCCGCGGGACGAGCTCGCCGGCCCCTCCCGCCTCGGCGCGTCCTGAACGGGCGTGCCCCCCCCCAGTACCCGCGCGTCCGCGCGAGGCTCCCAGGTTCGCCCCACCGGGCCCGCCCCTGCCCGAACGACCCCGGCGACCACCTTCGTCTTGGGTCAGTTGATGCGGACGGCGCCGGCGAAGGGACGTCCGCCCATGTTGTCGATCTTGACGACGTCGCCGGTGTGCGGCGCGTGCAGGATCTTGCCCGCGCCCACGTACAGCCCCATGTGGTGCAGGTCCGGATAGAAGAAGACGAGGTCGCCCGGGCGGAGCCGGTCGCGGGAGACGTGCGTGCCCGCGTTGTACTGGGCCCCGGTGTAGTGCGGCAGGTTGACGCCGAGCTGCTCGTAGGCCCACATGACCAGGCCCGAGCAGTCGAAGGTGGACGGCCCGGACGCCCCCCACACGTACGGGTCGCCGATCTTGGTCATCGCGAGCCGGAGCGCCTTGGCGCCCAGGTCGTCGCCGACGACCGGGAGCTTGGCGACCGACGCCGGGTCCCGCTTCACGAGCCGTCCGCGGATCTTCTCGTAGGTGTCGGTGACCTGGCGGCGCTGCGCGTTCACCCTGTCGCGCAGGACGGTCACGTCCTGCGCCCGCTGCTGCGCGTCCTTGAACGCCCGGTCGGCCGCCTGCATCGTCTGGACGAGGCCGACGAAGCGCGTGCTGTTCTGCGTCGCGAGGTACCGCAGGGTGGCGGCCCGGTCGAGGACCTGCTGCGGGTCGCGCGAGACGGCGAACGTCACGGCCGGGTCCGTCGCCCCGCCGCCCTGCATGTAACTGGCCGCCGCCAGACGGCTCAGCCGGTCGCGCACCCCGCCCAGGACCGCCTGCTGCCGCCGGGAGTTCGCGGTGGCCGCCCTCGCGGCCGTCTGTGCCTCCTTGAGCCTCACCCTGAGCCCGTTGTACTGCTCGGTGAGGCGCTCTAACTGGTCGGCGAGCTGGAAGGCCCGGGAGGACAGCTCCTTGCCGGACGGCCTGGGCTCGGCAGCCGCCGCGACGGACCCGAGCGGCGCCAGCCCCAGCGCGACGGCCGTCCCCGCCGCCACCGTCCCGCGGACCGCGCCGGCCGGCC
>NZ_QURH01000905.1 GCF_003428695.1 Actinomadura logoneensis
CTCGCCGGCCGGTCCCCCGGCGGGGCCGGCCGTGGGCGGCCCCGCGGCCTCGGCGGCGGGCGCCGGCTTCTCGCGCGTGAGCACGTTGAACACCAGGTTCAGCAGGATCGCGGTGATGCTGCCGAGGGTGATGCCGCTGTTGAGGATGGCCGAGACGTCGCGCGGCATGTGCTCGCCGAACGCCGGGATGGTGGACGGCACGAACGCGATGCCGATGCTGACGCCGACGATGAGCGCGTTCCGCTCGTCCCGCAGGTCGGCCTGGCCGAGCGTCTGGATGCCGACGACCGCGACCATGCCGAACATGACCATGGCCGCGCCGCCCAGCACGTCCGGCGGGATGGACGCGACGTACGCGGCGGCCTTCGGGAACAGCCCGAGGACCATCATGATGAACCCGGCCGCGACCACGACGAACCGGCTGCGGACGCCCGTCAGCCGGACGAGCCCGACGTTCTGCGCGAAGCAGGTGTAGGGGAAGGCGTTGAGCGTCCCGCCGAGGACCGTGGACAGGCCGTCCGCGCGGAACGCCCGGGTGACGTCCTCGTCGCTGACGTGCTTGCCGACGATCTCGCCGGTCGCCTTGGAGTCGCCGACGGTCTCGACGACCGTCACCATCATGACCAGCAGCATGGCGACGCAGGCGCCGATCTGGAAGGTGGGGGCGCCGTAGTGGAACGGCGTGGTGACCCCGACCCAGTCGGACCGGCCGACCTGGTCGAACGAGGTGTCGCCGAGCAGCCACGAGACGACCGTCCCGCCGACCAGGCCGAGCAGGACCGCGACGCTGGACAGGAACGGCCGCCGCAGCCGGTACAGCACCACGATGAACAGGACGGTGCCGCCCGCGTACATCAGGTGCTTCCAGCTGCCGAAGTCGGGCTTGCCCTTGAGCGCCGCGCCGCCGGCGGCGTCGGTGAGCGCGTTCGGGATGAGCAGCAGGCCCATGATGGTCAGGACGGTGCCGGTCACCACCGGCGGGAACAGCCGCAGCACCCGTCCGAGGAAGGGCGCGGCGAGGAACATCACGATCCCCGAGGTGATCGTCGCGCCGTAGATGGCCAGCAGCGCGGCGGTGGGGGTGGCCGCGCCCTGGCCGATGGCGATCATCGGGGCGACCGCGGTGAAGGTGACGCCCTGCACGATCGGCAGCCGCACGCCGATCTTCCAGAATCCCCACGCCTGGATGATCGTGGCGATGCCGCAGGTGAACAGGTCGGCGTTGATCAGGTACACGAGCTGCTGGGGGGACAGCCCGATGCCGCTCGCCACCAGGATGGGGACGACGACGGCTCCGGCGTAGAACGCCAGGACGTGCTGGAATCCGTAGAGGGCCAGCTTGGGCAGGGGGAGCACCTCGTCCACGGGGTGCTTCCGCGTGCCTTCCTCCGACATGCCTGCCTTGCCTTTCGAAACGGTAGGTAAATGACATGCGTGGTGGCCCCGGCCGAAGGGGCGGGGGCCGGAGCGGAGAAACCTATCGTCCGGCTTTGTGGTGCTTTCCGGTGGGGGGCCGGTTGACCTCGGCAAACGCCCGGCGGATCATGGCGGGATGGACGAACGGCCGCAGCGGGACGAAGACCTGGACGCCTATGTGGGCCTCGGCGCGGACGACGCGGAGCGGCGGGCGCGGGAGCGCGGCTGGACGGAGGTCCGGCGGCTGGAACCCGGTTCCGTGGTGACGATGGAGTACCGCGAGGGACGGCTCAACCTCACGGTCGAGGACGGCCGCGTCACGGGGTGCCGGGCGGGCTGACGCCGTCGCGGGACCGTCCGGGAACCCACTGGAAGGCGGCCGGGGAACCGGCCGGTAAAAATCCGGCGAGCCGGGCGCGCGTCGCCCGGATTGTGATCGTTCGGCGACTTACAGTGATCGCATGATCACAATCATTCGCTCCAGGGTGCTGGTCACCTCCGTGCTGTGCGGCACAGCCGCCGTCCCGAACGCCTCTGCCGCGTTCGCCGCCTCTGCCGCGTCCGCCATGTCGAGGGCGTCCACCTCGTCCACCTCGTCCACCTCATCCACCTCATCCACGTCGTCTTACTCGTCCGCTCGGGGGGCCGCGCCCGCCGCGGAGGCCGAGCCGGCGCCGGCGGCTGCTCCGGCGCCCCGGGGGCCCGACCCGGGTCCCTGGTTGACGTGGGTTCTCCTGCCCGCGTCCGCATCCTCGACCGGGGGCACGCGCGGTGGCGCGGCACCAGGCGGTGAGCGGGAGCCCCGCACGGAAGGGCGGCAGAAGCGCCCCCCGGGGTACTGGGCGTTCTCCGGCTCGATGCGCTGGGGAGGCCACGACTTCCGGATCCAGGGACGGTCGGACGGAGGAGCGATGATTGTTCGTGTGGGCGCGGCTCCCGAGACAGGGCCGGTCCCGCCGCTCTTCCCTCTCTCGTCCTCGTCCCGGCCGGTGCGCTCCCGGCTGCTGTTCCCCGTCCGGCGACCGGGGGTCGCCAAGCCAGGCGAGGCGGGAGACCCGGGGCAACCAGGAGAACCGGGTGGCGTGGCCATCCCCGCCGGTCTCAACCTGTCCGGCTCCCCCGGCGGACTGGGCGGTCCCGGGGAGCCGGGCGGCCCCAGCATGCCCGGCGGTGCCGGCGCGGCGGGCGGCCAGGACCTTCCCGGCGCACCGAACGGCCCCGCCGGACCGAGCGTCCCCGGCGGCTTGGGCGGCTTGGGCGGGAACGGTGAGCCCGGCACACCCGGAAGTCAAGGCACACCAGGAGGTCAGGGCACACCCGGGGGCCAGGGCACACCGAGCGGGCAGGGCGCGCCGAGCGGGCAGGGCGCGCCGGGTGGTCAGGGCGCGCCGGGTGGTCAGGGCGCGCCGGGTGGTCAGGGCGCAGCAGGCATGCAAGGCGCAGCAGGCATGCAAGGCGCGGCGGGCCCGCAAGGCGCAGCGGGCACGGAGGGGGCGGCGGGCACGGAGGGGGCAGCAGGCCCGCAAGGCGCGGCAGGCATGCAGGGCGCAGCAGGCCCACAAGGCGCTGCGGGTCCGCAAGGCGGGGCGGGCGTGGGGGGTGCGGCGGCCGGGGAGGGCGGGTCGGGTTAGGCGGGCGGTCGGGAGGGGCGGCGGAGGCCGTCGAAGAGCAACGTGGCCAGGCCGTCCGCTACGGCCTCGCGGGTCATGCCGCCGTCGGGGCGGTACCACTCGGTGAGCGAGTTGACCGCGCCGAACAGGACGCGCGCGGCGAAGCCGGGGTCGAGGTCGTCGCGGACGCCGCCCTCGGCGGCGGCGCGGGCGACGAGGCCGGCGAACCGGTGGTCGAACTCGCGGCGGCGCTCCAGGGCGCGCCGCTCGACCGGGGAGTTGCCGCGCACCCGCAGCAGCAGGGTGACGTAGGGCTGCTCGTCCACCAGGACGCGGACGGCGCCGCGCACGGTCTCCTCCAGCCGCTCGGTGGCGGTGACCGGGCGGTCCAGTTCGGCGTCCAGGACGGCGAACAGGGCGTCGAGGGCGCGGTCCACGGCGAGTTCGAGGAGCTCCTCCTTGCCGGAGACGTGGTGGTAGATGGCGGACTTGGTGATGCCGAGGCGGCGGGAGAGCTCCTCCATGCCGGTGCCGTCGTAGCCGCGCTCGTTGAACGCGGCGACGGCGACGTCCAGCAGGGTGGCGCGGTCGTAGCCGGGGCGTCCGCGCCGTCCTCCCGTGACGGGTGTGGTGCTCATGCCGGTCACTCTGACACAGCCCGCGGACCGCTCCCGCGCCGGGCGAGCTCGCGGGAGCGGCCGCGGAACTCCGCGACGACCTCGTCCCCGCGCCTGACCGTGACGTCGTAGACGCCGCTGCGCCCGTACCGGACGCGTTCGCGGGCCTCGGCGCGCAGGACGTCCCCGGCGTAGGCGGACGCGACGAAGGTGATGTCGGCGCCGGCGGCGACGGTGACCGGGCCGTGGCTGTTGCAGGCGCACGCGAAGGCGGTGTCGGCGAACAGGAAGACGTAGCCGCCGTGGGCCAGGCCGTGCCCGTTGACCATGCTCTCGGTCACGGTCATCCGCAGGTCGGCGGTGCCGGGCCCCCAGTCGATCAGTTCGATGCCGAGTTCCGCGGAGGCCCGGTCGGCCGCGAGCATCGCGGGCACGGGGCCCTCGTGGGTGTCGGTCATGTCCGGGTCCTTCCGGGTCGTCTTGCCGTGGACGGGTGCCATCCCTCAGACTAATTACTGAACGAATGGTCGGTAAGGAAGTGGGGCCGATGACGCAGACCGCGACCGCCGCCGCGGCCGGGGCGGACGACCGCCTCCAGGAGCACTTCGACCAGGTGATCGCGCACGACCGGCGGATCGAGCCGCGCGACTGGATGCCCGAGCCCTACCGGGGCACCCTGGTCCGGCAGATCGCCCAGCACGCGCACTCCGAGATCATCGGGATGCAGCCGGAGGGCGCCTGGATCACCCGCGCGCCGTCGCTGCGCCGCAAGGCGATCCTGTTCGCCAAGGTGCAGGACGAGGCGGGCCACGGCCTGTACCTGTACGCGGCGGCGGAGACGCTCGGCGTGGACCGCGCCGACCTGACCCGGCGGCTCATCGAGGGCCGGCAGAAGTACTCGTCGATCTTCAACTACCCGACCCTGTCGTTCGCCGACGTCGGGGTGATCGGCTGGCTGGTGGACGGCGCGGCGATCTGCAACCAGGTGCCGCTGTGCCGCAGCAGCTTCGGCCCGTACGCGCGCGCGATGGTGCGCATCTGCAAGGAGGAGTCCTTCCACCAGCGGCAGGGCTACGAGCTGCTGCTGACCATGATGCGCGGCACCCCCGCCCAGCGGGCGATGGTGCAGGACGCCGTGGACCGCTGGTGGTGGCCGTCGCTGATGATGTTCGGGCCGCCGGACGACGCGTCCCCCAACTCGGCGCGGTCGATGGCCTGGAAGATCAAGCGGCACAGCAACGACGAGCTGCGGCAGCGGTTCGTGGACATGACCGTCCCGCAGGCGGAGAAGCTGGGCGTCACGCTGCCCGACCCGGAACTGCGCTGGAACGCCGAGCGCGGCCGCTACGACTTCGGCACCCCGGACTGGGACGAGCTGAAGCGCGTGATCAGCGGGGACGGCCCGTGCAACGAGGAACGGATCGAGCGGCGCCGCCGCGCCCACGAGAACGGCGCGTGGGTCCGGGAGGCCGCCGCCGCGCACGCGAGGAAGCAGGCGGCGCGCCGCGAGGCGGAGGCCGGACGGAGCCAGGGGCGGGTACCGCCGAAGGCGGGTCCCGAGGCGGGGCCGGGCGATCGGGAGGCGCGATGAACGAGGACTGGCCGCTGTTCGAGGTGTTCGTCCGGGGCAAGCGCGGGCTGAACCACGTCCACGTCGGGTCGCTGCACGCGGCGGACGCGCGGATGGCGCTGACCCACGCCCGCGACCTGTACACGCGGCGCAACGAGGGCGTGTCGATCTGGGTGGTGCGCTCGTCGGACATCACCGCCTCGACGCCGGACGAGAAGGACCCGTTCTTCGAGCCGAGCGGCGACAAGGTCTACCGGCACCCGACGTTCTACGACATCCCCGACGACGTCCCGCACATCTAGGAGGCCGCGATGCGCGAAGACGACCACGTCTACCTGTCGCTCGCCGAGGGGCAGGACGACGCGCGGTGGGCGTTCGGCACCGGGTTCGAGGATCCGCTGCACGGGGTGGACACCGAGGTCCCAGACGGCGTCGACCCCGCAGAGCTGGCGGCGCTGTGCGTCGGGCTCGGCGACGACGCGCTGGTCGCGTCGCAGCGGCTCGCGGAGTGGTGCACGCTGGCGCCGGAGCTGGAGGAGGAGGTCGCGCTCGCCAACATCGGCCTGGACCTGCTCGGCCAGGCGCGGATGCTGCTGACCCGCGCCGGCCAGGTGGACGGCACCGGCCGCACCGAGGACGACCTGGCGTACCTGCGCGAGCCGGAGCACTACCGGAACGTCCGGCTGGTGGAGCTGCCGAACGGCGACTTCGCGTTCTCCATGGCCCGGCTGCTGGTGTTCTCGGCGCACCGGCTCGCGGTGTTCGGACGGCTCGCCGCCGCGCACGCCGATCCGGTGCTGCGCGCGGTCGCGGCCAAGGGCGTGAAGGAGCTGGCCTACCACCGGCAGTACGCCGCCGACTGGGTCGTCCGGCTCGGGGACGGCACGGACGAGTCGCACCGCCGGATGCGGGAGGGCCTGGAGGCGGTCGCGCCCTACGTGGACGAGCTGTTCCGCGCGTCCGGGGAGCTGGACCGGGAGGGCGGCGGTGGGAGCGTCCGGGACGAGGTCGTCGGCGTCCTGGCGCAGGTCGCGGAGGCGGCGACGCTGACCGTCCCGGAGTTCGAGCCGATGGACGGCGACGGGCGCGCCGGGGTGCACACGCCGTGCCTGGCGCCGCTGCTGTTCGAGATGCAGAGCGTCGCGCGCGCCCTTCCGGGAGGCCGATGGTGACCGGCCCGGCGAATCCGGCGGGAGGTGCCGGGAGCGCCCGGGAGGTGGCCGAGCGGGTCGCCGACCCGGAGCTGCCGATGCTGACGCTGGCCGATCTCGGGGTGCTGCGGGAGGTGGCCGAGGCCCCGGACGGGTCGGTCACGGTCGCGCTGACGCCCACCTACAGCGGCTGCCCGGCGATGGCCGAGATGCGCGCCGACGTCGTCCGGTCGCTGCGCGCGGCGGGCTATGCCGACGTGCGGGTCAGGACCGTCCTGGACCCGCCGTGGACCACCGACTGGATCAGCGCGGAGGGCCGCCGGAAGCTGGCCGAGCACGGGATCGCGCCGCCCGGGGAGGCCCCGTCCGGACAGGGCCTCCCCGGACAGGCCCGGCGCGGGCCGGTGCCGCTCGCGCTGGGCGGCGTCCGGCGGGCCGTGC